>JADGPL010000040.1 GCA_017882455.1 Solirubrobacteraceae bacterium | reverse complement strand
CCAGAGGCGCTCATCGCCCTCGCCAAGCTCAGACTCTCCGGCCTCTGCCCACCACTCCCCGGACGCATCACATGACCCACGGAAACGTCAGGAGAGTCCTTTTTCGGTACTCGTCGGCCTATCGAAATTGAAGCACCGTCACCTCTGACGCGGTCGCGGGTCCTTCTCGACGGTGTAATTGCGTTGAGTGCCTGCCCACCCGCAGTCAAGGTTTGACCTCCAGCACCCGATGAGGATTCGGAGATGTCGCCCACGACGCTGTCCGCAGCATCCGTTTCCGCCGCCGCCCCCGCCCGATCAGGCGGTCGCTGGATCGATCATTGGCTCGACACCGTTCGCGACATCGAGGCGCTGCGTGCGTCGCACCCGATGATGGATGCCGTCATCGAGGAGATCGACGGACGGATGATCCGTGTCGGCGATCAATGGCTGGCCGACTTCGCCTCCTGCAACTATCTCGGCTTCGATCTGGACCCGGAGATCATCGCGGCGATTCCCGCATATCTCGAGGCGTGGGGGACCCATCCCAGCTGGTCGCGCCTGCTCGGCAGCCCGGTGCTCTACGAGGAGATCGAGACTCAGCTCACCGAGCTGCTCGGGTGCGAGGACTCGCTCGTCCTTCCCACGATCACTCACATTCACGCCTCGGTCATCCCCATTCTGGCGGCGTCCGGAACGATCTTCCTGGACACGCGAGCGCACAAGACCATCTATGACGGCTGTCAGGTGGCCCGATCCCGTGGCGCGGCCGTGCGCCGCTTCCGCTTCGAGGATCCCGATCACCTCGACGAGCTGCTGAGAGCCGAGCACGACCGCGCCCGGCTCGTCTGCATGGACGGGGTCAACAGCATGACCGGGAACGCCCCGGACCTCCGTGCCTTCGCCGAGGTTGCCCGCCGTCACGGCGCCCTGCTGTACGTCGATGACGCCCACGGCTTCGGGGTCATAGGGGAGCGCGACGGTGGCGAGCCTTGTTCATACGGAGCGCGGGGCAACAGCATCGTGAGGCATTTCGGTGAGAGCTATGAGGACATCGTCCTCGTGGGAGGCTTCTCGAAGTCCTATTCCTCGCTGCTCGCCTTCATCGCGTGTCCAACCGAGGTGAAGAACCTGCTCAAGGTGGCTGCGCCGCCCTACCTCTACTCGGGACCCTCGCCCGTGGCCTCGCTTGCGACCGTCCTGGCTGGCTTTCAGGTGAACGAGACGCGGGGTGAGCAGCTGCGCTGCATCTTGCACGCCCACAGCATGCGCGTGCTGGGTGCGCTCGAGGAGCTCGATGCTCACACCCCCAATCACTCGGGGTTCCCGATCATCGAGATCCCGTTGCGCGACCACGATCGGATCGACGAGGTGGGCCGCTTCCTCTTCTCTCGCGGCGTCTACGTCACGCTCGCCGCCTACCCGCTCGTGCCCAAGGCCGAGGTGGGCTTTCGCGTGCAGCTCACCGCTGCCAACACCGATGCCGAGGTCGACCTCCTGATCGAGGTTCTGCGCGAGCTTGCCGAGCAAGGCGAGCTCCAGAGTGCAACCGCCATGCGCGACGGAGGTGTTGCGTGATGCTCAGGTCGAGGCTGCAGCCGTGGCAGGCGTACCTCATCTTCGGTGCCGCGGGCGCATTCATGTATTTGCTGGTGCCCCCGCTCAAGGGCAACGCGCTGGTCTTCAACGCGCTCGGTCTCACCAGCTGGATCGCCGTGATCGTCGGCATTCGCCGCAACCGCCCCGCCTACACGCTGCCCTGGCGGCTGTTCGCGGCAGGGCTGCTGCTCTATTGGCTCGGCGACGTCTACACCTACAGCTACCCCAAGTACATCCTCCACGGCGAAGTCCCGTTCCCTTCGATCGGGGACGCGATCTATCTGAGCGTGTACGTGGCGCAGATGCTGGGACTGATGCTGCTGGTACGCCGCCGCGACGCACAACGCGACCGCAACACGCTGATCGATGCCGCGATCCTGACGCTCGGGCTGTCGCTGCTCTCCTGGGTGCTGCAGATCGCGCCCTACCTGCACGACGGCACGCTGGGGCTGCTCCCGAAGCTGGTCTCGGTCGCCTACCCGCTCGGGGACATCCTCCTGCTCGCCGCCGCGATCCGCCTGGTGCTCGGCGCCGGCAAGCGCCAGCCGGCCTTCTACCTGCTGGGCACGAGCATCCTCGCGCTGCTCACCACCGACTTCGTCTATGGCGTGATGACGCTCAACAACGCCTTCCATCATCAGCTGTTCCTCGACATCGGCTGGTTCTCCTATCAGGTGCTCTGGGGCGCGGCGGCGCTGCACCCCTCGATGGTGGAGCTGGAGAAGCCCGTGCGCGAACCCGAGGCCAAGCTCACGCACCTGCGACTGGGGCTGCTCACGGGCGCCTCGCTGATCGCGCCCGTGTGCATCCTGTTGAAGGAGATACACCGCGGCGATCTCGATCTGATCGTGATCATCTGCGCCTCGATAGTGCTGTTCGGGCTGGTCGTGATGCGGATGGTGGATCTCGTGCGCCAGCAGGAGCGATCGGCGGCGCGCGAGCGCCTGCTCAGCTCCCACGGCGCAGCGCTGGTGGCGTGCGCGACCCAGCAGGAGATGCAGCAGTCGGCCCTGGACGTGGTGGCAACGCTGCTCGACGGCCCCGGCACCGGCCTGCTCTGCCTGAGCGAGGACGCTCAGCTGACGGTGAGGGCCCGCAACGATGCTCCCGACTCGCCCGAGCGAGGACTGCCGCAGGAGATGGGCGAGCGGTTGCTGAAGCTCGCCTCCAACAGCACCCGGCACGGCGGTGAGCTCGATGCTGCATTGCTCACCGAGCTGGGCTTGCCGAGCGACTGGACCAGTGGCCTCGTCTTGGCGCTGCCGGGTCGCGGCGGAATCCTGGGCGTCCTGCTGGTCGCCGGCCCCACGCAGACCTCACGTCCCGTGCGCGCGTCCCTCGAAGCCCTCGCCATGCAGCTGGCGCTCGCACTCGAGGGGGCACGGCTCACCGAGGAGATCCACCTCCAGCGCAGCGAGGCGCGCTTCGCCTCGCTCGTGCAGAACTCGAGCGACCTGATCACGGTCGTGGGCGCCGACGCCACGATCACCTATCAGAGCCCCTCATCCGAGCACGTCCTGGGGTATCGGCCCGATGAGCTCCTCGGCACCCGCTTCGACAAGCTCGTGGCGCCCGAGGACGCCGGGCGGCTGTTGACGCTGCTCGCCGACGGATCAGCCTACGCGCGGCCGGAGGGTCAGGTCATCGAGTGCACCCTGCGCCACCACGACGGTGAGCTGCGGCAGTTCGAGATCCTCCACACCAACCTCCTCCAGGACGAGCACGTCCGCGGCATCGTGCTGAACGCTCGTGACATCAGCGAGCGCAAGGTCTTCGAGGAGCAGCTGGCCCACCAAGCCTTCCACGACCCCGTCACCAACCTGGCCAACCGCGCGCTGTTCGTGGAGCGCGTGCGTCACGCGATCAGCGGCGCCAGGCGCGACGGACGCGAGCTGGGGGTGATGTTCCTCGACATCGACGACTTCAAGACGATCAACGACAGCCTCGGGCACGGCGCGGGCGATGCAACGCTGATCGACGTCGCCAAGCGCCTGTCCAACAGCATCCGCTCCAGCGATACGGCGGCGCGCTTCGGCGGGGACGAGTTCGTGGTGCTGCTCGAGGACCTCGACAGCCAGGAGACAGCCGTGGAGGTCGCCGAGCGCGTGCTCGAGGACCTGCGCCAGCCGCTGATGGTGGCCGGCAAGGAGCTCGTCGTGCACGGCAGCATCGGGATCTCGATCCTGGAGCGATCCTCGAACGCCGGCGCCGACGAGCTGATCCGGGACGCAGACGCGGCCATGTACATCGCAAAGCGCGACGGAAAGGGCGGCTACCGCCTGTTCGAGCCCGAGATGCACGCCGGCGTGCTCGCGCGCCTGGAGCTGCGGGCCGACCTTCAGCGGGCGCTCGAGTGTGGGCAGTTCGAGCTGCACTACCAGCCGATCGTGCGTCTCATCGACGGTCGCGTCGCAGGAATGGAGGCGCTGCTGCGCTGGCACCATCCCCAGCGCGGGATCGTCTTGCCCGGGGACTTCATCCCATTCGCCGAGGAGACGGGACTGATCGTGCCGATCGGGCGGTGGGTCCTGCGCGAGGCCTGCCTGCAGGCGGTGGCCGTGCATCGGGGATGGACCGACGGAGCCCCCCCCTACATATGCGTCAACCTCTCCGTGCGACAGCTCCAGCACTCAGACGTCATCTCCGACGTGCGCGACGCGCTGGCCGAGTCGGGCCTCGAGCCGGGCCTGCTCACGCTCGAGATCACCGAGTCGATGCTGATGGAGGACCCCGACGTCGCCGTGGTCAAGCTCGAGGAGCTGCGCGCGCTCGGTGTTCGCATCGCGATGGACGACTTCGGCACCGGCTACTCCTCGCTCAGCTATCTCAGCCGCTTCCCGGTCGACGTCATCAAGATGGACCGCTCCTTCCTGCGGCCCGAGGCCACCCGCGAGGCGGCGGATCTCTCCAGCGCCGTGGTGGCGCTCGGCAGCTCGCTCGCGCTCGAGGTCGTAGCCGAGGGCATCGAATTCGACGAGCAGCTCACCCGTCTGCGCGATCTCGGCTGCCAGCTGGGCCAGGGCTTCCACTTCGCGCACCCGATGGAGTCGGGGCTCCTCGTGGACTATCTGGCGGAGGGGTCGCAGCGCAACGGCCAGTCAACCGTCGAGCAGGTGCCGAGCCCGGTTGAGCCGGTGCCGACCCCGCACGATGGCGTCTAGCCGGAGCCTGTTCGCCAACCGCGACTTCCGGCTGCTGTTCACCGGACGCTGCGTGTCGCTGCTGGGCGACGGGGCGTTCCTCGTGGCGATGGCCTGGCAGGCGTACACGCTCTCCAATGCCCCGAGCGCGCTGTCGCTGCTCGGAGTCGCGATGACGACGCCGCTGATCGTGCTCCTGCTCTTCGGAGGGGTGGTCAGTGACCGCTACGACCGCCGCAAGGTGATGCTGCTCGCCGACGGCGTGCGGGCGGCGCTGCTGGCGATCCTGGGAGCGCTGGCTGCGAGCGGGGCGCTGCGCCTGTGGCACATGGTGCTGATCGTCGCCGTCTACGGCAGCGCCCAGGCCTTCTTCGACCCCGCCAGCGAAGCGATCGTGCCGGACCTGCTCGCGCCGTCGCAGCTGGGCCAGGCCAACGCGCTCGAGCAGGTCGTCCGCCCGCTCGCTCTGCGTCTGGCCGGTCCCGCCCTGGGCGGAGCGCTCATCGGGGTGGTCGGCTCGGGTGGAGCGTTCCTGGTGGACGCCGCGAGCTTCACGGTCTCGGCGGCGACGCTGTGGGCGATGTCTGCCCACGTGCGCCCCGCGGCGGCGCCGGTCGCGCCCGAGGCCTCGGCGAGTCGCCAGATCCTCGAGGGTTGGGCCTACGTCCGTCGCAACGTGTGGCTGTGGGGAACCTTTGCCAGCGCGGGGCTGGCCTACCTGCTGTTCATGGGACCCGCCGAGGTGCTGCTGCCATTCGTGCTCAAGCACGAACTCTCAGGCAGCGGCGCCCAGCTCGGCCTGGTGCTTGGCGCGGGCGGCCTCGGCTCGGTCGGGTGCGCGCTTGTGATGATGCGCAGCGGGCTCCCCTCCAGGGGCATCACCTTCATGTATCTGGTGTGGGCGCTCGCAACCGTCGCGGTCGCCGGCTATGGCCTGGCCAACACGCTGTGGCAGCTCATGCTCGCGAGCCTCGCCTTCAACCTGCTGGAGACCGCCGGAACGATCGTGTGGGCGACGATCAAGCAGCGCCACGTTCCTGGAACGATGCTCGGGCGAGTCTCGAGCCTCGACTGGCTGGTCTCGATCGGCCTGCTGCCCGTCTCCTTCGCGCTCACCGCGCCCGTCAGCGCAATGGTCGGCGTACGGACCACGCTGATCGCCGCCGGGCTCGCCGGTGCCGCCGTCACGCTGGGGGGCCTGCTGCTCCCGGGCATGAGGCGCGCGGACCGCTCGATGGCCGCCGCCGGCTCGGCGTCGCCGTCCCCCCCGGCGCTCGTCGGGGCGCTTCAGCCCGGCAGCTCCTGAACCAGGGACAGCACGGGCGCGAACAGATCTCCACGCTCGGCAACCCGGCCCAGCACATCGCGGGCCTCGAATACCAGTCGCTCGGGCTCTGCGCTCTGGAGCGCAGAGCCGACCTCGTCCCATTCGAGCGGGGTGGAGACCGTGGGACGGGCGGTGGCGCGCAGCGAGTACACGCACACCGTGGTCTTCTTCTGGTCGTTCTGGCTCCAGTCGATCAGGACCTTGCCCGTTCGGCGGACCCTGGTCATGCGTGAGACGACCAGCTCCGGTTCGGCGGCCTCGAGCAGCTCGGCCACGGACCTGGCGAAGGGCTTGGTCTGCTCGTAGGTGACCTTGTCGCTGTTGAGCGGCAGGTAGACCTGCAGCCCCTTGGAGCCCGAGGTCTTGGCGAAGCTCCGCAGGCCCAGGTTCTCGAACATCCCGTGCAGCTGCAGGGCCACGCGGCAGCACTCGATCACGGAAGCCGGGGGGCCCGGGTCGAGATCGAAGACGAGCGCGGTCGGCCTCTGCATCGCCTCTGCTCGCGACAGGGGCGTGTGCAGCTCGATCGCCGCGAGGTTCGCGAGCCACACGAGCGTCGGCAGGTCCTCGGCGAGCGTGTAGTCGATCGGCTTGCTCTCGCTCGGCACCGTCGCCGTGCGCACCCACGCCGGCCGATGCGCGGGGGCCTGCTTCTGGAAGAACGACTTGCCCTCCACGCCGTCCGGCCAGCGGGTGACGGTCAGCGGACGGCCCTCGAGGTGGCCGAGCAGGACGGGTGCGACCGTGGCGTAGTAGCCGATCAGGTCGCGCTTGGTGAAGCCGCTCGCGGGATAGAGCACCTTTGCGAGGTTCGACAGCTTGAGCTCGCGGCCGTCCACGTTGGCCTCGGCGCGCTTCGGTGTCTTCTCTCGGATCGAGAGCACGTCGCTCGCGGCGCCGGGCGCCTCGCCCGCGTGCGGCGAGAGCGCCTCGCCGGTGTCCTCGCGCACGACCTGCTCGGGCGCCTTGTCCTCGCGCAGGCCCTTGTAGGTGGGCGCGCGCAGGCTGCCGGCGGCGGTCCACTGGGCGAACTCGACCTCGGCCACGAGCCGCGGCTCGCAGAAGACGGCTGCCCGTGGAGGCTTCGGGCCGGTGGCGAAGGGCGAGCTGCTCCGCTCCAGCGGCGCCAGCAGACGCGACAGGCGCTCGAGCTCGGAGTCGCTGAAGCCGCTGCCCACCCGCCCCACGAAGCGCAGGGTCCGATCCTTCTCATACACCCCCAGCAGCAGCGCGCCGATGCTCTCGCTGCGCTTGCCCCTGCCCGGCATCCACCCACCGACCACGAACTCCTGGCGTCCGACTGTCTTGATCTTGATCCACTCGCGCGAGCGCAGCCCGGGCCGGTAGATCGAGTCCAGGCGCTTGGCCACGATCCCCTCGAGATGCTGCTCGGCGCTCGCCTCGAGCAGGGCCCGGCCGTGCCCCAGGACATGCTCGGGGATCTGCAGGCTGCGCTCACTCAGCTGAAGCGCGGCGAGCCGCTCGCGGCGCTCGCCGTAGGGCAGCGCCATCAGCGAGTGACCGTCGAGCCAGAGCAGGTCGAAGACCATGTAGGTGACGGGCGTGCTCTTCATCTGCCTGCGGGCCTGCGCCTCGGAGCTCAGCTGCATGCGCTGCTGCAGCGCCGAGAAGCTCGGGCGCCCGCTCTCCTCCAGCGCCACGATCTCGCCGTCGAGCACGGCGCTGTGGGAGCCGAGCGCTCGTCCGATGCTGGCGAGCTCGGGGTACTTGTGGGTGATCTCGTTGAGGTTGCGCGACTGCAGGCGCAGCTCTCCCGGCGAGGAGTAGGCGATCGCCCGAACCCCGTCCCACTTGATCTCATATGCCCAGCGGCCGTCCTCGCGCGGGAGCGATCCGAGGCGCGCGAGCATCGGCACGATCCGCCTGGGCATCGCTTCCAGGTCGGGATCGGCAGGCGGATCCATGCGGTGGATCATCCAGTCGCTCGGTGGATCCTGCCTGTCGATCGGGAAGAGCGCGTAGCGGGCGTTCAGGCGCTCGCCGTGCAGCGCCACCTCGATCTTGCGCGGCTCCCACTTCAGGGTGTCGTAGGTGCCGCGGTCCCAGATGGCGATCTTCCCGGCGCCATACTGCCCGGCCGGGATCTCACCCTGGAAGTCGAGGTACTCGAGCGGGTGATCCTCGGTGGCGGCGGCGAAGCGATTGTCGTTGGGGGTCTCAGGCAGGCCCTTGGGGACCGCCCAGGACGCCAGCACCCCGTCGCGCTCGAGGCGCAGATCCCAATGCAGGCGCCTGGCGTGGTGCTCGTGGATGACGAACCGCGGGGCGTCCTGCTCCGTCTCGCTCGCAGGCGTCGGCGCGGGCTCGGGGGTGGCGGCGAAGTCGCGTTTCGCCAGGTAGCCCTCGAGCTTGCGGGCTGCGGGCACCTAGCTCTTGGCGGTGGGCTTCTTGGCCGCGGCTTTCCTGGCGGCTGTCTTCTTCGCTACGGCTTTCTTGGCGGCGGGCCTCTTGCGCGCTTTGGCGCCTTGCTCGCCTTCGCGCGCACGGACGGCATCGAGGCTTGCCTTCAACGCGCTCATCAGATCCGGGGCGGGAGCCGCGACCTCCTCGGCCGTCGGCTGCACCGCGATCTGCTCGCCCTGGGCCTTGCGCTCGATCATCGCGAGCACCTCCTCGCGGTAGGTGTCGCTGTAGCGCTCCGGTTCGAATTCGCCGGCGAGCGAGTCCACGAGCTGCTTGGCGATGTCGAGCTCGCGCTTGGTGGTCTTGACCTCAGCCGCCTCTGCGACCTCGTCGAGGCGATCGGGCGGAAGGATTTCATCGGCGAAGATCATCGTGGCCATCCCCAGCACGTCACCCATGGGGCGCAGGGCCACGAGGTTCTCCTTCGAGCGAATCACCACGCGGGCGATCGCGACCTTGCCGGTCTCCTGCATCGCCTCGAGCAGCAGGCGGTAGGGCTTGGCGCCACCGGGGCCTGGAGCGAGGTAGTAGGGATGGTCGTAGTAGACGGGGTCGATCTGTGAGAGCTCGACGAAGTCCTCGATCTCGATCGTCTTGGTCTTCTTGGGCTGCAGCGTCTCCAGCTCGCCCGGCTCGATCACCACGTAGCGGTCGGGGGCGATCTCGAAGCCCTTGACCACGTCCTGGTAGGCGACCTCCTCGCCCGTCGTCGGGTCCACGCGCTTCTGGGCGATGCGCACGCCGGTCTTGCCCGAGAGCTGGTGGAAGCGCACGCTCTTGCGATTGAGCGCGCTGTAGAGCTTCACGGGCACGGTGACCATGCCGAAGCTGATTGCACCGGTCCACATCGCGCGGGGCATAGGGCAGTAGTACCACGTGCCAGCTCGCGCAAACAGCGTTGCAAGTCACGTGCCGCATCGGGGAAACTGTGGCGGTGTCGCCCGAGGCCCTCCAGGATCGCCCGGCCGAGATCCTGCAACGGCTGATCCGCTTCGACACGACCAACCCTCCGGGCAACGAGGGCGAGTGCATCGAGTGGGTCCGCGGCCTGCTCGAGGAGCTCGGCTGTGAGGTGCGGATCCTCGCGCACGATCCCGAGCGCCCCAACCTGATCGCCCGGATCCCGGGTGGCGGCGAGGCCGCGCCGCTGCTGCTCCAGGGTCATGTGGATGTGGTGGCCGCGCGCGGGCAGTGGCGCCACGAGCCCTTCGGCGGCGAGCTGCGCGATGGCTACGTGTGGGGCCGCGGCGCCCTGGACATGAAGGGTGGCGTGGCGATGGTGCTGGCCGCGTTCATGCGCGCCAAGGCGAGCGCCACGAGCTTGCCGGGGGATGTGATCCTGTGTGTCCTGGCCGACGAGGAGGCCGGCAGCGATCTGGGAGCCAACTTCCTAGTGAGCGAGCATCCCGAGCTGTTCGCCGGCGTCCGCTACTCGATCGGTGAGTTCGGCGGGTTCACGATGCAGATCGCCGGCAAGCGCTTCTACCCGATCATGGTCGCCGAGAAGCAGATCTGCTGGTCGCGGGCCACGCTGCGCGGGCGGGCCGGCCACGGCTCGATGCCGGTCCGGGGTGGCGCGATGGGCAAGCTCGGACGACTGCTCGGCCGGCTCGACTCGCGGCGGCTGCCGGTGCACGTGACGCCGGTGGCACGCAGCATGGTCGAGGCGATCGCCGCCGAGCTGCCGGCGCCGGCGGCGCTGCCGTTGCGGGGGCTGCTCACGCCCAGGCTGACCGACCGGCTGCTCGACCTGCTCGGCGATCGCGTCAAGACCTTCGACGCGCTGCTGCACAACACCGCGAGCGCAACGGTGGTGGGCGGCGGGGAGAAGATCAACGTGATCCCCGGGGAGGTCTCGGTGGAACTGGACTGCAGGCTTCTCCCGGGCTTCGGCCCAGAGGACATGTTCGCCGAGCTGCGCGCGCTCGCGGGCGTGGAGCTGGAGCTCGAGGTGATCCGCCACGATCCGGTGGCGGCCGTGCCGGATCTCTCGCTGTTCGGGACGCTGGCCGACACGCTGCGCGAGCTCGACCCCGCGGCCACACCGGTCCCGTTGCTGCTTCCCGGTGTCACCGATGGGCGCTTCTTCTCCCGGCTCGGAATCCAGACCTATGGCTTCCTGCCGATGCAGCTGCCCGAGGAGATGGGCTTCATGGATCTGATCCACGCCGAGGACGAGCGCCTTCCGGCGGCGTCATTGGAGTTCGGCACCCAGGCGATAGGCAGGGTCCTCGAGCGCTTCGTCTGAGCTCAGCTCTCGCGCGGCGCGGAGGGCATCGAGGTCGGCAGCAAGTCGCTCGGCGCTTCGAGGTCACGCTCGCTCCATCCGTCCCCGCTGCGCCCGTCATCCGGTGCTTGCGCGGTCTCGGCGTGCCCGTCGTGGCCGGACAGGCGCGCCGAGTAGATGGAGGGCGCCCCGAGCACGCGCGCCAGGACGGTGGCCTCCACTACGGCCAGCAGCACGGGAACCATCAGCGCATCCGCGTGGTGGGTGAGCTCGAGCATCAGCACGACCGCGGCGAGGGGCCCCTGCATGCAGGCCGCGAGCACGGCCGCGCCGCCGATGATGGCGTAGGCGCCGAGCGGCGTGCCAGGCCAGATCTCAGACCATCCCTGTCCCAGCAGGCCGCCGAGCAGGACGCCGAAGGCAAGCGTGGGCGTGAACAGCCCGCCCGGCGCCCCGCTGCCGAGACAGGCCGCGGTGGCGATCGGCTTCAGCACGAGCAGCACGGCCAGCAGAGCGACGCTCAGCTTCGCCACGAGCGCCAGCTGCACTACGGGTTTGCCGTTTCCGAGCAGCTGGGGATAGGCGATCGCCACGGTGCCGAGCGCCGTGAACACGACGACCGGCGCGGCCACACGCACCCAGCCCGCCGGGCGCAGCGCATGGGCACGGGTGATGAGCCGGATGTAGCCCACCGCGGCCAGGCCGGCGATCGGTCCGACGATCAGCGCCCAGACGACCTCCGCGCCGCTGATTTCGTAGTGGGGGATGGCGTAGGTGGGCAGGCTGGGCAGCGCGATCCAGGCGACGGCGGTGGCGATCAGCGAGGTGGCGAGCGCGGGGAGCACGAGCGGGAGCGTGAGCGTGCCCAGCAGGACCTCGAGCGCGAACAGGGCGCCGCCGAGGGGCACGTTGTAGACGGCTGCCATCCCCGCGCCGGCGCCACACGCGACCAGCAGGCGCCGCTGCCACTCGGGCACCTGCGCCCAATCGCTCAACCTGCTCGCGACCGCGGCGCCTGCCTGCTGCGGCGCGGCCTCCCTGCCGAGAGAGGCGCCCAGGGCGACGACCACGATCGAGTGGATCGCGCGCCCCAGGCTCGCCGCCAGCGGCAGGCGCGCGCCACGCAGCCACAGCGCCTCGGAGACCTCCGAGGCTCCCCCGCGGGACAGCAGGATCGTGCCGAGGCCCGCCACCAGGCCGCCCACCAGCAGGACGAGAACCCGCCGGGCTGAGGAGGCCCGCTGCACGGCGTCCAGGAAGTCGCCCGAGTGGTAGGACCAGGCGAGGTGCTGCACGGCGCGCAGCAGCTCCATCAAGAGCGCCCCGCCGAGACCGGCGCCGAGTCCGACCAGCGCCACCAGCATCCAGAAGCGAGGCCCGTAGGAGGCGACGATTCCACGACCGGGCACGTTGGGTTGGGCGGAGGAGCGCGGCACGCAGGGACAGTCTGACGAGGGGCGCAGCGGCTCGGTCAACAACCCGTTAACGCGCTTTCGGCGGCTGGCCGGCAACGCGTGCGTCCTGGCCAGCCAGCCAGTATCATCGAGCGCGCATCCAGAGAGGGCGACAGCGGAGGTTGGGAAATGGCGACCGTGGGGCGAGACATCGCAGACTTGGAACTGACCGCACACGAGCTGTGGCTGGACGGCCCGCCGCTCGAGGCATTCAAGGAGATGCGCAGGGGGTGCCCGGTCCACTGGACGGAGAGCTTTGAAGAGTTCCCCGACGAGCCGGGCTTCTGGTCGGTGACGACCGCGGAGGACGTCCACACGGTCAGCCGCGACTGGAAGACCTACTCCTCGGAACTGGGAGGCGTGATCGTGGCGGCGGCCGGGTTCCCGATCGAGCTGGCCCGGGCGATGTTCATCGGGATGGATCCGCCGAAGCACGACCGGCTCAAGGCTTTGTTTCAGGCGGGGTTCACGCCGAAGCGGATCGCGGCGCATGAGGATGCGATCAGGGCGATCGTGGTCAGGGTGCTGGATCGGCTGGAGG
>JADGPL010000030.1 GCA_017882455.1 Solirubrobacteraceae bacterium | reverse complement strand
TCGATCACCTGGGTGCTGGACCTGGGCACAACACATAATTCTGCGTGCCGCCCATCATCCCTTCCAATACACCGCAACACTTGCGGACACGTCCACTAGTGCAGTGTTCCCGAAGGGACTCATCGCTTCGCGGCGTTGGCGATAGGTCGCTGGAACGTCGCTTCTCGTCCAAGGCGAGCGTCTTGCTACCGCCGGTCGATACGCCTCCTATCAGCCGTAAGGAGGAGCGGGGTCCGTCAACAGAGTGCCCGGCTCTGCCGAGATCGTGCTCGGATCGTGGTTATGCTGCCTGCAGTCGAAGTTGTCCGGGTGCTGATGCATCCAGGTGCTCACTAAGAAATGTGCATGCGTCGTCCGCGATCCCAACAGAGAAGGTCCAGCCCGAGCCTCCGGCCCCGCCTAGGATCAGGCCAGGAATGCCGAAGCGCTCCGTTAGGGCAGTCAGGACTTCGTGACGCAGCGGTCGAGCGCCTACGCGCACATCGCCCCCAGTGAACGGTCCGACCTCAGGGTAAAGCCGCCGCACGCGGCGTCGTACATCGTCCTCCCATTCGGCTCGCAGCCTTTTAGCGACTGCCGACTTGCCCTCGACCAGCTCATCATCATGGGGAGTCGGGATGTTGGTGCCTCCGCACACGACCTGGTTGCGCTGGGGGATCAGGTAGGTGAAATCATCGGCGTCCATCAGGACATGGTCTAGCGGCAGCTCGGCAAGCGGCATGCGAATCGTAAGTCCAAGCCCTGCCGTAAGTCCTGCATCACGTCCAATGACGGTATCGATGTCCTGGAGAGCAGCGAGTCCCAGGCCGGCCGCGAGTACGAATGCATCCATTCGCTTCTCCACTGCCGTGCTGGCAATTGCTTCTATGGAGAGCATCTTCCGACAGTTCCTCGCGCGAAACTCGATCCCGGCGGTCACGAGTTCCCGCTGGAATGCCCGGCTGGCAATATCCGGCTGAAGGACATAGGTGTCGAACCACGTCCCTTGACTGCGGCCCCCTCGCAGGTCCGCTTGCTCCGCTGCTCGCTTTGGTACCTGCGAGAACCAATCTTGTTCGTGTGTGGACGTATGGTCGCTTAGGAAGAGCACCGATCTTGGCTCGATGCCCCAATCGGGGTCGTTGGCTGCCGCGGCACAGAACTCGACAGTGCGCTTGAACCACTGTGGGGCCCGCGGGTCACTGGTCGCCACTGGCTCCATAAGCCCGGCAGCGTGCGCGAAGCCTGTGCTTTGCGACATGTGGGTGTCCGACAGCAGGGTCACCTCTGCGCCATTTGCGGTCAGCGCCAGGCACGTCATCAGCCCGAGAGGGCCCGTGCCAACTACCAGTACCCGCCTTCCAGCGAGCGCACCATCTGTGTGCCTGACTATAGGTCTGGTCATGAGAAAACTCCCCTGGGATTTACATGGGAGTATGCCATACTAGCGAACGTACTTCCAACTGAAAAGGAGCAAGATGATGGGAAAGACTGAGCTAATAACTCGAGACCGCCGCGAAAGACCCGCGACGAAGACGATCCGAAAGACGGCGAATCTGTCGAGTCGGCTTGTAGCCGCCTTGGAGCATCGAGCGGAAGACGAGGCCCTACCCCTCGGGCGGGTCATTCGTCAGGCAATCACTCAGTATGTCCAGGCAGCTCGGACGGGCAACTTGCCAGCGATCGACCTCGATGGCATCGAGGACAAAGACCGACGCGGGAGCCGCGGGCCGGCGGCCCAGTGGCCGGTGCAAGTTAGCTACGTACTCGACGCGGATATCTCTGAGGAGGTGGATGTCCTTGCGAAACGCGAAAAAGTCGGCTACTCAGATGTGGTTCGGCGGGCTCTCGGCCTGGCGGCTGTGCGCCAGATCGTGCCCGCACGTGCACCAACCAGACTTCGTCACGGATTCGTGACGTATGACGACGCAACTCGCGCGACTCCGTCGAAGCGCCCCGTCGTTCAGGTGCTCGACGAGTTGCGGGAGCTATAGCCAGATAAACGCGAGGGGAGGTCGGTCGTGGACCAACTAGTCGTTCCACCATCAGAGCAGGAGTACCTTGAAGATCTACACGGGATCGTCGTGGAACTAGCAAGGTATCGCTACGAGATGTGGTGGCAACACGATGACGGCAGCCGCGACGGCCTCCTCTTTGGTGACATAGAGCTCGCAACGGCAGAACTCATCAGGGGCGGCCTCGACCGATCACGTGCACATGGCCTCGCTCACACGTTTCGTTACCTCGACGTGAGGCCAGTCGGCCCGTGGCTGGAGGACCACGACCCTGACGCACCTGCGTTCAACTTCGTGCGCGAGTTGCGGATCGGCTACCAGGCCATCGCGCGACGTCTCGAATCGCCCGACCCCAGCAGACTGGGGCCGGATTGTTTCGAGCTTGCGGTCTCGCTGACCGACTCGTTTGTGCGTCAGGAGGCCATCGAGCTCAAACTTGTGGCGCTTGATTATGAGGCCCGCTTGCTCGCAAAGTGGGGATACGACTCACTCGATCAGCGTCGAGTCGCGATGGGGATCGTGGCCTTCTCGCCTTCATCGACTCTAGCTCAACGTCGTCGCTCGCTACAAGTCCTTTGTTCGCCTGAGGACGCCAGCGCCGGTCGACTCACGACACCGGCTACTAATGTTACGGTCCCCGACGAGCTTCGCGTAACCGATCAGCGGAACCCCACGGCTCCGCCGCAGGTAGCCGAGTAGCCAATGGACCACATCCTGTCCGACTTCGCGCTGCTCCATAGGCAGGGAACTCCGCTTCGAAGCCACCGTCAGAAAGCTGCCGCGACAACATGTGCGCGCCCCGAATAGGCCCTGAATAGCGGACTCGGATCACGTCACCGGCTCCGCGCCGCCACGATCAGTGACGCGTGTCGCGTGGTGGATCTGGGTCGGGCCTGTTGATCGTGTTTGAGTTGCGGATCTGGCCGTCAGCTCGGTGGATCACGACCTCGCCGCCACCTGGACGGTTCTGAAGGTGCTGGGTAGCGGCTGCCTGGGCCTCAGCCTGCGTGTTGTACAGGCCACCCGCACGCTCCGCCCCCTCAGCTTTGTCCGCCCACTGGCCGTCTGGCCTCTGCGTGACGTGCCTTCGTTGTCCTGGCATCAGTCCTCCAAGAGATCGAACGTATGTACGTGGCAAACGATACCCGCTCCACCGGCGCAGCTACGCGAGGCAGATGCGACCCAGGTGGTCTTTGCGGTAGCGATCCCTGTACGTCTCGTTGCCGACCCGAGCGTTGACCTGTCCAGGCGAGGCAGGCTTACCGTCACCTTTGAGGTAGAGCCCTCTCCGCTCGATCTCGTCAGCCAGTTCACGCGTGCTCATACCAGCGGGCCTGTCAGCTAGCACGGCGTCGATGGCTTCGTGCAGCTTCATCGGCACATCCTACGGCTCCGAGCATTGCTACCAAATTGCTACCAAGCCCGCTCTCAGGAGCCGGATAATCCTTGCACCAGAGCCAAATCTGCCGATGGGCGATACTGGGCTCGAACCAGTGACCTCCGCCTTGTCGAGGCGGCGCTCTCCCAGCTGAGCTAATCGCCCTGGGAAGATGCCAAGGGTATCAACGGGCGAGAGCCCCTCGTCATCCGCAGGATCACGCGGAGTTACGACCGAGCTTCATGTCTCGCTGCCGGCAGACCTCCCAAGGCCGCCGACGCCCGGTACGCTTGAAGCTCCTTCCTGGCGACGTGGCGGAGTGGCTACGCAGCGGCCTGCAAAGCCGTCTACACCGGTTCGATTCCGGTCGTCGCCTCTCTCTCTTGAGGCGCCTCCTTCTAGCGTGGCTTGAGAGCCGGCCGAGGCGTTAGCTCCTACGTAGATTTCGCCTAGCTGGTGCGGGATAGTCACGATCTCAGGCTCTACGCCGCGACATAGATTCGGGCGATGACGGTGATCGAGGTCGAGGATCTGTTCAAGAGCTACGGATCCGTCGACGCCGTCCGCGGCGTGTCGTTCCGCGTCGAGGAGGGCGAAGTGTTCGCCCTGCTCGGGCCCAACGGCGCAGGCAAGACCACCACGCTCGAGATCCTCGAGGGCCACCGCCGCCGTAGCGGCGGCCAGGTCCGGGTCCTCGGCTCGGATCCTCAGCACGGAGGACGCGCGCTTCGCGAGCGCGTGGGCATCGTCCTGCAGTCGGCCGGCATCGACGGAGAGCTGTCGGTCCACGAGGTGCTCTCGCTGTACGCCGGCTGCTACCCGGCGGCCCTGCCCGTGGATGAGCTGATCGCGATGGTCGGGCTGGCCGACAAGCGCGGTGCACGAGCGAAGACACTTTCAGGAGGCCAGCGCAGGCGGCTCGACCTCGCGCTCGCACTCGTCGGCGACCCCGATCTGATCTTTCTCGACGAGCCAACCACGGGCTTTGACCCGGCGGCAAGACATGGAGCGTGGGAGTTGATCAGAAGCCTGCGCGGCCTGGGGCGCACGATCGTCCTCACCTCCCATTACATGGATGAGGTGCAGCAGCTCGCCGACCGAGCGATCGTGCTCGCGGCCGGGCGCATCGTCGCCGAGGGGCCCCCCGAGGCCCTCGGCAACGCGGGCGCGCAGGAGACGTCAATCTGCTTTGGCCTCCCAGCGGGACTCTGGATCGATGCCTTGCCGCAGGATCTGCGCGTGATCGCACGTCCCCGCCGAGGCGCGCTCGAGCTGCGGACCGTACAGCCGACCCCAGTGCTGCTCGGGCTGTGCGCGTGGGCGGTCCAGGGCGGGATCGAGCTCTCCCATCTGACCGTGAGCGGCCCCTCGTTGGAGGAGGTCTACTTGCAGCTCACCTCCGAGGACGACAATGGCCGCGGCTGAGCAACCGGACCGCTCCCGCCGGCGACGGTCGAGCGCACGGCTGCTCTCGACTCAGATCGGCTACCAGATGCGCGTGCTGGTGCGCTCACCGCTGAGCTCCTTCGCGACCCTGATCGTGCCCCTGATGGTGCTGCTCGCGGTCAACCTCCTCTACAAAGGCACCCGCGTGGAAAGCCGCGGCAACATCCCCTTCGTGCAGTTCTTCACACCGGCGATGATCGCCTTCGCGGTGGCGAACGCGTGCTACATGAGCGTGATCTCGCAGATCACGCTCGCGCGCGACGAAGGGATCCTGAAGCGCATCCGCTCCACTCCCCTGCCGTCCTGGATCTACATGGCGGGGCGTATCGGCGCAGCGAGCATCGTGGCTCTCCTCTCAGCGATCGTCGTCGTGGCGGTCGGCTCCTGGGTCTACGGCTTTCAGATGATCTGGGCCGCTGTGCCGGCGGTCCTGGTGGTGCTCGCGCTCGCCATCTTCTGTTTCTGCTCGGTGGCACTTGCGGTGACCGTCCTGGTGCCGCGCGCGGACTCCGCCTTCCCGGTGGCCTGGGGCACGATCCTGCCGCTGTGCTTCGTCTCGGACGTGTTCATCCCGATCGACGGCGCTCCGCGCTGGCTACGCGACCTCGCCTCGTCATTCCCATTGCGCCCCTTCGCGGATGACCTCGAGGCGGCCTTCAACCCCGTCAACGGAACCCACACCCTGCAGCTGGGTCATCTCGAGCTGCTGGCCGTCTGGGGCCTGCTCGCGGGCGCGTTCGCCCTGATCGCATTTCGCTGGGAGCCGAGCAGCGGGCACGGCGGACACAGTGCCGTGCCCGTACGGGCGGCCTTCGCACTCGACCGCGTACGCGCCGTCTTCACCGAGAGACACGAGCAGGGCGGCCCAGAGCCGCTACAGCGGAGCCCTCGCGGTGGGGGGTCGAGCCCGGCCACGCTCAGGGATCCCTCGCGCCGCGATCACCTGCTCCCGACGCCCGGAGTCGAACGCGTCGAGGGCCCGGCGCCGGGCGAAGACTCGAGCGTTCCCCCCGATGCCCCGCCCCTCGCGGGCGACGTGAGCTCTGCGGAGTGAGATGCGGGCCTGTTCTACGTAGTCCTCCCCCGCGATAGCCGTGGCGCCTGCGGATGCGCGCACCGGACCCGAAGCGGGAGCATCGGAGCATGTCGATCACCCTGTTTCGTCCTCGCTCGGGTCTGCGCGCCCCCAGGGAGCGGCGGTTGGACTCCGAGAGCTATCTGACCGACGGCCGGCGCCTCTTTCGTGTCGTCTCACAGTTCAGTACCACCCAGCGACAGCCGTTCGCGTCGCTCGAGGACTGCCTGACGCTCGAGGTCCAGCCGTACACGCCGGGCGAGCTCGGTGCGATGAGCCTGCGCCCCGTCGATGTCACGGTCGACCAGTGAACAGGACCAGCAACCTGGGCGAGGCCATCGACCGCCTGACTCGGCTGGAGACGGACGGTCATCGCGTCCTGAGCCTCTATCTGAGCCTCGACCCGTCCGACTTCCCGAACCTGCGCGAGCGCCACATGGAGCTCGACGCTTTGCTCGACGAGCTCGAGCGCAGCCACGCGGCCGAGGAGCAGGGATCGCACGCCGAGCGCCTCGCGCTGCGCGGAGGCATCGAGCGGGTGCGAGAGTTCTTCACAGACGCCGAGCTCGCGGTGCCCTCCGCACGGGGCCTCGCGATCTTCTGCTCAACGCCGATCGAGCTCTTCGACGTGGTGAGCCTGCCGCGAGGAGTCCCGGATGCGGCGGTGCTCGACGCCCGTCCGTTCATCGAGCCGCTCGTGGAGCTCGCCGCTCCCGAGCGCTGGTGTGTGCTGGCGATAAGCCGTCGCACGAGCCGCATCCTGCGCGGCGCGCGCGAGCACCTCGTGGAGGTGGACAGCGTGCTCGACGACGTTCGCGGTCGCCACTCGCAGGGCGGGCGCTCGCAGGGGCGCTACCAGCGCGGGATCGAGACCGAAGTCGACGAGCACATCCGCAGCGCCTGCTCGAACCTGTATGAGCGGTTCAAGGGGGCGCGGTTCGAGCGGCTGCTCATCGCGAGCCCGAGCGAGCTTCGCCACCGCGTCGAGCACGAGTTGCACCCCGATCTCAGCCAGAGGCTGGCCGGCCACTTCGAGATCGACGTCGAGCGCGCCAGCGCCGAGGAGATCCGGACCCGCGCGCTCCCTGTGATCGAAGCCGACGAGAGCCGCCGCGAGCGCGAGACGCTCGATCGGCTGGAGGAGGGCCTCGCCCCGAACGGGCACGGTGCCACCGGCCTGGACGAGGTGCTCGGGCTGCTCGCCGAGGCCCGCGTGCAGACGCTCCTATTCGCGCATGGATTCACCGCGCCCGGGTTCGCCTGCCCGCAGTGCGGCCGCCTGTCCGTCGGCGCGCTCGCATGCCCGGCTGATGGCACCACGCCAGAACCGGTGGAGGACGTGATCGAGCGAGCGATCGAGCTCGCGCTCAGGCAGTCCGCCGAGGTCCTGGCCGTGCGCCACCATCCGGACGCCCTCGCCCAACGGGGCTCGATTGCGGCCCTCCTGCGGTACTAGAAGGCCGCTGGCCTTCTAGGCGGCGGGGGCCTCGGTATGCCCGTGGCTCGACGGCGCCGGCCGTGCGCGCTGGCGCACCGCATCGAGGATGTCAAGCGGTATTGGCAGCACAATCGTCGAGTTGTGCTCGGTAGCGACCTCGGCGAGCGTCTGCAACGTGCGCAGCGTCAGCGTTCCGGGCTCTCGGGCGATCACTCCAGCGGCCTGGGAGAGACGCTCCGCCGCCTGATACTCGCCCTCGGCAGCGATCACCTTCGCGCGACGCTCGCGCTCGGCCTCTGCCTGACGCGCCATCGCGCGCTTCATCGTGTCCGGCAGATCCACGTCCTTGGTCTCCACCTTCACCACATTGACGCCCCACGGCTCCGTCGCGGAGTCGATGATCTGCTTGAGCAACTCGTTGATCGCAGCCTGGTTGGCGAGCAGGTCGTCGAGTTCATGCTGACCAAGCGTGGCCCGCAGAGTCGTCTGGGCAATGCGGAGCACACCGTGTTCGTAGTCGCGGATCGCCACGACCGCCTTCACCGGATCCACGACACGGTAGAACACGGCCGCCTCGACCCGCACGGTCACGTTGTCCTTCGTGATGACGTCCTGCGGCGGGATGTCGGCAGTGTCGATCTGGAGGTTCACCCACCGAGTGCGCTCGATGAACGGGATGATCAACACCAGGCCCGGCCCGCGCGCCCCGCGCAAACGTCCGAGACGAAACACCACCACGCGCTGATACTCCCGCACGATCCGAATTGCGCTCGCCAAGAGAAGCAGCGCAAGCCCAGCCAAGACTATGACTACGACCATTGCTGTGGACATCGCACAGCAACACTCACATCGCCGAGGATTCCGCGCATCCGTAGCCAGCGACGACTCGGATGCGGCAAAGTACCGCCCACGTCACGTGCTGCAGGCGGGAGGAGAACAGAGCGACTCGCCCCCCTTCCCCGCCCCGTTGATCGTCGATCCGCCGCGGCGCTCAGAGTCATCCGCGGCGCATGAGTCGCCCGACGGCGGCCATCAGCTCGACGGCGCGCTCCTCTTGATGCTCGGCCTCAGCATCGAGGACACAGGTGCGGGCGTGTCCGTCCAACAACCCGAGCGCGACCTTGTCCAGTGCGGCCTGGATCGCTGATATCTGGGTGAGGACGTCGATGCAGTAGCGGTCCTGCTCGATCATGCGCTCGATGCCGGAGACCTGGCCCTTGATGCGTCCAAGTCGTGCGAGGAGTTGGTCCTTGCTTGCCTGATAACCCCTTCCAGCGGGCGTTGCATGGGCGGTCGCCATCGCGCCAGGATACCAATACGGGGTGGGGGTATTCTAGCGGTGTGGGTGTACTGACGACCATCGGCGACGGCTTCAAGGACGCGTTCCTGATGGCGTGGGAGGTCTGGTGGGCGCTGGTCCTCGGCTTCGCGATCTCCGCGGTGGTCCAGGCGTGGGTCCCCCGCGAGCGCATCCAAGATGCCCTCGGCGGCTCGGGCTTTCGCCCAGTCGCACTGGCAACCGGGCTGGGCGCCGCCTCCTCCTCGTGCAGCTATGCCGCGATCGCGATCGCCAAGAGCCTCTTTCAGAAGGGCGCCTCGGCGGCTTCTGCGCTTGCCTTCCAGTTCAGCTCGACCAACCTCGTGGTCGAGCTGGGGATCGTCATGTGGGTTCTGATCGGTTGGCAGTTCACGCTCGCGGAGTTCGTCGGCGGGCTCGTCCTGATCGCGATCATGACCGTGCTCCTGCGCCTGTTCGTGTCAAGGCGCCTGGAGGAGCAGGCACGCGAGCACGCACAGGAGGCCGACACCGGCCACCAACACCACAGCGCCGGCGAGCACATGACGATCCGCCGGCGCCTGACGAGCGCGAGCGCCTGGTCGGACGTCGCGCACAACTTCCGCAACGACTGGTCGATGGTGTGGAAGGAGATCCTGATCGGCTTTCTGCTCGCGGGCTTCGTCGGCCAGCTCCCCAACAGCTTCTTCAACAGCCTCTTCATCACGAGCGCGCCGGCAGGGTTGAAGCTGATCGAGAACGCGATCGTCGGGCCGCTCATCGCGATCTTCAGCTTCGTCTGCTCGGTCGGCAACGTGCCGCTCGCCGCAGTGCTGTGGTCGGGCGGGATCAGCTTCGCCGGTGTGATCGCCTTCATCTTCGCCGACCTGATCGTCCTGCCGATCGTCCAGATCTATCGCAAGTACTACGGCAACGCCTACGCCCTGCGAATCGTCGCGCTGATGTTCGTGACGATGGTGCTCGCGGCGCTGATCGTGGACGGCCTGTTCAGCGGCGTAGGGCTCATCCCCCACACGAGGCCCACGCGGGCTGACATCTTCGGCCAGATCAGGCTCGACTACAAGCTCTTCACCAACCTCCTCGGCGTGGCTGTCTTCGGCGCCCTCTTCTCCCTGACCATGCGACGCGGCGTCACCGACCCCGTGTGTGGCATGAAGGTCGACAAGGCCAAGGCGATCCAGATGGACTTCGCCGGGGAGAGGTTCTACTTCTGCTCAGAGCATTGCCTGCACGCCTTCGAGGCCAACCCCACAGTCCCTGAAACCGAGCGGCAGGCCACGGGCTCGCACCACCACAGGCACCACCACTGACCTCGAAGACCGTGCCCTCAGCCACCTACGAGCCCGTCGAAGGCGACCTGCACCGCCACGGCCGCCTGCGCCACGCTCACCCGCACACCGGACCACACGAGCACCGGTCTGAGCACGCCGATCGCGACCGCGACGTGGACGCGCACGGTCACTCTCACGGGCTCGTGGATGAGAGCATCAAGCGCTCGCGCGAGGGCGTCCGAGCCGTCGCGCTCGCGCTCGCCATCCTCGGGAGCACCGCCGCGGTACAGGCGCTCGTGTTCGCTCTCAGCGGCAGCCTCGCCCTCCTGGCCGACCTGATCCACAACGGCGGCGACGCGCTGACCGCGATCCCTCTCGGCATCGCCTTCGCGCTGCGCTCCCCCCGCGCCGAGCGTCTAGCGGGACTCGCGGTCGTGGCGGCCATCTTCACCTCCGCCTGCGTGGCCGCCTATGAGGCGATCCTGCGCCTGATCCACCCATCCACGCCCGGCCACCTCCTGATCCTCGCGCTCGCCGGTGCGATCGGGTTCGCGGGCAACTGGCTCGCTGCGCTGGTACGCACCCATGCAGGACACGAGCTGGACAGTCCAGCGCTGACCGCAGACGGCGAGCATGCCCGCGTTGACGCATACGTCTCGCTCGCCGTGATCGCAAGCGCCCTCGCGATCGCCGCGGGCGCCCCGGTCCTCGATCCCATCATCGGCCTGGCGATGACCGCCGTCATCCTGCGCATCACCCGCGAAAGCTTGCGAACGGTGCGCGGACACTCCCACCACCACTAGCGCTCACGACCCCCGCCCTCAGGCGCACATCCTGACATCGGTTGCCCCCTTGGGCTACCCACGCAGGGCGCGCAGCGCGTTGAGGATGACGGCCAGGTCGATTGCCTCTTGGATCAGGGCTCCGGCGACTGGTGGCAGGTAGCCGAGCGCCGCTATGAGCATCGCTGCGAGGCTCAGGCCCATGCCGGCGAGAACGCTCTGGCGCGCGATGCGGACCGCCCGGTGCCCGGTGTGCACGGCGTCTGCGACTCGGTCTATGCGGTCGACGGTGATCACGGCATCGGCGGTCTCCGAGGAGACGGTGGCGCCGGCCGCTCCCATCGCGATGCCGAGATCCGCCAACGCGAGGGCGGGGGCGTCGTTGACGCCATCGCCGACCATGATCACCGGCCGCAGGTCGGGGTCGTCCTGCAGGCGCCTGACGACCTCGAGCTTCTGCTCGGGGGACTGTTCGGAGTAGACACGATCGACTCGCAGATCCCGTCCGATTCGCTCGGCGACGGAGCGGCGATCGCCTGACACCATCGCGACGTGACGAACTCCCTCCGCGCGCAGTCGCTCGACGATGCGGTCGGCCTCGGCGCGCAGCTCGTCTTCCATCACGATCACGCCACCGACGTGACCGTCGACCCCGACCAGCACGTGCGCCTCGCCGGAGCCTCTACCCGTCATGACGGCCGCGGAGGCAACCTCGGCCTCGGGCACACCTGCATTGCGGAGATATGCTCGGCTTCCAACCGTCACACGCTGCCCGTCGACCGTGCCCTGGATGCCCTGGCCGGGCTCCTCATGCACATCGCTCGCCGTTGAGAGGCTGACCCCATCCTCGGCTGCGGCGCAGGCGAGAGCCTTGCCGAGGACGTGCGCCGACATCTGGTCTATCGACGCTGCAAGCCGCAGCAGCTCCCCGGGCGCGAAACCGTCACAGCACAGGACCTCCCGCACCTCAGGGGTGCCGACCGTGAGCGTGCCGGTCTTGTCGAACAGCACGGTGCGAGCCTGCCCAAGCGTCTCGATGGCACCGGCGCCCTTGACGATCACCCCTGCCCGAGCGGCCCGCGAGAGTCCTGACACCAGAGCGATCGGCGCCGCGAGGATGAGCGGGCACGGCGTGGCGACCACGACGACCGCCAGGGCTCGGATCGCGTCTCCGCTGAGCGCCCAGGCCGCGCCGGCCATCACGAGCGTCGCCGGCAGAAAGAACCCGGCGTAGCGGTCCGCCATGCGCACGAACGGCGCACGGTGCGCCTGCGCCTGCTCGACCAGCCTCACCAGGGCGGCATAGGCGCTCTCGGCCGCCGCTCGATCTGCGCGCACCTCGAACGGAGAGCCGGCGTTGGCCGTGCCGCTCATCACCGGCATGCCGCTCGCGATCGTCACGGGCAGCGGCTCTCCACTCAGAGTGCTGGTGTCCACGACGGCCTCACCGGCCACGAGCAGGCCGTCCACCGGCACGACCTCGCCCGTCCTCACGACCACGACGTCCCCGGCGCGCACCTCGCTCACCGGCACCTGCTCGATCCGCTCGCCCACTCGCCGCTGGGCAACCTTGGGAGCTCGCTGGATGAGCGCTGTCAGCTCCCTGCGCGCACGCGTAGAGGCGATGTCCTCGAGCGCCGCTCCACCCGAGAACATCAAGCCCACGATCACGCCGGCAAGCTCCTGTTCGAGCGCCAGCGAGCCGACCATCGCAACCAGCGCGATCGTGTCGACACCCAGGTGGCGATCGACGACGACCGTGCGAGCGACCTCGAAGGCGAGCTCGAGCGCAAGCAGCGCAACAGCGGCCCGCCAGATCTCATCGCCGGCGGCTCCCTCGCCGGCGAGGTGCGCCAGGCCTCCGCCCACGATCGCGAGCACAGCCAAAGCGGCCAGGAGCAGCGCGCGATGCTCGACGATGCCGGCGAGCCCCCAGCGGCGCTCTCGGGTCTCGCCTTCGCCCCGCGCCAAGTCCGGCCTCGGGAAGGCCTTTGGAGCGCCGGGCGGCGGGTGTTCAGCCGACGATTTTGGTGACGACATGCCCAATGACCCAGCCGACTCCCGCGCTGACGCCGCCGATCAGAAGGACCTGTAGACCGGCCCTGACCAGTCGCTGTCGGGCAACCGAGCCCTTGATGATGCCGAGCGCAAAGAGCGCCAGCAGCGTGCAGCCGAGACTGATGGGCAGCGCGACGCCCACGGGAAAGAGAAAGTAGGGCCACAGCGGGATCACGGCGGCTCCCAAGTAGGTGGCGCCCACGACGACGGCGTCGCCTGCCGCCGCTCCGCCGGCATCGGGGGCCAGCCCGAGCTCCTTCTGAACCTTCGTGCGCAGGAAGACGTTCGGGTTCGCCGCGAGACCGTGGGCCACCTCCTCGGCGGCCGCTCGATCCAGCCCTTCCTCCTCGAGCACAAGCGCAAGCTCGGCGATCTCGCGCTCGGGCTCCTGTTCGACCTCACGGCCCTCGTCACGGATCTCCGCCAGGTAGAGACCCTCCTCGGCCTCGCTGGCGAGGTAGGACCCTCCACCCATGGCGATCGAGCCGGCGACGGCCTCGGCAAGCCCGGCGACCAGGATCGCAGCCTTCCCAGGATTCGCCGCCGCCATGCCGGTGACCACGCCGAGGGGAACGAGCAACCCGTCCTGAGCGCCCAGCACGAACTCGCGAATCCGCGAAAGACGCCCGATCCGGGCGGCCTCGCCCAACGCGTGCTCGCGGATGTGCGCACGAGCCTCCTCGCGCTTGGCCGCGCTGATCGACCCCATGGGGACATCGTGGTAGCCCGATGGAACGGTCGCATCCGTAATCAATACGCGGGTCCCAGGGGTTTCCATACCAGCCGCCGGCAGGTTGAGCACGGAGCTCAAAGCAACTGCGCGTGAGATCCCGCTCCAGCCGAGTGCGGCTGCTGGAGCGGGACCGAACCGAGGCTCAGCTCGAGGGAGTGTCCTGCCCGCTCGCCAGCAGGGCGCCCCAGAACCCGAACCCGTCATGGAGGTGGTTGCCGGTCACCTGGCCGGCCTTCAGGTCCGCGGCGTAGTAGTACAGAGGCAGGCCGTCGTAGGTCACCTGCATCGTGCCATCCGTGCGCTTCGTGAGCGCAATCAGCGAGGCTTTCGCAGACCCGCCCGCCGACGGGGTCGCCGTCGCCAGCACGGGCGGCCACACCGTTGCGCACGCGGTGTAACACGTACTCGACTTCGCGTGACCGGCGCTGGACTTCTTGTCGGGTTGGAAGTAGTACACGGTCCGCCCGTCGATGCCAGCGATCAGCGTGCCGTCCTGAGTGTGGTTCGTGCCGATCACGCTCACGTCTGTGCTGGAGGACTGCGTCGCGTTACCGCCCGACGTCGACGTGGCGGCGGCTGGCGACGTCGTAGCGGTCTTCGCCAAGGCGACCGTTCCGGCTGTCGCGCTCGAGCTGCTGCCGCAGGCCGTGAGCGCAGCGCCGGTGGCGAGCATGGCAGCGATCGTGATCGCCGATCGGGTTATGAGGTGCATCGAATTGTGCTCCTGACTCTGGCCGTGGGGCCGGGTATGAGGGTGTGCTCCCTGGCGAGACGGAGAGCCAGGACGCGACGCGTCGAGACCGCTCCGGAAGCACTGGACGCCGACAGTCCAACGAGCACGCCTATGTCCGACCTAACGAGCTCGTGAGACAGCTCCCATCAGGCTCGCGAAAAGACTCCCTGCGAGCCGGCGATCACTGCTCGGCGGAGGTGGTATCCGCAACCCTGATCGAGAACCCGCACAGCGCGAGCGCCGCGATCGTCACCGTGGCGGCCACCAGCGACGTCGCGATCATCCCCGCGTCGGGCAAGGTCAGATCGAAGAAGCGACGCGCGGCCCCGATCAGGAGGGCCGCCACATAGACACCTGCGAGGACGGCGCACATCGTGGCCACGAGCGCCGAGCGCCGCCTGGAGCCTTCAGACTCCAGCGCCATCACCAGATACAGGCCACCCACGATCAGGATCGTGACCGCGACTGTGCGCGCATCGGCCAGCGACAGGTCGAGGTCGTGCAGCGCGAAGATGTAGCCGGCCACCACCCCCGCGCCCAGCAGCGCGCCCGCCGGAACCGCGAAGCGGGCTGCCCGTCGCGCGAAATGCGCGGTCCTCCAGGGGCCGCTGCTGGGAGCGAGCGCCAAGAAGAACGTCGGGATCCCGATCGTCACGCTCGCAGCCAACGTGAGGTGCCGCGGCAACAGCGGATAGGTCTCAGAGCCGATCCCGATCGTGAGAATCAGGAAGGCGGCAAACGCGGACTTGGTCAGGTACAGCCTGCTGACGCGCTGGAGGTTGCGAAGCGCACGGCGACCCTCGGCAACGAGCGCCGGCACAGCGGCAAAGTCGCCGGAGATCAGCACCAGGTCTGACACGCTGCGCGCCATCTGCGTGCCACTGCCCTGCGCGATCGCCAGCCGCGAGCTCTTCAGCGCGGGCACGTCGTTGACACCGTCGCCGACCATCGCCACATAGCGACCCTCTTCACGCAACGCCTCGATGATCTCGCGCTTGCCATCGGGAGAGATGCGACCGATCACGGTCGTGTCGATCGCGAAGTTGCGCCGCTCCTGCGCATCGTCGGGTATTGCCTCGCCCTCACTCACGCCCGTCACCTCGATGCCCACGTCGCGCGCGATCGCAGCCACGGTCTGTGGTGCGTCACCCGAGAGCACCTTGAGCTCCACGCCCTCGCGCTCCAGGAACGCGATCGTCTCCCGAATCCCGGGACGCAGCTCCTCCGCCAACACCACCAGCCCCTGGGGCAACAGATCCGCCGGTGGCTGCTCGCCGGCCGTATCGGGAAGCGGGCTCGCGCCACGCGCAAGCGCAAGCACCCGCCGCCCCTCATGCTGGTGCGCCTCAGCCGCCTGCGCGAGAGCGCCCACCGGGATGCGCCCGGGCGCACCGAGGTATAGGCAGCCATCCGCCAACGCAACGGCGCTCCAGCGCCGCCTGCTGGAAAACGGGACCTCGCCAAGGGCCGGGCCCGCCTCCGCGGGAAAGGCCTGGGCGATCGCCTGCAGAGTGATGTTGCGCGCGGAGGCACTCGCCGCGATCTCGCCCAACATCGCCCGCAGACCCTCCGCGGAGACTCCCGGCGCAGGGATCACCTCTACGACTCGGAGCGCCGCGTCGGTGAGAGTCCCGGTCTTGTCGACGCAGATCGTGTCGACCGAGGCCAGGGACTCGATCGCGTTGAGCTGCTGCGCGAGCACGCCACGCCTTGACATCCGCACCGCACCAGCAGCGTAGGTGAGGCTGACGAGCACCATCAGCCCCTCGGGAATCATGCTGACCACACCCGCCGTGGCGGTGGCGACAGCAGTGTGCAGGTGCACGTGGCGGTGATGAAGCGAGAAGGCCAGCAGCGCCCCCAAGCCGATCACGAGCAGGACGAGGGCGTAGAGGAGCCGATTCACCGAGCGCTCCAGCGGTGAGCGCGGATGGCGAAAAGAGCGCGCCTCGCCGGTCACGCGAACGGCGAAGCTGTCTGCACCCACGGCGCTCACCTCGTATGCACCGGTGCCCTCGACGACGAACGCGCCCGATCGAACCTCATCGCCGACGCCGCGTGCAGCTGATTCAGACTCGCCCGTGAGGATCGACTCGTCGAGCCGCAGATCGCTCGCGACCAGCAGACGTCCATCCGCCGTGACCTGGTCGCCCGGCTCCAGAAGCGCGACGTCGCCGACGAGAACCTCCTCGACCTCCACCGTCCTTGCGACCGCGTCGCGCAGCACCCTCGCACGCGGAGCGACAAGCAGCGAAAGGCGATCCAGCGCGCGCTTCGCTCGCACCTCCTGTGTGATCCCGATCCCGGAGTTCGCGACGATCACACCCAGAAACAGCGCATCGCGCCAATCGCCGAAGGCCAGTGTCAACACGCCAAAGCCCGCAAGGATCGTGTTGAAGACCGTCAACACGTTCGCGCGGACGATGCTCGCGTAGGAGCGACTCGAGCGCTGCCTGGGGGGATCGCCGCGCGCCGCCAGGCGACGGCGGGCCTCTTCCCCGCTCAGCCCGGTGAGATCACCGCGCTCACCCCTCACGCCCGCTGCCTGCGCCTCAACTGCGGCCCCTCGCTCAGCTCTGATACGCATGGCTGGATCGGAGCTGTCGTTCAACAGAGGTTCGCACGCTCAGAGTATCCCGATCATCTCCGCTCGCTCGGACGCCGCCAAGGCCTCGCATGCGTGCCCAAGCCACGCGATCGGCGGTCCCTTCTCCGGCCGGTAGCGCCCAGCGGACTGCAGCGCCGCCGCGAACACCTCGGCCGAGAGGTCCGCCGCGAGCTCGCGGTCACCGGTCTGCACCCAGCACCAGCGCACCACGATCGGCAGGTAGCGCCTGTAGATCACCCCGAAGGCCACGCCATCGCCCTGGGCGATGGCGGCCAGCAGGCGCGCCTCCTCCTCGTGCTCGCGTTCAGCCATCTACAACACATTCGCGCTTCGGCCAGATCTGTGACCGCCGTCGCTGCGGCCGTCCGGGTCAGCGGCCGCTCGCAGCGCTCGCCGTGCCCGCGATGACCTGCTGCAGCCGGCGCACCGCATCGAGATGATCGCCCGTCCAGATCATGCGCACGGCGGTCGCGCTCGCCCTGCCGTCGCGTTCGCTGAGGTCGTGGCGCACGGCCTCCACCAGGCGCCCGTCGGCGACCCTGTCGTGGGCGAGCGGAGCGGGAGGCTCGCTGCCGTCGAGCAGGCTCCGGGCCAGGTCCTCGAACCACGCCCTCACGACCTCGCTCGCCTGCAGCAGCTCCTGGCGTGCCGTCGTGCGGTCGCCCGCGGCGGGAGCATCCTCATGGCTCCACAGGTCGAGGATCGCGTCGGCCACGAGGCGCAGTCCGCCGACCCCGGTCACGAGGCTCGTGACCCCCGCCAGCGGCACCGGCTTGGCACCACGCTCGGCAAGATAGCTGCGAAAGGTGTCATCCAGGCGGCGCGAGGCCGCGGCCGCGCGCGCCGCATCTTGTGCCGGGGCGGCGGGAGCGCCGGCGCTGAAGTCGCAGCACAGCATCCCGTAGTCGACCGCCCTTGCCAGATACTCGGCGCTCTGCACGTAGGCGTCGGCCAGCGCCCGCCGCAGCGCCGCGGCGGCGCCCCGCGGCCAGAACAGCAGCCCCACTACCAGGCTGACGCCGCAGCCCAGCGCGATGTCCTCCACGCGCAGCAGCCCGATCCGCCAGCCCACGGGCTGGATGATGTTGAAGAGGATCACGAGCGTGAGCGTGAACGCGGCCTGTCCAGCCGCGAAGGAGATCGCAGCCGGTGCGATGCCGGCGAGCAGGATCACGGGCGGCAGCAGCAGCCACAGCAGCGTCGCGTTGGTGCCGATCGCAGCGAGCAGCAAAGCGCCGATGACGGATCCGGCCACAGTGCCCAGCAGCCCGCGCAGCACGTTCTGCCCTGTATTGAGAGCGTTGGAGCGCAGCACCGAGAGGGTGCCCAGCACCACCCAGAAGGAATGCTGCACCCCGGTCTCGCTCGCCACCAGCACGGCCAGCGCGAGACCCACGGCGCCCCGCACGCTGTTGTGCAGCCACACCGAGTTTCGATCCACGTGGGCGCCCGCGCGCTGCTCGGCCGCCGAGAGCGTTCCCGCGAGTCCCTGCGGCTGGCGCCCCAGCAGGCGCTCCAGCCAGCTGCGGCGCTCGGCAGCCGCAGTCAGATCGATGTTTCCGCCGATCAGGGAAACCGCGTACGCGAGCTCCTGCGCCCGGAAGCTCGGGTCGAGCGAGGTGACGAGCTCGCTGACGCTCTGCTCGCCCTTCGCGGCGGATCCGTCCGTGACGCGTCCGACGGGCAGCTCGGCGATGGCGCTCTCCTCCATCGCCGCGACCGCTGTACGCAGCCCGGCGAGGGCGCCGTGCAGCGAGGCGCAGTCCCCGCCCGTTACCTCGAGCAGGTCGGCTCCCGCCTCGAGCACACCGGCAGCGGCCGCCCTTACCGCGCAGGCCGCGTGGTGGCCAGCGCCGTCCTGCACGTGCGAGACGGATGCGATCACGATCGTGTTCAGCCAGTTCAGCTCGTCGACCAGGCGCACGATCGTCCGTGTGGCGGTGCTGAGGCCGGTGGGACGGTAGGGCGTGGCGAGGAACCCGCGGTGAAGCGCCGCCACCGCCTCCTCGGCCCGCGCGACGGCCTCATCGCGCTGCAGCGCGAGCTCGGCGTCCTCGTGGCTGAGCACGTGAGCGACCTCCGCGCGCAGTCTCCCCGCGAGCGCTCTGCACGCGACCGCGGCGGCCGAGCGCAGCGGGCCGCGGGTGGGTGTGGGCCACAGCAGGCCCACGGCGACCAGTGAGGCCGCTGCGGCCATCGCCCAGCCCTCCACGCGCATCCCCACCGCCGAGGGCCCTCCGGCGAGCGTCACGGGCAGGATGAACGCCAGCAGCAGCGAGGTGGTGGCTCCGGCCAGCACGGAGCTCACGACCCCCACGAAGATCACCGCGAAGCCGACGATCGCCGTGGCCGCCACCGCGAGCCAGATCTGCTGCGAGGCGAGCGTTCCCAGGCACACGAGCGCACAGCCCGCCAGCCCGATCGCCGCCTGGGCCTGCAGACGCTCGCGCAGGGTCCCGCTGAAGTCCACCAGCAGCAGCATCGCGAACGAGCCGAACGCGGCGAACATCGCCAGCACGGGATCGCCGATCACCTTCTCGCCGAGGGCGAACATCGCCGGCATCACGATCGCGCTGCGCCCCGCACGGCGGAGCGCCGCAAGATCGCGATCGCGCGTGGCGAGCCACTGCAATGCCCGCGCGTTTCGCGTGCGCCTCACTCGCGCCTTTGCAGATACGACTCCGCCAACCGCGGCCGAGCGCGCACGAGCCAGGCCTCGGTGACAAGCTCGTCGAGATCCTCGATCGAGAGGCGCTCGAGGCGCGCCAGCACCACGGCGGAGCGATCGAAGTGCGGCGTGGTGAAGAAGACGCCGCCACCGTCGGCCAGCAGCGCCTCCTTGGCCACCAGGTGCTCGACCCGGGCGTCCAGGATCGGCCCGTCGGGAGCCTCGCCTCCGAGCGCCTCGATTTCCCCGGGGCGCAGCGGGCGCTCCCACACGAACAGCTTGTCCTTCACCCACCACTGCAGCCGCTCGCGCGAGAGCCGCTCGCTCGTCTCGGGCAGCGCCAGCGCGATCCGCCGCACGTCCTCCCAGCTCGCCATGCCCCAAGCCTAACCGGCTGAGATCGCGCCCCTGAGACGTGAAGATCGGCGCTGCGGCGCGGCCCGCCCCGCGCGTTGCGAGACGGGCCGGCCGCGGTTGTCCCTACTTGGCGATCTTGATGATCCGCTCCATGCCCAGACGGGTGTGGCTGCGTCCGTCCTGGGTGTCCATGAAGCACACCTGCACGTACCAGCCGGGCTTGGCCGTGATCGTCTCCTGCTGGAAGCCGCCGCTTGACAGCGGTCCGGCGAATCCCACGGGCGGTCCCGCCACAAGCTTTTCGAGCTGCTTTTCGTTGCCGCTCAGCAGCAGTTTCACCGCCTGCTTGGCAGCCGCCCTGCTCTTGACAGGGAATGCCAGGTCCATGTGCACGAGGAACCCTTCGTTTTCGAAGCGCACGAGCTCGCCGTCGTGCAGCGTGCTCGGTCCCTTGAAGGTGAACTCGATCGTTCGCTCGGTCGCCGCCGCGGCGGGCAGCGCGACCGGCGTGGAGCTCGAGCCGACCGTGAACACCGCGTGCGCCTTCGGCGGACCTTCGCCGGCCGCCTCCAGAGCTACGTATTCGCCTGCCGCGAGCGTCGTCTGGGCTTCGACCGCCTTGCCCGGCGTGGCTTCGGAGTCGAACACGATCGCGCCGAATTTGCTCGCGTTGTTCGGGTCGTGGGCGGTCTTGGAGGAGAGGAACGCAAACACTTCCGCCGGCGTCACGCCGGGCTTGAGCCTGACCAGGATCGCCGAGGCTTCCTTGACTCCGGTGGCGGTCGTGATCACGTTGACCGCACCTGTCGCCGGCGAGCCGCTCACCGTGATCGTGGATGCGGTCAACGACACGTTGAGCGTCGGAAGGCTCGCCGCCTGGGCAGAGCCGGATCCGGCCAGCGCGGTCAGGACGGCGAGAGCGCTGCTGGCCGCAAGGGCCATGGGGATGCCGATCCTTGGCGTGCGACGAGTCCGGCTAAATGGCATGTGATTCAATCCTTTCGGGGTGTTTTGCACAGTCGCCGTGTAGGATCCCACCATCTTCCCTGCTCTGCTCAGGGATATCTACGTATATGGGACGTATGTGAGTCCGCTCGACTCACATGAGGCGTCAGGTGCGTTCGACCTTGACCAGCGCCGCTTCGAGCGAGCTCACGCTCTGAGGGCCCCGCAGCGCGGCCCGGATGCGCCCCTTGGAGTCGAGCACGAACGTGGTGGGCAGGTCGGTCATGCTATAGCTGTTGCCGACCAGACCTTCGCCGTCACGCAGCAGCGGGAACGTCCACCCGTAGCGACGGATGAACGAGCGCGCGCCCGACAGCGCGTCGCTCCAGTCCACCCCCACCATCCGCCCGCGTCCCGCGCCCTGCGAGAAGCGCTCGAGCGCCGGCGCCTCCTGCGCGCAAGGTCCGCACCAGCTCGCCCAGAAGATCACGAGCGAGGCGCGACCGCTGGCGCCGGCCAGGAGACTCGAGAGCGTTGCGGGCGCGCCCCCGATGTGTTCGCGTGGCAGCGCCGGGGCGGGACGCCCGCTCACGGCCGAGCTGCTCGATTTCAGGCCGAAGACCGCCAGCGCCGCCACCGCCGCCACCGCCGCGAAGATCGCCGCTGTGATGCCGAGCGCTCGCAGCCGCCGCCCCATCGTCGTGGAGCTCAGCGCGCTGCCAGCAGCGGCACGTCGTGGGCTATTTCGCTCGGTTGGAAGCTCGCGGCGTAATAGGTGAGTCGCTTGCCCGACCCGGTGATTCCGTACACGAGACCCGAGTGATTGACGAACTGCGGCTGCTGGGTGTCGCGTTCAGATCCCACCCCCCATGCCTTCCACACGGCCGCCAGTTCACGTGCAGAGCCCACCAGGTACTGCATGCGGCCGGTCATCTGATGGCGAGCCAGAAACGCTGCCACCGCCTTGCGCGTGTCCCCGCGCGGATCCACCGAGACCGCGACGATCTCGGCTTTGGAGGACGTGGCCTTCCCCATCAGGTTCTGCGCTACACGCAGGTTCGAGGTGATCAGCGGACAGATGTCCGGGCAGTTCGTATAGAGGAAGGTCACAAGCACCGCTTTGCCTTTGTAGGCGGCGATGTTGACCGGCTGGCCCAGGTAGTTGTGAAGCGCCAGCGGCGGGGCCGCACGCACCGGTTCGAGCAACCCGGCCGCGTCGAACTTGGCCTGGGCCTTGACCGCGGGTTTGCCCGAGGATCCGCCCACGGTGAGCAGGGCCACCCCCCCGGCCACCAGCACCAGCACGAGCAGCGAGAGCAGCAGTTTGAGGTCTATCCCCTGCTTGCGCATCACCCGGCGAACCTATCAACGAACGCCCGCGCGCGTGCCCACTCCCGTCGGCAATAAACCTTGCAGTCCTTCATGTGTGATGCATCTTGCAACTGGATCTGTTACCTTGCCGCTCGTTCGTGCCGAGTCCTCGACCCCAAGGGGTAGAGGAGCGGGGGACCCAATGCAGTCGAGAGACTGCGGGGGCGAATCGCCACAATCGTGTGGCGTAGCGTAGACGGTTACGCGAGCCCGACAGCTAACCCCGTAGGCGCCATGCAAAGCAGATGGAGAAAGGACGCCTTCGGATGTCGGGATTCCCGCGCGATCTTGCAGTTGATGAGGTCTGGAACGCTTCGCTCGAGCGCTCGCGAGCACGTCGCGCCAGGGCCAATCGAGGGCGTCTGCGCCCCACCTCGCCCACCAACCCCTCGCTCGCGGCGCTGCTCGACGCCCGTACCGGCGTGCGCCAGTCGCGCGATCTCGCCGACGAGGAGCCGTGGCATCTCTCGCTGGGACGCTCCCGCGCTCGCCGGCGGGCCGCCGAGCTGCGCTTCGTGCCCGCCGGCTCGCGGGCCAAGCGTGCCTCGCTGGGCGCGCTGGCCGCCTTCACGGTCGGCCCCACCGCGTCGATCGCAACCGGACAGGAAACCATCAACTCCTCCGCTCCCAACCCCGAACCGGCGACCACGACCGAACACTCGATCGTGCTCTCGAGCGGCGCCGAAGGCCGTCAGGTGCAGCTGCTCCAGCAGGCCCTCGGCAACGTCAAAGTCGACGGCGTGTTCGGCCCTGAAACCGAAGAAGCGGTGCGCAGCTTCCAGGCCAGCCACGGGCTGACCGTGGACGGTATCGTCGGCCCCCAGACCAGCGCCGCGCTGCGCGGTGGCTCAGGCAAGGCCTTCGCCGCCAGCTTCAAGTCGGCGGTCCTCGAAACGCCCGCGACGAGCAGCGCCACCAAGACCGTCGCCGCCACCGCCTCGACGGCGAGCTCCTCGGGCGAACCGGCCGAAGAAAGCTCGAGCGAACCCGCCGAACACAGCGCGGGCAACCCCGTGGCCCGTCTGCAGAAGGCCCTCAGGCTCACTCCCGACGGCGAATTCGGCCCCGCCACCGAGGCCGCCGTCAGGCGTCTGCAGGCCCGCCACGGGCTTACCGTCGACGGCGTCGTGGGCCCGGCCACGTGGAGCATCGTCGGCGTGCACAGCGCCGAAACGCTGACCCCTCCCCCCTCCGCGCTTCCCGTCCACCACCATCACCACGCGGCCGTCGCCAGCGCCGCCGCGGCCGAACCGGCCGAAGGCGCAGAAGAAAGCACGGGCTCCGGCAGCGCCGTGGCGCGCCTGCAGCACGCCCTCAAGATCGCCCCCGACGGCGAATTCGGCCCTGCCACCGAGGCCGCCGTCCGGCGTCTGCAGGCACGCCACGGGCTGACACCCGACGGGGTCGTGGGACCGTCCACATGGGCAATCCTCGGAGTGAAGACCGAGGGCACGCTCACGCCTCCCCCCTCCGCACGCGAAGCCACGAGCGAATCCGGGGGCTCCACAACCAGCACAGCGGGTGGCGGCGAAGGCTCGAGCGTGGTCGCGCGCGTGGTCGCGGCCGGCGATGAAATCGCCACGCGCCCCTACGTGTGGGGCGGTGGGCACGGCTCGTTCATCTCCGAAGGCTATGACTGCTCAGGCTCAGTCTCATATGCGCTGCACGGCGCCGGCCTGCTCAGCTCCCCCGAGGACTCCACGGGGCTGGAGTCCTACGGCGAAGCGGGGCCGGGCAGGGACATCACGATCTACGCCAACTCCGAACACGCCTTCATGGTGATCGACGGCAAACGCTTCGACACGGTGGCGCTCGCCGAGACCGGCTCGCGCTGGTCGGACAGCATGACCTCCACCGCGGGCTTCGTCGCCCGCCACCCCGCCGGCCTGTAGCTCCGGGGCTGTCCACCCCCGCAAGACGCCGACTCGCGCGCGTGCGCGCGCTCGCGCGAGTCGGCGCTCCGAGCAGCAAGCCCCCGGTCACCGCCCTCCGTACACCGCCCCCCCGAGGGCCAGACTCGGCCACTCTGCCCACCGTCCGAGAGTCCCGTCCCAAGCACGACCTAGCCTCCTCGATCCGTCCTTGACGAGCGGCGAGAGGAGATCAGAACATGCTCGCGCGGGCACATGCATTTACAATCGACGGACTGCGCACGCGGCACGTGAACGTCGAGGTCGACGTCCGGCCGGGACTCCCCGCGTTCGCCATCGTTGGCCTCGCTGACACGGCAGTACGCGAGGCACGGGAGCGCATCCATGCCGCGATCCGCAACTCCGGATATGAGTTCCCCAATCGGCGGATAACGGCCAACCTGGCACCCGGTGGGTTCCCCAAGGCGGGGCCGGGACTGGATCTCGCGCTGGCGTGCGCCGTGCTCGCGGCCAGCGGGCAGATTCCAGCCGTCGGGTTGGAGGACACGGCGCTGTTCGGCGAGCTGGGACTCGACGGCTCGATCACGGCCTCGCAGGGCACGCTCGCCGTGGCTGGTGCCACGCGGCGGGCCGCCCTCGACAAGCTCATCCTTGCGGGCACCCGCGTCCACGAGGCACAGCTGATCCCGGGGCTCCACGTGGCGGTCGCCGAGAGCCTCACAAGCGCCGTGCGAGTGCTGAGCGGTGGAGAGCCTGACCCGACCCCGAGCCGTGCCTCACGCCTCAGGGCCCGTGGCTGTGAGCGTCCATCGCTGCTGGACTTGAGCGAAGTCAGCGGCCAGCACAACGCGGTGCGGGCGCTCGTCATCTCCGCGGCCGGCGGACATAACTGCCTGTTCAGCGGGCCTCCCGGCACGGGCAAGACCATGCTCGCCCAGCGGATGCCCTCGATCCTTCCGCCCCTCAGCCGCAACGAGGCGCTCGAGGTGGCACAGCTTCACAGTGCCGCCGGCGAGCCGATCGAAGCGCTCTCGAGCGTCAGGCCCTTCCGGGCGCCACATCACTCGATCACGGCGGCGGGCTTGATCGGCGGCGCACAGCGCGGCTGGGTGGGCGAGGCTGCGCTCGCCCACCGCGGCGTGCTGTTCCTCGATGAGCTCTCGGAGTTCGCCCGTCCGACGCTCGAGGCCCTTCGCCAGCCCTTGGAGGACGGTCGCGTATCGATCGTTCGCGCTCGACACTCGGCGGTCTACCCCACGCGGTTCATGCTGCTCGCGGCCACCAACCCATGCCCCTGCGGTCACGCCGGTGACGGCGATCGCTGCTCGTGCAGCGAAGCCGAGCTGGCGCGCCACCGCCGCAGGCTGAGCGGCCCGCTGCTCGATCGCCTCGACCTGCTCGTGGACCTTCACCGCGAGACCACGTCGGAGGGGAGGTTGGGTTCACTCGAAAGCTCAGAGCAGGCACGGCGAAGGGCTCTCGATGCCCGCGAGCGCCAGCGCTCCAGGCTCCGCGCCCACGGGATCGGGCTCAACGCAGAGATGGACGCCGGCGCGCTGCGTGAGCACGTTCGGCTCGACGGGAGGGGTGAGGCGATGGTGAGTGCAGCCCGTCGGCGCGGGCTGCTCAGCGCGCGCGGCGAGAGTCGCCTCCTGCGTGTCGCGCGCACGATCGCCGACCTCGATGGCGTCGATCGAGTGAGGACCCGCGACATCGGCGCCGCCCTGGCCCTGCGCCCGTACGCAACCGACACGGAGCGAAGCGTCGCATGAGCAGCTCCGGGACGGTCCACGAAGCCCTTGGCGCCTGCGCGGGATGCCGGCGCCGCAGCTGGCTGCTTTCAGCCCTGAGCGTCTTGCTGGACTTCCGAGCGCAAGATCGCGCGCGGCTGGATGAGCTGCTCTCGCTGGATGACCGTGACCTGCTGCGGTCCCTCGGCGGCAGGCGCCAGAGCGAGTTGAGCGCGCGCTACGAGGCGCTCTCGACGGAGCAGATCGCGGAGGCGCCGGGCGTGGAGGCAGTGTGCCGCCATCACAGCCTCTACCCACGAGCGCTGCGCGACGATCCCGCCTCCCCGTGGATGCTGCACGTGGCTGGTGGCCGACGACGACTGGCCCTACTGGCGGGCGCGCCGGTGGTGGCGATCACGGGCAGCAGGCGCGCCAGCGATTATGGCGTCGAGATGGCCCACACCCTCGCGCGAGGGCTGGCGGCGAGCGGAGTGACGGTGATCTGCGAGCTGGCCGACGGGATCGCCTCCGCGGCCCTCGCCGGGGCGCTCGAGGCCGGGGGGCCGGCGCTCGCGCTCCCGGGCAACGGTCTGGGTGTGCGGTGGCCCACCACAAAGCGCCCGCTGTACGCGTCCCTGCTGCGCTCGGGCTGCGCCCTGTCGGAGCTGCCTCACGACTGCCGGGGACGACGCTGGGGCGCGGTGGCGGGCGAGCGCATCGTCGCCCGCCTGGCTGGCCTCGTGGTCGTGGTGGAGGCCGAAGAGAAGCCCGAGGAGATGGCGCTTGCGCGCGCGGCAGGAGCGCGCGGAAAGACGGTGGCGGCGATGCCCGGTCGTCTCACTTCTCCCCTCTCCAGCGGCACCCACGCCCTGCTCGTCGACGGCGCGAGGCTGGTGCGCGGCGCCCAGGATGTTCTCGATCTGCTTTACCCTCTCGCGCCGGCGCGGAGGTCCTCGAGGGGCGCTGTCGCCGAGCCCGGGATCCCGGGGCTCGAGCCGATGCTGGCGAGGATCCTCGCGCTGGTCGGGACGGGACGAGACACGCCGGACAGGCTGATCGAGCCCGGAGAAGACCCGGCCAAGGCGCTGTTGGCCCTCAGCGAGCTGGAGCTGATGGGACTGCTGGGCCGGGGGGCGGGCGGACGCTACGTGCCGCGTCACCCCGCTTGGGCACTCGAGGGCGCTGCGGGGACTCATGCGGCGCCGGACACGCTCACAGCCGCTACACAGGGCATCTGATTCGGCTGAACCAAACGTAAATCGCCTACTGAATACGGGTGTTTCTCAAGTCGTGGGCCGCCGAGGCCGAAGCTTGGCCCGAGATGATGGATCAGCTCAACGCCTGGGAGGGATGACGCGGTGACCCCACAGGCGCCCCTCATCGCACGGAGCGCAGACCCGGAGCTTCGCCGCCTCGGCAAGGAGCTGCGGGGCCGCTCCGAGGACGTGGTCGAGGAGATCCGCCGGCTGACCCACGCCGCCGGTAAAGACCTCGACGATGCAGTGCGCTTGAGCTTCGAGCGAGTTGGCGCGATGGCCACGATCTCGGTAGCTCAGTGGATGGCCGGCGGCAGGCCCGAGGCCGGCCTCGACGCCGGACGCGAAGCATGGGAGATCTTCGGGCAGCTCGCCGCGCACAGGGCGGCGCCCCTGCACGAGGTGACCAAGCGCTGCCTGCGCTGGCGAGAAGGCGTTCACGTTGTGCTGCGCCAGGTCGCAGCCAGGGCCAACATCGGCCCGGAGGTTCTCGCTCAGGCCTTTTCGATGACCCAGGTGACGCTCGACGTGACGCTCGTGCGCATGTGCGAGGTGTTCGAGAGTGAGCGTGCGCGCACCGACGAGGAGCTCTCGCGCCGTCAGGAGGAGCTCGCGTTCATGGCCACGCACGACCAGCTCACCGGGCTGCCCAACCGCACGCTGATCCTCGATCGCGCAGAGCAGATGTTCGGCCGTGCACGGCGCCGGCAAACGCCGGTGGCCGCGCTGTTCATCAACCTCGACAACTTCACCGCCATCAACGACACGCTCGGTCACGCAGCCGGGGATGAGCTGCTGCAGGCGATCGCCGCACGCCTCGATGGCGTGGTGCGCGACGCCGACGCGCTCGGGCGCCTCGGGGGCGACGAGTTCGTGGTGCTCGCCGAAGAGGTCTCGCTGGCTGCCGGCGCCGAGCTGATCGCAGAGCGCCTGCACGAAGCCCTGAGCGCCCCCTTCACGCTCGCCGCGGTCGCCCAGACGCCGCTGACGGTGACTGCCAGCATCGGGATCGCCAGCGGAGAGCGCCCCGCGGCCGAGGATCTCCTGCGGGACGCCGACATTGCCATGCACCGCGCCAAGTGGGATGGCAAGAACCGCTATGTGTTCTTCGAGGCGGGCATGCAGGACGTGGTCCAGCAGCGAATGGAGCTCGAGATGGACCTGCGCGGCGCACTCGCGAACGAGGAGTTCTTCCTCGTCTACCAACCCACCTTCGACCTGCGCGGCATGACGCCCACCGGTGTAGAGACGTTGATCCGCTGGAGGCGCCCGGGCCGAGGCGTGGTGGCGCCCAATGACTTCATCCCCCTGCTCGAGGAGACCGGCCTGATCGTCCCTGTCGGCAAGTGGGTGCTCGACGAGGCCTGCCGTCAGGGAGCGGCGTGGCGAGCGGACGGGCATCCGATCAGCGTGGCTGTCAACGTCTCGGGACGCCAGCTCGACACCGACCAGTTCGTCGCCGACGTCGAGAATGCGCTCGCACTGAGCTCGCTCGAGGCGGGCGCGCTCACGCTCGAGATCACTGAGACCACGCTCATGCGCAACGCCGAGGACACAGCGGCGCGACTGCGCTCGATCAAGGACCTCGGCGTGCGGATCGCGATTGACGACTTCGGTACCGGCTACTCCTCGCTCGCCCACCTCCAGCGCTTCCCCGTGGACGCTCTCAAGATCGACCGCTCATTCATCTCCCAGCTCGCCGAGAACCCAGAAGGCGAAACGCTCATCCGCACCCTCGTGCAGCTCGGCAAGGCGCTCTCCATCGAGACTCTGGCCGAGGGCATCGAGGGCGAGCATGAGCTCTCGCTGCTGCGCAGCGAGCAGTGCGACAGCGGCCAGGGCTACCTCTTTGCCAAGCCGCTCGAAGTCGATGCGGCCGAGGCCTTCCTATGCAGCTGGCAGACATCCGCGCCCATGCTGCCCCTCAGCGCCCCCGCCGCCGGCTGAGCGGAGTCCCCGGCTCCTCAGAAGTCACCGGCTCCCCAGAAGCGCCCGCTCCCTCAGAGGTCTCCGGCTCCTCGCCCTGGAGCGCTTCGGCACGCTGGAAGAACGCCGAGGGCCTGACGCCCATGGCATCGGCGAGCGCGAGCAGCATCTCGAAGCGCGGGTCGAGTCGCCCCGCCTCGAGCCGCACGATGCTCTGAGGCGAGGCTCCCGAGGCGCCAGCCAGCTGGCCCTGGCTGAGGCCGTGCTCCGTTCTAATCTGGCCGATCGCCTCCCCCAGGGCAAGCAGATCGCGTCGTCGCTGCTCGGCTTCGGAAACGGAAACCTCCCAAATTGCGGCGAATACAGTTGTCTGAATCCTGATAGGCAATATATGGCCTAACGACGCTCCATGCGATACGCAAGGCTGCCGGGCATGCCCCCTCAACGGAAATCCAAGCCGCGCAGCCCGGACCACGCCGCTCTGGGCCAGGCCATCGAACTGTTGATGGCCGAAGACGCCGAGATGACCCAGGACACGGTGGCCTTCGACGGCGGTCTCAGTCTGCGCCAGGTCGGCAACCTCGTGAGAGGCCAGAGCAACCCCACCTACACCAACCTGCTGAAGCTCTGCCGCGGCCTGCACGTCCGACCCGGAGAGCTGATGGCGCTCACCGACAGGCTTCGCGACAAACGGGGGCACCGCTAGGAGCGTCAAGCCCCAGTAGAGAGCGGGGCGAGCGCAACGTCTCGCTCACAAACATCATCAGGATCGCCGAAGCGCTCCAAACGCCACCGGCAACCGTCTTCGCCCGCGCTGAAGCCGCTCAGCGGTAGAGACCGCGCGCGGCCCTCAGATGGCTACGCGACCCAGCGAGCGTCGGCGAGCTCGTCTTTGTAGGTCCCGGTCGCCAGATATGCCTGCAGCCGTCGTCCCTCCGCGAGGGGTCTGATCTTGGCGATCGCCTGGTTGGGAGTACGTGCCTCGGTCGCGAAGACCTGCTGGTAGTCGGGGGAGTCGACGCCCTTCGAGGGGTCGGTGGCGAATACGAGGTAGCCGCGCCGCCGAGCGCGCTCGGCGTTGATCTCAGCGATCCGCTTGTTCTCGGCCTCGAGATCGCGAGCCCACGCGAAGAGGTCGGTTTGGGTGTCGGTCGCTCGGGTCATGGATGCTGCCCCTCCATCGCCACATCTTCCCACTGGGCTGGGACGGTATTCTCGCTCGGCCCCGGTTAGCTGCCTGCGGCGATGGTTCTGCGGAGGCCGTCGATGTCTGCTCCAGTGTAGGCGTCGAAGACGTGCTGGGCGACCTTCTCGTAGTGCCAGTCGCGGCCCGCCAGGCGCGTTGCGTCTTCGCACCAGCGGCGCGCACGGCGGTCCTTGAGCGCGACATCGGGGTCTTCCTGGCCCTTGGTCTCGACGATCAGACAACTGTCGTCGGCAAGCCGTATCACGAAGTCCGGGTAGTAGTAGCGCAGAGCGCCCTCCTTGGAGATGTACTCGAGCGCGAACCGGCTGTTCATCGTTAGCTTCGCCCACGCGGCCACGTCGGTTGCGCGGTCGAGGAACGCGGCGAACCTGGCCTCCAGGTTGTTGTCGACGGGCGTGAGGTTGAAGACGGTTCGCTTGCCCTCGACGGTTTTCCGCGACCACGGAAATGGTGGCGTCTGCGATACCCGGAAGGCGCTCTCGGTGATCTGCGGTTCGCGCTCCACGATCGCCAGCTCGCGAATGGCCGTCGCGAAGGCGTCGACGACGAGCTTCTGCGCGTCGTTCTCAGCCAGCCTACGCAGCACGACCTTGTCGTGGAGATCCACCACCTGCTCGAAGACGCGCTCCTTGAGGTAGTCGCGGACCATCGGGGCGAGCGTGGCGAACGCGCCGGAGAGGCGGTCCACGCCGCCTGCTCGTGCGACCGTGCGCGTGTAGTAGGTGATGACGCCCGACGGGTCTTCGGCGTAAGGGACGTGGAAGTCGAACTCCTCGACGATGTCCTTGTCGATGAGGTGCAGGCCCCGATAGTGGACGTACTCGTCTGGCTCTATGTCGGGGACGATGAGCGCAGTCTTGGGGTCTGGCACATCTGCTGGGTGGAGCTGCGCGAGAGCGCTGTCGGAGCGTGCAAGCGCCCGTGTGAGCTGTGGGATCACGATGTCGTATTTGAGCCTGGCCTCATCGACGAAGATCGTGACGGCGCCCGCTTGGATCTTGTCCGCGTCTTCTCGCTGCACGATCAGACCACCGTCCAGCTCTGCGTTCCAGAGGTTGCGGAACGCTTCGTGCTCGATCACGACGACTCGCTCGTCGAAACCTGAGCCAGGCGGTGTCATTCGCCTGAGCCCGCGTCCGAGCGCCTGCTCGGGAAGGATCTTGTTGGCTGCGCTGAGCGCTCTGAGCGTGACGATGACGCAGACGTTGCGCACGTCCCAGCCCTCTCGCAGCATCAGGACGCTGACGATGCACCGGATGCGGCTGTCGGGCTGATCGACTTCCCGGGCTGCGTTGCGGGCTAGCTCCAGATCGGCTTTGGTGATTTCGCCCTGCGTGTTGGTGTGGATCACGAGGAGCTGGTCGTCGGCGAACTCCCGCATCTGGCGGAGATAGTCGCCTGCTCTGTCGGCCTCGCGTGTGTTCTCGCACATCACGAACAGCACGGGCCGCTTGCCTGCAGGCGAGAGGGTCTCGTTGAACTCGCGCCAGCGTCCGACGGCTACGTCGAGCCATTGACGGCTGCGCTCGAATGAGCCGTCGCCCAGCTCCACCTCTGCCCCGGTGACCTCGCCGATGATGGGCGTCTTGACTATCCCGTCGGCGACGGCCTGCGCCAGCGGATAGTCGACCACGACGTGCCTGAACAGCTCACCGTTTTCGTGCTTTGGCGTGGCGGAGAAATCGAGCTGCGCGACCACTCCGGCGCCGGGGTCATCGGGTGTGCGTTTGCGCAGCTCGTCGTGCAGCCGCTCGATCGTCTGGTTCCACTTGAGCTTCTCGTCATGGACATGGTGCGCCTCGTCGTTCAGGACCACGACCCGTCTGCGCTCAGCGATCCCCTCGAAGAGACGCTCGGCCGACGACGCGTCGACGTCGCGGTTCACGCGCGGACCGACCATCGCCTCGACCGGGTTGGGGGCCGTCTTGCTCTTGCCGCGGCCGGTGGTCGGCTCGTAGAGCCGCTGGATGTTGGTGAGGTACAGAACCCCGCGGGCGGTCACCGGTGCGGGGTCGTCTTGCAGCAGGACGGCCAGGTCGAAGTCGTGCGCCCACTCGGGCGGGACCATCGGGTCACGACGAAACGTCATGGCGTCGCCGAAGTCTGTCTTCAGCCTCTCGAACACGATCAGGTTCGGTGCAATCACCAGGAACGATGTCGCCATCGGCGAGCCGGGCTCATACAGCGAGTGGAAGTAGGACCACACGACGCACAGGCTCATCGCCATCGTCTTCCCGGAGCCTGTCGCCATCTTCATGGCCAGCCGCTGACGCTTGGTTTCTCCCGGCTGCAGCAGCATCCCGTGCTCTGCGAAGTCGAGTAGATCCTTGAGCCCGTGGACTGGCTCGATCTCGTTCAGGTAGATGAACGTCTCGACGGCCTCGCGCTGGCAGAAGTAGAACCGAAACGGCCCGCCGTCTTGCGTACGGTGCTCATCGGCGAACCAGAATCCCAACAGACGACGCGAGGTAGCAGATGCTCCCTTGTAGCTCTGAGAACGCCAAGCGTCGACCCGGGCGCGAACGCCCTTGACGGCGTAGGTGCCTTCGCTTGGTTTGCGCCGCTCGGGGACGGCGTATGGATCACCGGAGGGAGCTATCGGCTCCTCCGGTGTCATTTGATGCGGACCTCGGCCAGCTTCGTCGTGTCGTTGCCGAAGATGTCGATGATCTTGACGACAAGTGCATAGGTGCCCGCCATCGGATACTCGTGCCAATCACTATGAGTTGCCAGCGTCGGGTCCTCGCGCGTCCTGTACACCTGCCACTGGTTGTGAAACACCTCATCGCTGAAATCGAAGTCAACAGACCAGTAGTCGATGAGGTCAGACCAGGAGCTGATGCTCTCGCGCACCTTTTGTGGGATCAGGTCCTCGCTCGGGATCGCAAAGTCCTTGAGGACCACGCAAGCCTCATGCCCTTTGCGGCGGACATCGAGATCGACGAAGGCCAGCTCGAAGAACCTCACGGCGTCGGCTTCGGAGACGTGGCGCTCCATCACCTCGCGCGGAATCTGGCGCGGGCGCAGATCGAGGCCACGGCGTCGCGCTCGCTCAGTGATGGTGTCGTTGAGGCCCATCTCCCACTCCCACCCGAGCAAGTCACATGCCTCGATGCCATTGTCGGCCATCTCATCCATGACTTCCTCGGTCTCGTCGATCGTGACCGGCGCGTCCGTCGCACCCACATGGACCATCCGGTCGGCCTTGTGTCCGTGCAGCAAGCTGAAGCCCTCGACTGGCTCCGCGCGGTAGAACGCGAGTATGGTGTCCAGGTAGGCCCGCAAGGCACCGTTTCCGGTCTTGACCTGCCACCGCTGACGCTCGTAGGAACCAAGGTTCTGGATCTCGAAGGGACGACAGTCGGGGACACTCAGAAGCCGCTTGCGGCTAGTGTGGATGGCGAAACGACCCAGATCGCAAGCGATCCACTGGCGCCCCAATCTCTCGGCGGCAACGGCAGTGGTGCCAGAGCCAACAAAGAAATCCGCGACCAGATCACCAGGATTGCTGGATGCCTCGATGATGCGCTCAAGCAGCGCCGGAGGCTTTTGAGTGTCGTAGCCGGTCCGCTCGAGGGCCTGCGAATTGACAGGTGGGATGTCGTCCCATACGTCATCGACGAGGTGCCCCTCGTTCTCCTCCAGGTATCGCTTTAGCCGGGGGCGTTTAGTTCTATCGGTCGGCTTGTAGATTCGGCCGTCCGCATCGAGTTCCCTCATCGTCCCGCTGCTGTACCGCCATCCCTTCGCGGGTGGCGCAAACCCTTCCCACTCATACGTCATGTTCGGTCGGGGATTGGGGCTCGTGAGGTTGTCGAGCATATATGGGCCGCGCCCATCGCCGTCATCTTGGTTGTACTTGCTCGATACGTATGACTCATCAAGAGGTTCGCGTGGTGGATTCCACACATAGGAGGCGCCCTTTGAGTAGTGGAGAATTATCTCGTGTACTGGCGACCACTTCTTCGCGTCCCCATGTCCCGATACGCGCTTCCACGCAATCTCGGCGCGAAACCTGTCCACGCCGAAGATTTCGTCCGATAGCACCTTGAGGTAGTGGCTGACGTTAGGAGCACAATGGAGATAGAGGGAGCCGTCCTCGCTTAGTAGTTCGTGAATCAAAGCCACGCGCTCGTACATCATCGCCAGGTACGACGACCGCCCTCGACCCCAAGTGTCACGGTACGCGTGCTCCTCCAGAACGGATGGCTGCTTCATGATCGACGCGTCACCGACTGAAACACGATGCGAGAAGTCGGTTCCCGTATCAAACGGCGGGTCGATATAGACAAGCTTGACCTTGCCGGCATACTGCTCCATCAAGCTGCTCATCACCAGCCGGTTGTCGCCCCAGATCAGCAAGTTTCGATCTGCGGCTTCGGCACTGACGCCTCCGAAAAGCGGCGCTTCTGCTCTTCCCGTGGGTGAAGTGAACGCCTGAACGTCGCGCATGCCGCTCTGCTCCTAGGGTTTCCGGCTTCTGAGGGCTGGAATCGAGAGG
>JADGPL010000029.1 GCA_017882455.1 Solirubrobacteraceae bacterium | reverse complement strand
TCGAAGAACAACAACACATCCTGCGGCTCGTCGTCCGCGAAGTCCTCATCGGCGGCGACGACGACAAGATCACCGTTCGCCACTCGATCCCCACCCCAAACACAGACCCCGACAGAAGTTACCCATTGCGTGGGAGCAGTCCTCTCGCCGCTGCTCTCAAACGTCATGCTCGACGACCTCGACTGGGAGCTTGATCGGCGCGGGCACCGTTTCGTGCGCTACGCGGACGACAGCAGGATCTATGTCGCCAGCGAGCGGGCGGGACAGCGCGTCCTGCAGAGCATCAGCGGATACGTCGAACACAGCCTCAAGTTGAAGGTCAACCAAGGGAAGTCCGCGGTGGACCGGGCGGGAAGGCGCCCCTTTCTGGGGTTCTGCTTTCACCGCCGCAAAGGCGAGGTCAAGGTGTGGCTGGACCCCAAAGCCCGCAAGCGGGCCAAGGACCAGATACGCCGTTTGACCTCCCGTACTTGGGGTGTCTCGATGCAGCGGAGGATCACTGAGATCAACCGCTTCACGGTTGGGTGGACGGCCTACTTCGCGTTCGCCGACACACCCACACCGTTCATCGAGCTCGACGGCTGGCTCAGAGGCAGGATGAGACAGGCACGCTGGAAGGAATGGCAGCGCATCAGAACACGATGGAGCCGCCTGCAGGCGCTGGGAATGCCCGACCGGGAGGCCCGCGAGTGGGCCATGACCAACAAGGGCTCCTGGCGTGCAGCACGCACCTTCCTCAAGCGCGCCCTACCAGATGCCTACTGGGCCGAGCAGGGCCTGAAGGGATTCGCCGACCCTTACCGCCGTTTCCGGGACACGACGCGAACCGCCGGATGCGGACCCGCATGTCCGGTGGTGTGGGAGGGGCCGGGTTAAGCCCGGCCCCGACCCGATCGGAAAGGAAGGACCTTCCCATGCAGCCGGAGGATACCCCGCGAGCTGCGCCCCAGGTCGTAGTCGTATACGGCCAGGCGAACGAAAACCAAGTGTTGGCTGATGAGCTGGCACTGGACGGCTTCGACGTACGGCCGGTCTACGACCTCGCGTTGCTCGGCGAGGTCGATCTGGTCGTCTTTGCTCACACGTCGAAGAGAGGCGCGGGGCTGGACGCTCTACGTGCCTTGCGTCGGGGCGAGCTTGCGGGCTCCGGAGTCCGCGTCCTATGGATGAGCAGAAGCAGCGATCCCATCGACATCCTGCGCGCGTTCGATGCTGGGGCGGATGACGTGATCCGCGCGCCGTTCGCGTACGCGGAGCTGCTCGCGCGAGTGCGGGCGCTTCTGCGCCGGCCCACGATCGAGATACCGACAGTGATCCAGTGCGACGCCCTGACGATCCACACGGCCACGCGGACCGTGATCTACGGATCGACGCCCGTGAGCCTGCGCAGACTTGAGTACGCGCTACTGCTCTATCTCGCGCGGGAGCCGACCCGCGTATTCGCCAAGACCGAGCTGCTGCGCCGAGTGTGGGGATATCCGTCGCAGGACGCCTCGCGGACGGTGGAGACGCATGCTTCGCGGCTGCGTTGCAAGCTCGCGAAGGCCGGCGCGATCGGCTGGGTGCGCTCGACATGGGGCGTCGGCTACTGCCTCGCGCCCAGCACGCCACCAACGAGAGAAGGCTATGGACGAGCGAGCTGAGCTGATCCGCTTTGGCGAGTCGTTCCGGCGGGTGCGCGAACACCAGGGAACCACCGTCGCGGACCTCACCGCAAGAACCGGCATTGCCGCACAGCGGATCAGCGCCCTTGAAGCTGGACGGCTCGATCCCACGTATGACGTGATGATCGCGCTGGCCGATGGGATGGGCGTTCCGCTGTCGACGCTGGCGCCCAAGGACTGAGAGGGCCACTCAGCGCACAACGCGCTGTGCTTGCCCGCAGACGCACGCCACAGGGGCGCAGGCAGGCCGCAGCTACGCCGCTACGCGTTCGAGGCTTTCGGCGCGCGCGTTGAAGCGTCGGCCGTCGTCCTCGTCGCCTACGCGGATCACGAAGATCTCGCTGCCGTCGATACCGAGCGGACCAAGATCCTCGACGATAACGCCCTTCCAGTTGAAGGCTGGAAGCTTCGAGGTCACGTGGTCACCGACCTTGAGCGAGCCGGCTGAGGATGTCCTGTTGCGTGCCATGATCTGAAGGTATCACCAAGGACGGGAAAGTCCGAGCGCTTGGCAGCGGTCGGCTGCGACCTTATCGAGCGATGTGGCCAGGATGTTGAGCGCGCTGCGCCAGCCACGGCACGTGGCGAGGCTGATCGTCAAGGGTTCCAGAGCCCCTCTCTTGAGCTTGGCATCGATATCGTCGTGCGCGATCGCGTTGCGCCACGTGACGAGCGCCCAGAGCTTCTTGCGACGCTCGTCGTTGCGGCTGCGCTCCCGATCGACATCGGCCCAGATGTCGAGCCCGAAGCGTGCGAAGTCGTCAGCGATCGAGTTGGGATGTGCGTTGTTCCGTTCAAGAGTCGTGTTGTTCGTCAGGCTTCCATACAACAGCTCCGCGTAGTTGGCGTCGTGTGCCCCGAGCGCGATAGCGTCTGCGGTCTGCGCGTGTAGCGCGCGGGCGAATCCCTGGAAGCGCGCCGCGAGCAGCATCGTGTAGGCGTAGTTGAGCTGCTGGGTCAAGAACCGCCGGCCCGGCTTGCTCCCGCCGACTGCCTTATGCGCGTTCTCGATCTCGTCGAACGCCGCCGCCGCGTCCGATCGCCAATCCATGAGCGACTTTGAAGCCATGAGCCGCGACGCTACAGCAGCACCCCGACGCAACGCTGTGCGCCGACTACGCCACACGCCGACGCACAGCACAACGGCCAGAACAGACATGATGCACACACCAGCGGGTGCTGTGCGATTGCTGTGTCCTGCGAGCGGGGATACTCGGGTCGCCGACTGCGCGGGCGGGCCTTCGAGCGGTGAGGGGCCGCGCGTATCGCCAGTCTGGGCGCGCAGGGCTACGTGGTGGCGCGGGCGTCGGGGGTGGTTGCGGCCGGGTGGCCGCCGCTACCTGCATCGGAGGCGTCGGCTTCGCCTCCTTGTACGCGCTCCCCCAGCGTGCCGGGAAAGTCGTTGGCCGGTCTTGGGCGGTTGGGGTCTATACAGGGCGTGGATAGCCATCTCCCCGAAATCGGGTGGCCGTTTTCGGCCGCTCACGGTCATTAACAGTAGTGATGACTGCATCGAGCATTGGTGCCGCGAAAGGCGGCGGCTACGCCCGGTATCTGGAGGGCAAGACCGTCCAGCCCGAGCGCGGCGACTACTACCTCACGCCCGGCGGCGAGCCCGCGCAGGCGCCCGGCCGGTGGCTCGCGTCGGCGGACACGCTCGCGCAGCTCGGCATCGAGAGCAGCGTCGTCGATGGCCCGGACTTCATCGCGTTGATGGAGGGCAGGCACCCGAGGGGTGGCGGCTGGCTTCGCCGTGCCGGGGCGGACGGCTGCCGGGGTGGTGGGGTCGATGTGACGTTCAGCGCGCCGAAGTCTGTGTCGGTGACGTGGGCGCTCGGCGATGAACACGAGCGGGGAGTGATCGAGGAGGCGCACCGAAGCGCGGTCGAGCAGGCGATCGAGCACATGACCGAGACAGTGCCGGCCGTGCGGCGCCGGTATGGCCGCGGGGTGGTGGAGGAGCCGGCCCGCGAGCTGATCGCCGCGGAGTATCTGCACACGACCGCGCGCGGCGTGATGGATGGCGACGCACCGGACCCGCAGCTGCACAGTCACGTGGTCGTCACGAGCGCGGTCAGGGATGACGGACGGATCGTGGCGGTTGCCTCACGGCCGGTCTTTCGCTCTGGTCGTGAGGTTGGTGCGTTCTACCGTTCCGCGCTCGCACACGAGCTGTCTGAGCGCGGCTATGAGATCGACGGAGGGACGGGGAAGGAGGGCCGCTATTTTGAGATCGCAGGGGTGCCGCAGGGGTTGCTCGATGTGTTCTCTGCTCGCAGCCGTGAGGTCGCACGGGCGGCTGAGCAGTTCCGGGCGAAGTGGGGGAGGGCACCCGAGCATGGCGAGCTGCGGCGGCTGAAGCTGGAGAACCGTAAGGCCAAGCTCCCCGTCACCCATGTGGATCTGCAGCGGGTGTGGGATGAGAAGGCCGCACGCCACGGCTCCCAGCTTGAGCTACCCGACGGGACGCGCGGCGATCGCTCGCGTGCGGGGCGTGCGCTTGAGGATCGCGTCGAAGAACGATTGACCGAGCGCGCCGCGACATTCGAGCCCGGCGAGCTGCGCGCGGTGCTGCTCGAGCAGTCCGCTGGTGAACTCTCTCCAGCGGACGCGCTTGCCAGGGCGCGGGGGATGATCGCCGAGCGTCGCGTGCTCCCGTTGGAGGGCGGGCGGATGACGACGCTCGCAGTACGCGCCAAAGAGCAGGCGATCGAGCGCAGGGTCACGCAGCTCGCCCAGCCCGCCGGCAGGGACGTGGGCGAGCAGGCGCGCACGGTCGCCAGTGACCAGCTCGCGGAGCGGATCGGCTCGCGCCTGAGCGACGAGCAGGCCCTGGCGCTCCATGCGATCACCGGCCCGGAGCGTGCTGCGGTCCTCGTCGGGCCAGCAGGCACCGGCAAGGGCGTGGTGATCGACGCCGCCGCGAGAGCAGAGCAGCTCACCGGCCACCACACCTACGGGATCGCGGTGTCCGGCTCTACCGCGCAGCGTCTCGGCCAAGACAGCCCCGCGCTGGCCGGGCGGACGCTGACGCTCGATGCGCTCGTGGCGAGAGTCGAGCATGGCCGGCTCGACATCGACGCGCGCACGACGATCTTCTTTGACGAGGCGGGGATGGCGGACACGAGCAGGCTCGACCGGCTGACTGAGGTGGTTGACCGGACGGGGGCGAAGCTCGTGGCGATCGGTGATGGCGCGCAGCTCCCCTCGATTGGCGCGGGTGGCATGTTCGATCGGCTCGCAGAGATCGCGCCGAGCGCGCAGCTATCGAACGTGCGGCGCACCCTTGACCGCGCCGAGCAGAGGGCGTGGGCGGATTTGCGCGCCGGCCGTTCTGACAGGGCGATGGCGCACTACCTCCGCAGAGGCCAGCTACATATGAGCGACACCCGCGATGAGGCTGTTGAGCGCGCTGTCCAGGGATGGGCCATGCTGACCGAGACGATCCCGATCAGTGAGGTTGCGCTGATCTCTGACGCATCCAATGTGGAGATCAACCGCCTGAACGCGCGGGCTCAGCACTATCGCGCCGAGCGCGGCGAACTCGGCGACATCGAAGTCCAGGTGCCGGGCGTCCACTACGGCGTCCGTGCGGGTGATCGGGTGGCGATGATCGACCAGCACCACCAGCTCGGTAGTGAGCGCGTCGAGAACGGCGCCCGCGGTGAGGTCATCGACATCAACGAGACCGGCGAGGTGCTGATCCAGTTCGACGCCACCCACCAGTGGCGAACACTCGCCGGCGACGAGCTCGCACGCCTACGGCTCGGGTACGCCAGCCACATCCACCGCGCGCAGGGCGCGACCGTGACACGCACGCTCGTCGTGACGGGCGGCTGGCAGACCAGCAAGGAGCCCGCATACGTAGAGGCATCCCGCGCCCGCCAAGGAACCGACTGGTACGTCAACCGAGACGATCTCGGCACCGACGGCCATGACGCCGCCCGAATCAAACGTCTCGCGCGAGACATGGGCCGCAGCCGCATCCAAACACCGTCCCTCGCACACCCAGAGCCACCCGGCTACGAACGCTGGCCAGGATTCGATCGCACGATCGCAAGCCGAGGCCCCGAGCGCTACGCCCCACGCCTCCCCGGCGTCATCCGCACACTCCACCGCGCCATCAAGCCACCAGCACAAGAGCGAACACGATGACGAGCGAGAAGCGCATGCGGCGCACGGTGCCGCGCCTCGCCTTCAATCAGCAGGAGGCCGCGGAAGCGCTCGGCATATCCGTGGATCACTTCGCCCGGCACGTCAAGCCCGACCTCCCGGTCGTCTACTCGGGAGCGCTGCGGCTGTACCCCAGACAGTCGCTCGAGGAGTGGCTCAAAGAGCACACGATCCAGCAGGGGCGACGTGTAGCGTGACCGGTATGCCGAAGGACACCAAGACTCGATACCAAGGCGTTTACGCGCGCCACCGAATTGACTGCGCAGTCGAACAAGATGGAACTTGCGACTGCTCGCCGTCCTACTGGGGCCGGGTATGGGACCGGGTGGACACCAAGCACCGCAAGACCAAGATGGTGCGCACGATCGCTGAGGCGCGCAGCGCTCGCACCGACCTCCAGGCGACGGTTCGCGCGGGAAGAGTGCCTGCATCGAACTCGATGCGAGTCTCGACCGCGATCGAGGCGTACCTCGCAGCAATCGATGCAGGCCGAGCACTGAACAAGCACGGACGCCAGTACAAGCCATCAGCCGTGCGCGATCTTCAAGGAGCGCTTGAACGTTACGTGCGGCCGGCTTTCGGTGGAAAGCGCCTCGCGGATGTGCGCCGCGGCGACGTCCAGCGGCTCATCGACTCGATAACACCGGAGAAGTCCGGCAGCCGCGTGCGCACCGTTGTCAACGCGATCCGCAGCCTTTACGGCTGGGCGCAAGACCGTGAACTCGTCGACCACGATCCAGCCTCGCGGGTTCGTCTCCCCGCGATGAACGCGACCCCGCGGGATCGAGTTGCCACCGTCGCTGAGATGCAGACCTTGCTCGACGCGCTCGATCCCGCCGACGCTCTCCCGTATGCGCTCGCTGCCTACGCGACCGCCCGCAGAGCCGAGATTCGTCACGCGCGCGTGGAAGATGTCGACCTCGACCTCGGTGTCATCTACCTGGGTGCCGACGAGCGTGGGCGGAAGTCGCGCGCCGCCCAGCGAGCTGTGCCCATCGTCAAACCGCTCGCTGCAAGGCTGCGGCGCGAGCTCATGCGCCGTGGTCGGCCCGGGCCCAAAGTGCTGCTCTGTCCCGGGCACAAGCCCGGAGGGCGGAATAGCGGCATGTTGTCGTTCGAGGGCCTGCAAAAGCGTGCCGACGACGTTTGGGAGCCGAAGGGCAGGCACGGCGAGCCGACTGGTGAGAAGGTCGGTGACCGGATCACGGCCCACGAGTGTCGGCACACCTGTGCGTCGTGGCTCGACGCCGCCGGAGTCCGGCCGGTCATCGTTTCTCAGTTCATGGGACATGCGGCACCTGCGCACCAGGTCGGAGCTGCGCGGATCACGCAGGAGCGCTATACGCACGGATTGCCCGGCGAGATGAACCACGCCCAGGAGTTGCTTGATCGGTGGCTCGCGCGGGATGCTGATGTGCTCACCGGGCACGGCACACTCGACTAGAACAGCTCGACATTGGTGGGTCATGGTCGACCTGTCCCTTATGCTCGTGCGCTGCAGTCCGACTGAACTGCGCTCCTCAGGACGGTCGCCCTCAGGACCCGTCGTTGCACCACAACTGCAGCTGGACGCCTTGTGCGAAGCAGTGAGCGTTCGCAGCGAACAGCAACTGGCGGATGGTTGTGCTGCTACCGGCCTGCGACAGCAGTAGTCCCGGCTGCACGGCCGTGACCTTGAAGGTCGTGAGCGGAGCGCCGCCACTGGACCAGTGCGCAAGAGCCGCCGTCAGCGTGGTGGCGTCGCCATTGAGGACCCTAGTGCTCGCGCGGGAAGCGAGCCTGCTGCTCAGCTCGCGCCAGAGGCTCTCACCCTCACGGCAGTGACGCACGCTGCGCAGGGCCTGTCCGATCACCTCATAAAGGTCTTCGACTCGCCCTCCTGGCGGTTTTTTGCTGCCCTTGCAGTGCATGAACTCCACCGTTGTGGCTCCTGCTGTTCCCGTCGTGATCGCGACGAGGTCGGCGAGCTCTCCAGTGCCGTGGTCGGTGATCAGCCATGTTGCGTGCTGCGCGGCGTAGCGCCGCGTGGACTCTTGGATGTTGATTAGCGCTGGTCCTGCATCTCCTGCCTCGACGGCGAGGTTGACCCCAGCCCATCCAAGGCCGATCGCGAACTCCGGAGGGTCGCCGCCGGGCTCGATCTTTGGGGTGCTGCTCGTCGATCCTATGACGGCTGAGCCGTCCCCGAAGTAGATCGTCGGCGGCGCGGACTGAAGGCTCACCCCAAGAGCGCTCAGCTCTCCGCTATCGAGATCCAGTGCGTAAGCATCGTCCTCCGCCTCGAAAGTTCCGTTCACGTTTGTCGTGATGCGTGTCACCGGCGACCCGTGGTGACAGAGAGTCAGGCAGAGATGGGTGTCATCGGTCCGTTCCATGTCGATGTCGATGTCGACGGGCGCAATCTCCTGCTGGCCGAGCACCAGACTTTGGTTGCCGGCGAGGAATCTCTCGTTGAGGCTCGCGGCGATGGGATGCTCCGGGTACCGCATGATGCGGTCGGCGATCCTGAGGCTGTGAAGCGCCGTCGGTGAGCCGGCGCCAGCGCCGGCGGTGACATTGACTGCGCACTGTGCGCACCATTCCTTGAACTCGAACAGGCTCGCGGCACGCGCTGGCTCCCAGTACTTTCCCTTGGCGGTGGAGATCCCGAAGGTGCCTGCTCCGCTGCCAATGCGTCCCATCGCGTGGCCGAGCAGCTTGTTCTCGACGTCGTCTGCACCAACTGCGGCGTCGGCATGTGGGCCCGCGAGCGTCTCGTAGGAGGCGTTGAACGCCTCCCGTGGCCGGCTCTCACGCAGGCCCACGTTGAAGAATCGCTTTGCGTTTGTCGCCGCAAGCAGCCTGCGTAGGTCCGAGGCGCCAATCAGCGGCGCGCCAGTCACTCCGGCTTGCGCGAGCAGTTCGGCCTGGGCGGATGGCCTGTCGCTTGAGATAAACAGCAGCCCATGCTCGCGTACCCAATGGGCGAGGTGGAGATGGTGTGCGTAGCCGTCCAGGTGGCTGGATGTGGCGAACCGAGGGCGCGAACGCTCCTCCGTCAGGACCGCGAGCAGATCGTGCTCGGGCTGGTAGAGGCGTTGGGTGACTCGCTGGCGGCCGAGCAGGTCCGGGCTCAGGTCGAGTGTGGGACGCTCAGGGACCCGGTAGATCTGCACCGAGCGGGGGGGTGCGAGCGCGAGCCAGGGGAGAGCGACCGGTCCGCCAGCTGGCTGCGCCCGGTCGATGAACCGGCGCGTGTCGCGCTCAAGCTGTACCGCCGAGTCGACGATCTGGGGCAATAGCCGCGACCATGCCTCATCACTTCGGTAGAGCGTTGCGGTGTCTCGCGAGAGATCACGAGGGTCCGCTATGAGCTCTCCAGTGATCGTAGTAACCCGGGAAAGCCGGCCGAGGAACTGCAAAGTTGGCTGTAGGGAGCGATGGGGCGTGTGGTACGCCGCGATCTTCAGCGTAGGGAAGTCGAATCCCTCGGTGAGCGACCCGACGCACGCTAGCCCGAGCAACTCTCCGGAGGTCAGCTTCTCCAGCGTGCTGCGAACGTTGCGCGCGCTGCTACTTGCGACGATCAAACCCAACGGCACCGCGATTGATCGGTAGAGCTCGACGAGCGCTTCCGCATCTATGCGCCGGTCAGCGCGGACGAGCAGGCGACTGTTGGCTGCGGTGTGCGCGTCGCTGAGCAGACGCTCCTTTGCCTTCATGGCCAGCGCGTGATCTTTCTCTTCACCGGCAGCTGGCGTGACAGGGATGTACTCGACCGGCGAGTACACCTTCGTGTCCAACGCTCGCTCCAGCGGATACACGAACGCGATCTCACCTGGTAGACGCTTGCCATCGCGCCGCACCGGTGTTGCGGTCAGCAGCACAGCGCGAGCGTCCACGGCATCGTGCAGCTTCGTCCATGTGCTCGCCGGCAGGTGGTGCGCCTCGTCGAAGAGGATCAGATCGAACAGGTTCCGTGGTACGCGCGTCACATTTGGGTAGCCGTCGCTGAGTACGTGGGGGGTGCCGATGACTACGTCGGCGGCTTCCCAGTGCTCCCAGTCCTCCGGCGTGGCAAGCTTGCGCGCGACGCGTACCTCGGGTGGGGCGGTGCCGTTGGGCAGTACGCCTGCGCGGGTCAGCTGATCGAGTGTCTTGAACCCGTTGTAGAGCTGATCGCGAACCAGTCGTCCCGGTGCGACAACCAGCACGCGTTCGGCGCGCAGCAGGTAGGGGGCGGCAGTGAGCACCAGCGACTTCCCGACGCCAGTCGGCAGCACGATTTGCGCTGGGGCCCGGCTGAGAGCCCTGTGCGAGAGCAGCGCTGCGCAGGCTCCCAGTTGGGCCTCGCGCAGGCGCTGTTCCTCTACGAGCTTGTAGTCCAGCCGGACGAGATGTGCGTTTGCTCGGAACGCGCCTGGTCGCTGTGTCCCCGCAGCGTTCATGTTTGCCTATAGCTGTGGGGTGTATTGCGGAAGGTGCGGGCGCACAATAGGCCATCGTTGTGCCGGAGTTCGTGCAGCCCTAGCTGGTGGCCGGACGTCGCGTCGTGCGACCTGCTGGCGCGTGATTTCATGCTCCGTTGGCGACTGCGGGGAGCAGCGCTGCCACGAGATCTCTTGTGACTTCCGCGACAATAACTACACGAGGCTATCTCCCAGATCGGCGGCAAGTTCGGCTCTTTAAATTGACCCTATATCGCGTGAGGTCGCCCCCCAAGTCGGCGGTCGGCGGCCCGTTCGGGATGCGGTCATAGTCGTGCTCGTGATGAGCTTCGATCCCTAGGACGATCCCCAGAGCGCTCAGGCTCCTGAATATTCTGCTCAAAATGCCTCTAAACGCCGGTCTCCAAAACCGCAACGCCAGGTTCGATTCCTGGGTCCCCCGCTATAGGAATGCCCCGGAAATCGGAGCGTTGCTGCTTCCTGAGCCGTTTTTTGGGCTCCGGCGCCCTGAACTCCGGGCGCGGGCGGCTGCACCGGTAGGTCGGCTACTTCGCCTCGAGCTGCTCGGCGTAGCCGCTGGTCGCTACCGCGACCGTGCAGGGAGCGCCGTTCAGGGCGGCGCGTGTGTCATCGCCGAGCACCGCGCGCCCGAGAACGCCATGGCTGCAGGAGCCGACAACGAGCAGATCTGCGCCCTGCTCCTTCGCCTGCTCGTGAAGACCCTCGCCCGGCGCCTTTGAGGCGACGCTGACGAGCTCCGCCTCCACGGCTGCTGCACTGCGCTCCTCTTCGAGCAGCTTGTGTGACGCTTCGCGCTCCGCCATTTCGTTGCGGTGCACATGGACAAGCGTCAGCTTCCCCTCGGGATCCACCAGCTGAGAGGCGAGCGCAATCGCATCGCGGCCGGTGGGCCTCCCATCCACTCCCACCAGTACGTTCTTGAACGTCATGATGGTGCAACCTAATGCGTCTGCAAATCTGACCCATCCGGAGTTTCCCGTCGTGCGGACAGGGAAGTGCCGCACGTGGTGAAGCCCGGTCCCATCTCTGCGGCCGTCGATGAGTTTCGCGGCGCTCGGCGGTCCTAGCTCGAGAACCCACGAGACAGGAGGACCTCATGACTGAGACCACGACCGAGACGCGGATCTCCCAGATCGGGACCGTGATCGTTCCCGTGAGCGACCAGGACCGCGCGCTCGAGTTCTACCTGGGAACGCTCGGATTCGAGCAGCGCGCCGACATCCCCTTCGGGCGGGGGGACCGCTGGGTCGAAGTGGCGCCTCCGGGGGCTGCCAGCACCATCGCCCTCGTGCCACCACAGCAGGGCGAACCGATCGGGATCGACACCCACGTGGCCTTCACCTCCGAGGACATCGACGCCGACCACGCGCACCTGCGGGCCCGCGGCGTGGACGCAGATGAGGCCGTCATGCGCATGGGCGGGCCGGTACCGCCGATGTTCTTCTTTCGCGACGCCGACGGCAACCGGTTCCTGATCGTCCAACGGGGGTGAGCGGGATCGGACCTAGTGGACGTGTCCGCAAGTCCTGCGGCTTATTGGAAGGGTTGGGGTCGCGGGCGCAGAATTATGTGTCGTGCCCAGGACCAGCCAGCATGTGATCGAGCTTTCCGAGGATGAGCGCAGTGAGCTTGAGCGGCGGGCCGGCACGGTCACGTTGCCGTTCCGGACGGTGCAGCGCGCGCGGATGATCTTGTATGCGGCTGAGGGAATGCAGGACATCGATATCGCGGTGCGGTTGGATTGCTCGCCGGATAGTGTCGGGCGGCGAAGAGCCCGGTTTTGCGTCGAGAGGCTGGATGGGCTTGAGGATCAAGCGCGGTCGGGACGACCGCGCCGTTTTCCCCCCGGAGCAGGTTGCCGAGGTCAAGGCGATCGCGTGCGAGCTGCCACGCAGCCACGAGCTTCCGCTCTCGCGCTTCTCGCGGGTTGAGCTGCACCGTCTGGTGATCGAGCGCGGCGTGACTGACGCGTCCGCGTCGACGATCTGGCGGTGGCTGCACGAGGACGCGATCAAGCCGTGGCAGGTCCGCTCCTGGATCTTCCCGCGCGACCCCGACTTCGCCGAGAAGGCCGCCCGTGCGCTTGACCTCTACGCCCGCTCCTTCGACGGCAAGCGCCTGCGCCCCGACGAGTACGTCATCAGCGCCGATGAGAAGACCCAGCTGCAGGCCCTCGGCCGCCACCACCCGACCCTCCCGCCAGGACCCGGTCGTCCAGGGCTGGTCGAGTTCGAGTACTTGCGCGGCGGGACACTCGCCTACCTCGCCGCGTGGGACGTGCACCACGCCAACTTGTTTGACCGCGTCGAGCAGACCACCGGCATCCTCCCGTTCGGACGGCTCGTCGACCAAGTCATGAACGTCGAGCCGTACCGGTCCGCGCGGACCGTCTACTGGATCGTTGACAACGGCTCAAGCCACGCCGGGAAGACCTCTGTCAAGCGGATGCGCGACGCCTACCCCAACGCTCGACTGATTCACCTTCCCGTTCATGCCTCCTGGCTGAACCAGATCGAGATCTACTTCTCGATCGTGCAACGCAAGGCGCTGACCCCCAACGACTTCGCGAGCTTGCCGGAACTCGCCCGGCACCTGTTGGACTTCGGGCAGCACTACCGCACCATCGCCCGGCCGTTCGAATGGACCTTCACCCGCGCCAAGCTCGACCGCGTGATCGAGAAGATCACTCAACACGAGCCTCCCCCGCTCGCGCTCGCCGCCTGAGCCGCATCACTTACGGACACGTCCACTAGCAGGGTCGGCGGGCTGGGCGGGGTCGATGGGCTGAGGGGGGTTGGCGGGCTGGGCAGGACCGGACTGAATCGCCGCGGCAGGTGCCGCGGGCGATTCAGGTCGCGACTGCGCTCGGAGCCCTTCCCAAGGGACGCCGCATCTGCTAATCTGCATAAAACAGATCAACAATGTTATGAAGATCGACGTTCACCAACATCTCTGGACCGAGCCGCTAGTCGAGGCGCTGGCCGTGCGCCGCGAGTTCCCATTCGTTCGCCATGAGAGCGGGCTCGTCGTTCTGTATCTAGCTGGGGAGCGTCCATATGTGATCGATCTCGAGAGCGAGGTGCCGTCGCTGCGCTCGGCCCTGGTGGAGCTCGACGGCCTCGACCGCGCGCTCGTGTGCCTCTCCAGCCCGCTCGGCATCGAGGCGCTTCCCCGGGCGCACGCGCTCTCGCTGATCGACGCATATCACGAGGGTGCCCTGTCGCTCGAGGATCCGTTCGGCGTGTGGGGCGCGATTGCGCTCGACCGCGTGGATCCCGACGACGTCGACCGAGCGCTCGAGCGCGGCTGCATCGGCTTGGCGCTGCCCGCCGGCGCCATCGCCGGCGTCGATGCCCTCGCTGGGCTGCGCGCCGTGCTCGCGCGCCTCGAGCTACTCCAGGCGCCGCTGCTGGTGCACCCGGGACCCGGACTGCGCGAGGACGCCGTCCGGCCGGCTCGCGACGTGTCCCTCGGCGAGCCCCTGTGGTGGCCCGCGCTCACGAGCTACGTCGCCGGCATGCACGCCGCCTGGATGGCCTTCCACGTGGCCGGACGCGCCAACCATCCGCAGCTGCGCGCGATATTCACGATGCTCGCCGGCCTTGCTCCTCTGCACGCCGAGCGTCTCAGCGCGCGCGGCGGGCCGCCCCTGGAGGTCCCCGACCCGCTGGTCTTCTATGACACCTCCTCCTACGGGCCCGAGGCCGTGAGCGCGATGGCGGATCTCGTCGGCCCTGAGCAGCTGCTCTACGGATCCGATCGTCCCGTCGTCGAGCCGGGAGAGCTCGGCATGCCGCAGCTGCTGGACTGGGACCCCATCGTCGAGGGCACGCGGCGCGCCCTCGGTACGACGCGAGCGGCAGGTGTGCGGTGAGCACCGCCGCCTCTCTGTATGTCCCCTCCGCCGCCTCGGTTCCCACGCCCACCGATGGGAGGCCGTCGCTGGCCGGCGTTCCGCGCCCGCGCGGACGTGATCTCTCGGGCCCCGAGCTCGAGCGGTTCGTCACCGAGCTCGCCGAGCGGCCCGAGCTGTGGATCCACCTCGTCAAGCACGACGCCACCCAGCGGGTCTACGAGGAGCTGCTCAGCGACGAGCACGTCACCGCCTGGCTGATCTGCTGGATGGAGGACCATGACACCGGATTTCACGATCACGACGTCTCTGCCGGCGGGGTGGCCGTCGTCAGCGGAGCCGTGCGCGAGGAGCGCCTGACGATCGAGGGGCCGCCGGCCAAGCGCGTCTTCAAGGCCGGCTCGAGCTTTCACTTCTCCCCGGTCGACATCCATCGCGTCCGCCACGAGGGCTCCGACCCGGCGGTCACCATCCACGTCTACTCTCCGCCCCTGTTGCAGATGGGGGCCTACGTGATCGGAGCGGACGGCGTCCTCGCCCGTCACGCTCAGTCCTATCGCGAGGAGCTACGACCGCTCCAGGCCGGCGCTTAGCTCGGCTTGGCGCCCTCGCGCAGCTCGACGCCGCTGTCCCGGGCGATCAGGATCGTGCTCACCATCTCTGGCGCGAACAGCCCGTGCTCGACCACGCCGGGCGTGGCGCTGAGCCTGCGGGCAAGCTCGCGCGGATCTCCCACCGGGCCGAAGTAGTCGGCGATCAGGCCCCCGTCCGGACTGTCATCAACTCCGCGCAGGCGCGCCGGGGTCAAGGAGAGCAGCGTGCGGCCCACGCCGAAGCGGAGCAGCTCCAGGGGAATGGGCGGCTCGATCGAGGCCACCGCCTTGTCGGCCGAGGCGATCACCACGAAGCGCCTGGCGGACGCGGCCACGATCTTCTCGCGCGTGTGTGCGCCGCCGCCGCCCTTGACGAGCCACCCCTGCTCGTCGATCTGATCTGCGCCGTCGATCGCCATGTCCAGCTCGCCCACTTCGTCGAGAGACTGCACCACGAGGCCGAGGGCGCCCGCAGCCGCAGCGGTGGCCGGAGAGGTTGCGACGCAGCGCAAGCCGGCGTAGCCGCGCTCGGCGATTGCGGGAAGCAGGTGCGCGAAGGTCGAGCCGCTGCCCAGGCCCAGTCGCATCCCGTCCTCGACCAGCGCTGCCGCAGCCCTGGCCGCGGCAGCCTTCTGGTGCTCGCGGATCGGGTCGTCGATCAGCGGCGGTTGCTGCTGCCCAGTCGCACGAGGGGACGCCATGGGGCGGACGTTACCGACCCGACGGTGTCCCTGAGACGCACCTCCTCCGGCGAGGCCGGGATCTGCAGCAGAAATCCCTGCCCGACCGCGCACTCGAGCTCGCGTGCCAGCGCCAGCTGGCGGTTCGTCTCGATCCCCACCGCCACCGCCGTCAGCCCCGCCTCCTTGGCGAGCGCGATCGTGGCCGCGAACATCGCGCGACGCTCCTTGTCGCGGTCGAAGTTGGCGGTCAGCGAGCGATCGAGCTTGACCACGTCCAGCGGGAGGTTGCTCGGCAGGCTCAGCGAGAACTCTCCCGAGCCGAATTTGTCCAGAGCCACCGAGACACCCAGGCGCTTCACGTCCTTCAGGGCCGCCCGTGCGCGCTCGGGGTCTCGGTGAATCGCGTCCTCGCTGACCTCGAGACAGAGCGCTCGCCCGGGCAGGCGACAGTAGGCGAGCTCCTCATGGACCCGCTCGGCCAGATCCATCTCCGTCAGCTCGCGCGCCGAGACGTTCACCGAGATCGGGATCGCGATGCCGCTGCGCCTCCAGATCTCAGCCTGGGCGCACGCCGAGTGCAGCACCCAGTTGCCGATCTGGACGATCAGGTCGCTTTCCTCGGCCGGCGCCAGAAATGCCGCTGGGAGCATGTCCGCGCTGTCGGCGCCGTCCCCGCCCTGTGGACGCCAGCGCACGAGCGCCTCGCAGCCCACCGCCTGTCCGCCCGCGAGCGGCAAGATCGGCTGATAGGCGAGCAGCAGCTCGTGTCGGGGGAGGGCCTGGCGCAGGCGTTCCTGGATCTGCAGGTTCGTGCTGACCTCGCGCCTCAGGCTGTCGTCGAACAGATCCAGCCCACGTCCGCCCGCGGCCTTGGCGCGGTACATGGCCAGATCGGCCTCGCGAAGCATCGCCTCGGGGTCGGTGTCCGGGCTGCGGGCGACCGACACGCCCACGCTCGCCAGCATCGCCACTTCGCTCTTGCCCGCGGGAAAGGGTTCTTGCAGCGCCTCCAACACTCGCCCGGCGAGAGCCATCGCCTCGTCCTCGCTCTCGATGTCCTCGGCCAGGATCACGAACTCATCGCCGCCGAGGCGCGCCACGGTGTCGCTGTCGCGCATCAGCTCGGCCAGGCGCTCGGAGATGCCCACGAGCAGGCGGTCGCCCACGCCGTGGCCGAGGTTGTCGTTGACCGCCTTGAACTTGTCCAGGTCTACGAACAGCATTGCCACGACGCCGCTGCTGCGATGCAGGCGCGCCAGCGCCTGGCAGGCCCGGTCCATCAACAGCAACCGGTTCGGAAGCTTCGTGAGAGGGTCGTGCAGCGCCTGGCGCTCGAGCCACAGCCGGTCGGTCACGTCCTTGACCGCCGCATACCAGGTGTCTCCGTCACAGCGCGCGCTCCACAGCAGCCAGCGCCAGGAGCCGTCGCGGTGGCGAAAGCGATTGGTGAAGTTCTCGAGCTGGGCGCGCTGCTCGCCCGCCGCCTGCATGACGGCGAGCGTCGGCTCGACGTCGTCCGGGTGCATGAACTCCTGCATCGGCCTCGACTGCAGCTCCTCGAGGCTCCAGCCGAGCAGCTGCTCCCAGGCTGGATTGAGCAGCGTGAAGCGGCCGTCCAGGGCGATCGTGGCCAGCAGGTCGCTGGTCATCTCGAACAGGCGGGCTATGCGCGCCTCGCCACCGAGCGCGGTATCGATGCTCGCATGGGGAGCAGTGCTCGTTGCCTGGAAGCCCATTCCTGGGAGACACTTCGGTCCGCCGCAGCGCTTGCTCGGGCTGGTCCGCCGCGGTTGGACGGATTTACTAGTTGTCCAGCCTCAGTAGGCGCCGGGGAGCGTGGCGCTCGACTCATGGCCGGCGTTCTGCCCCAGATGTGCCGGCCCGGTCCCCAGCGAGGGGTCATCGCCGCGCAGGAAGCGCCAAACGGACAGGCACATCAGAATCGTCATGATCCCCGCGCTCGACGCGCACCACTCGCAGATCGCGTGAATCGAGAAGAGCTCGCGGTAGGTGAGATAGGCGCTGAACCCGAATCCGACCACCGTGAAGGACATCGTCGCCAGCCGGGTCGTCTCGCCCTGGGGAACCAGCAGCGAGCCTACGATGCCGATGTAGCCCAGCAGTCCGATCAGGGCCACCGGCACGCCTGCGAGCTTGGAGTAGATCGATGTCTGCACCTTCGTGCAGCTTTCGCCGGCCGTGCACGCGGGCTTGATGCCGGCGTAGTGCACGTAGGTGAGATAGCTGGCGATGCCCAGCCCGATCACCGCGAGCACGAGCAGCGTGATCCTCAGGGCGCGGGCGCTCATCGGACCACCTAGCCGAGCAGCTTTTCCATCGCTGCGTTGAGCGACGAGGCGTCGGTCAACGAGCTGAATTCGAACTTGGACGGGGTGCTGCCGGTCTTCCCGAGCAGGAACGAGGGCGTGCCGGTGAAGCCGGCGTTGTTGGCCGCCTGGGCGTCGCTTGCCACCTGATTCGCGAACGTGGCGCTGTTGCGGTCCGTGGTCCACGACGCCAGGCTCAGGCCGGGCACCTGCTGGGCCAGCCCCTGGAGGTATTTTTCGGTGACGTAGCCGCTGCTCTCTTCCCCTTGCTCGTGGTAGAAGAGCTCGATGAAGTTCCACATCTTGCTCTGATTGCCGGCTGCCAGGGCCGCGATCTGCTGGAGCTTGAATGTTTCTGGTTCGCGCGTCGCCGTCTCCAGGGAGCGGTATTCGATCTTCAGCTTGCCCGGGCGCACCCACTTCTGGATCACGGTGGGCAGCGCCCCCAGCGTGAAGTCCTTGCAGATCGGGCACTCGAGATCCCCGAAGTACTGGAGGGTCACAGGTGCCGTGGGGGAGCCCAGGACGTTGCCTTTCTGGGGGATGCCGGCCACGAGCGCGTTGACTGTCTGGGCTGCCTTGTTCGCCGTTGTGCTTCCCACCTTCGGCGCCGCCGATTTGCTGCCGCCGCCGGTCGCGACGAGGATCACCACCACCACGACCACCACGACGGCCGCGACCACGCCGAGCTGGGTGAGCCGCGTGCGCCTGGCTGCGCCAGCCGCCTCGGCTTCCTCCATCGCCTTGCGTTCGGCGCGCGCCTGCTCGCGGCGCTGCTTGCGGGTCAGGTCCTCTTCGTCGCTCTCCACTGGGCTCATAGGCGCAACTTTTACAGGTTTCTGTTCAACCGTGCCTAAGGATCGCGTCTACGTTCAACGGATCGCGTCTACGTTCAACGCTCGGCTGCCGGCGGGAGCGGTGTCAGTCCTGGGAACGTGCCACGATGGAAACAACCGGACAAAGCTCGCTCGCTCAGAGCAGACTGTCTCGGCGGCGTCCGTGCGCCCCCGTAGCTCAGCTGGATAGAGCATCGGACTTCTAATCCGAGGGTCGCTGGTTCGAATCCAGCCGGGGGCATCACAAACACGGCAAAACCGTGGTGGCGGTGTGGTTTGCGCTACCTGTGCGGCTCAGGTGCCCGACGCGGGATGGCTCTTGGCCCAGGCGACGATCTCGCCGCTCCCGCTGATCGTCGAGCCGTCGTCCAGGACCAGCACCGGCACGTCCTCCTGGCCGGTCAGCTCGCGGATCTCCTCGCGCTTGCCGCGACGGCTGAAGGGGATGTTCTTGAAGCCGCCCACGACCTTCACCTCGTAGGTGTGGCCCGATGTGTCCAAGGCCTCGGCGGCCACTCCGCACGGATGCTTGACCAGCGGGGCGTTGGCTCCATGAGTGCGCGCCGGACAGGTGTACAGGACCATCTCGCGATTGTATGCCCGCTGGGCAGCCCGCGTGGTCCGGGGCGCCTCGTGCCTGCTCATGTGCGCGTGGCCGGCACAGGCGCCGGGAGGTGCCCGCGCAGCGCTGCGGTGTCCACGAAGAAGGCAAGCGCCAGGTTGACGATCAGGCGCGCGAGCTCCGGGTTCTGCTCCGGCTGCCAGCCCTCGAGCAGATCGGCCAGGCGCTGCTCGCCGGTCTGCGTCAGGCGCTCGAGGATCTCGTGGCCGCCATCTGTGAGCTGATAGGCGTGCCCGTCTCCCGGGCACGGCGCGATCAGGTCGTGCCCGAGCAGCGTATCTCGAGCATGCTCGAGCGTGGCCTGTTCGACGTGCGCCCGCTCGGCCAGGCCGTCCAGCCGGGCCGGCGCCTCCTCGCTCAGGCGGGCCAGCAGCCAGCAGGCCGCCGGATCGAGCTCGACTCCCGCCCGCAGCGCCACCCGTCGCACGATCTCGCGGGCGCCCTCCCTGCGGTCCAGGCGCCCGAGCTTTTCGATGATCACGGCCAGCGAGTCGGTGTCGCGGGGGGTGGCGAACGTGTCTGCCATGTCCGTGCCGGCCACCGTCTCGCGCAGGGGCAGCTGGCGGATGAACCACGAGAACACGAACGCCGCCACCGCGACCGCCGCGGCCACCACGAAGACCCTGTCCAGCGAATTCGTGAACGCGTGCAGGTAGCTCGTGCGCAGCCCGGCCGGCAGATGAGCGATCTGCGCCGGGCTGACCTGGGAGCCACCGCCGGCCTGCGCGGCCGCTCCGGGCGGCAGCGCGCTCTTCAGCTCCGCGCTCAGGCGGTTCGAGAAGATCGCCCCGAGCGCTGCCGTGCCGAGCGAGCCGCCGACCGAGCGAAACAGCGTGGCGCCAGACGTCGCCACGCCGAGATCCGAGTAGTCCACGGCGTTCTGCACAGCCAGCACCAGCACCTGCATCACCATCCCCAGACCCAGCCCGAGGATGAACATGAACAGGAAGATCGACGCCGTGGCGCTGGCCGCGTCGAGCGTCGAGAGCAGGTAGAGGCCGAGCGTCATCAGCGCCGTCCCTGCGATCGGGAACGGCTTGTAGCGTCCCGTGCGCGTGATCACCTGCCCCGAGGCGATCGAGGTGATCAGCAGGCCGCCCATCAGCGGGAGCAGCTGCAGACCGGAGCCGGTCGGGCTCGCGCCCTTGACGACCTGCAGGAACAGCGGCAGATAGGTGACCGCGCCGAACAGGGCGAAGCCGACCACGAAGCCCACGGCGCCCGTCACCGAGAACACGGGGTTGGCCAGCAGGCGCAGCGGCAGCACCGGCTCCCGCGCCCGCCGCTCGGTCAGGACGAATGCGCCGAGCAGGAGCACGCCACCGACCCCCAGGCCGACGATGAACGGCGACCCCCACGCGAAGGAGTTGCCTCCGAGGGAGGTCGCCAGCACGATCGCCGAGAGGCCGCCCGCCAGCAGGACGGTGCCGAGGTAGTCGACGACGTGGTGAACGCGCTCTCCCGCCGCCGGGAGCGTTGCCGCGAGCACGAACAGCGCAAGCACCCCGAGCGGGAGGTTCACATAGAAGATCCACCGCCAGCTCAGATGTCCTGTCAGGAATCCGCCGAGCAGCGGCCCCGCGACGCTTGCCAGACCGAAGACAGCGCCGAACAGTCCCGTGTAGCGCCCGCGTTCGCGCGGCGGCACCACGTCGCCGATGGCCGCCTGCGCGCTCACCATCAGGCCGCCGCCGCCAAGGCCCTGCAGGGCGCGGAAGGCGATCAGCTCGTCCAGGTTCTGGCTCAGGCCACACAGCGCCGAGCCGATCAGGAAGACCACCAGGCCGGCCTGCAGCACGACCTTGCGGCCGTACATGTCCCCGAGCTTTCCATACAGGGGCGTGACCGCCGTCTGCGCCAGCAGATACGCGGTCACCACCCACGAGATGTGGCTGAGGCCGCCCAGGTCGCCCACGATCGTCGGCAGGGCCGTGGCCACGATCGTCTGATCGAGCGCCGCCAGGAGCATGACCAGCAGCAGGCCCGCGAAGATCAGTCGCCGCGCGGGCAGATCGGGGGTGCTCGTCTCGGGGCTCGCCGTGAGGGCACCGCCACCACCGACGCTCAACGTACGCTCCTTCCCAGGGTCACGCCCAGTCTAGGCATCGGGAAGGTTTCTGCTCCCGGCGGAGTCTCCATCGGAGACGGCGCCTCGGATCGGCGATTCCGTCGGCTCGCGGCGTGCACTTGCTCCCCGCTCGGCACGTCGCGAGCAGCTTTTCGTCCAGTCTGTTTTGCGGGGCCGATACCTGGGTAGGTGTCCGACAGGCCTCGGTTGACCCCCGCTCGAGGCCACAGGGACGGGACCACTTCCGTCCGCCCCGCCGCGCGAGACCCCCGAACGCGGCAGAGCAGTCTCAAAGTCGGGAGGGTCCCGCTTCGAGCTTGCGGCGCGCTTTGGCAGGTCCCGCCAGGCGCGTCGCAAGGACGTCTATAGCATTGCGCCGCCCGCCCCGATGGCGCTGCCGCTAGCGAGCTGGCTGGTTCGATTCCAGCGCGGGGCCCTGATGTTCATCGCCACCGCGCTGCTCTATCCGTGTGCGCTCGCAGCGCTGTGTCTGGGCACCGGCCTCTTGGTGGACCGCTGCAGCCGTCCGGGCCTGGCTGCGCCGCTGCTGCTGCCCGTGGGCGCCGCCGGACTGATCGCGGTCTCCCAGCTGAGCACCTACGTCTACCCCTTGGCCCCGGCCACGCCCTACCTGGTGCTCGCCGTGGCGCTCGCCGGCTTCTGGCTCGGCCGCGCCCGAGCCGCTCGGCTGCTCGCCTCCATGCGCCGGCGAGCGTGGCTGCCCGCCGCCTCCCTGCTCGCCTATCTGATCGCCCTGGCTCCAGTGCTGGCGGCGGGCAGGACCACCTTCTCCTCCTTCATGGTCCTCTCCGACTCCGCCGTGCACCTGATCGGGGCCGACTTCCTGATCCGCCACGGCCAGCACTACGCCCACCTCGACCTGCGCAACTCCTACGGGCAGTTCATCAACGCCTACTACAACACGAGCTACCCCTCGGGCGCGGACACGCTGTTCGGCGCGAGCGCCTTGCTGCTGGGCCTGCCCCTGATCTGGGCATTTCAGCCGTTCAACGCCTTCATGCTCGCCACCGCCGTCGGGCCCGCCTGGGCGATCGCCCGACGGCTGGGACTGGCCGGGGCGTGGGGGATCGTGGCAGCCCTCACCGCCGTGCTGGGCGCCCTCGTCTACGCCTACGAGCTCTTCGGCTCCGTCAAGGAGATCACGGCCCTGCCCTTCATCCTCGCCCTCGGTGCGCTCGTCTGCCGCAATCGCTCCTGGCTCGACAGGGGGGCAACGGGGGCGATTCCGTTCGCGTTGCTGCTCGCCGCGGGCGTCTCCGCGCTCGGGGCGGCCTTCGGCGCGTGGGTGCTGGTGAGCGTGGCTGTGCCGGCGTTCGTGCTCCTGCGCCGCCTGATCGGCCGTGGCGGGTACCGGCCGCGCAGCGCCCTTGGCCTCCTGGCGGGAGGGGGAGCGGTCCTGCTCGTGGCCGCCTGGCCAACCTGGGTGGATCTCCCCGGCTCGCTCAAGGTCGCCCAGAACATCGCCACCACCACTAACTCCGGCAACCTGCACAGCCCGCTGCGTGCTGTCCAGGTGTTCGGTGTGTGGCTCGGGGGCAGCTACAAGCTGGCGCCCGGCGGGGGCGCCCTGGTCGCCACCCACCTCCTGATCGCCCTCAGCGCCGCCGCGGCCCTGCTCGGCGTCGTCCAGCTGCTGCGCCGGCGCGCCTTCGCGCTCGCCGGCTGGCTGGCGCTGATGCTCCTTGCCTGGTTGCTCGTGAGCCTCACCGCGACCACGTGGGCGAGCGCCAAGACCGAGATGCTCACCTCGCCCGCCGTGATCCTGCTGGCGTGGGGGGGAGTGGCCGCACTGCGGGCGCTCCCGCTCCGGAGGGTCGCTGCGGCGGCAGCAGCGCTGACGGCGCTCGGCATCGCCGGCGGAGCGCTCGCCTCCGACGCCCTGCAGTACCACGTCGCAAACCTCGCTCCCACGGCCCGCTATCGGGAGCTCGCCTCGCTCGACGCCCGCTTCGCCGGACAGGGTCCTGCGCTGTTCACGGACTTCGACGAATACTCCATGTACGAGCTGCGCGACCTCGACCCGGGCGGTCCCGACTTCGTCTATCCGCCGCCCGCTCTGGCGAGCGCCGCCGGTGGCTACGGCGACCCCGTGCAGCTCGACCGCATCTCCCCGAGCGCCTTGGCCTCCTACCCGCTGATCGTGACCCGGCGCGATCCCGCCCAGAGCCGCCCGCCGGCCGCCTACGGCCTGGTGTGGCAGGGCTCCTACTACGAGGCTTGGCGGCGTCTTCCCCGCGCCGTCCCCGCGATCGAGCATCTCGCCCTGAGCGGGGGACCCGCCCAGCAATGTCGCCAGATCGGCCGCCTGGCCGCCGCCTCCGCGCGCCACTTCGAACACGGCGTCGGCGGTGCTCCCACGGGCCTCGTCGCGGCCTCAGCGCCCATGATCGTGCCGATCGACCTGCATCGCGCCTTTCATCCCCGCGGCTGGGGGCACGAGCGCAGCGGCCTCGTCATGAGCCGCCCCGGACGACTGTCGGCAGGCTTCCGGGTGCCGGCCGGCGGCCCGTGGGACTTGTGGGTCCAGGGGCAGATCATGCCCACGGTGCATCTGAGCCTCGACGGGCGTCCGCTCGCCTCGATCGGCGGTCAGCTGAGCGGCAACTCGCTGGTGCCCGACACGATTCCGCCGATCCCCGTGCGCCTGGCGGCTGGAGCGCATCGCCTGTGGGTGACCCGGGGATCCACCACGCTGGCTCCCGGCGATGGGGGCGCCGCGGTGCTGGACGCCGTCCTCCTGACGCCCGCAGCCACGCCGGCCGCGGCTCCGCTTCGCCACAGCACGGTCTCGCGCTGGCAGGCGCTCTGCGGCACGGCCTACCAGTGGGTTGAGCTCTCGCCCTAGCCTCCCGAGCGGGCCGGCGACACGGTCACGAGCATCGCGCTGGCCGCCGGCACGGCGATCGAGACCGCGCCTTCGCGCACCCTTACACGAGGAGAGGAGGCGGCCCCGCTCCACGAGCCGTTCGCTGCCACAGCGCGCCCGCCCAGCGTCACCCCGGACCTCGCCGCTGGAGTAGGAGCCCGCAGGGCGAGCATCGAAGCAGAGCCATAGCCACGCCCCACGCGCAGGCGCAGCGTGACGCCGGCGCCACCCCCTTCGTCCTCCACGATCACGAAGTGCAGGGCGCCCGTCGGGGTGCGCAGCGCGGCCACCGACAGGTTGGGCTGCTGCGCAGCGAGCACCCTCGTGGGCAGCGGCCGGTCTCCCACCAGCTGCCTGCTCAGCAGCAGCGCGTACCACTCCGGCTGAGCGTGCAGCGAGCCGGCCGTCAGGCGTGCGGGGGATGGGGCGCACAGGGGGGAGTAGCCCTTGCAGTTCGCCGGGTTGCCCTCCAGGTTGATGCCCGAGGCGCCCCGGGCGATCGTCTGGGAGATGTAGCCAACAGCCCACAGCGCCGAGGCGAAGGTGTCGCTGATGCCGGCGGTGCCGCCGCAGGAGACCGTGTTGCTCTCATCCATCCGAAACGGCGTCCCGCTGGCATGCGCCACCGTCAGGAAGCGCGTCAGCGACTCGGCCTCCTTTTCGCGCGTGGTCGTGCTCAGCAGCTGTTCGATCGTGGGCGCCGGCACGCTGTCGCAGCGCAGGGGATAGTGGTGGCCGGTCAGCAGCGCCGGATGCTGGCGGCGCACCTCCGCCGAACCCCACTGCCGGAAGGCTCTCGAGCCCGATACCCCCGGACCCGCCACAGCGATGCCCGGGGCGCTCGCCGCGATCGCCCGCCGGTAGGTGCTGACCTCGGTCTCGTATTGGGACGCCGTCCAGGGAAGCGTGCGCAGGCCGTGCCGTCCGTAGGAGTCCGGCTCGTTGCCCACCTCGATTCCCGCCAGCTGCGGCCCGAGCGCCGCCTTGGCGGCCGCCGCCTCGCGCGTGGCCGCGCGCGGGTCATAGTGGGCGAGCCCGATCGTCAGCAGCACCCGCCAGCCGCTGTGCGCCGCCAGCGTGCGCAGCCCGCGCAGATCGGCCATGTCCAGCACGCTGCTCGCCCACGCCGGCCGCGGCGTGAGGCGATCCGTCCACGCAACCCGCGTGTCGGCCGAGGCGCCGCCCAGGCGCAGCAATCCCGGGCCCAGCGAGCGCAGGAGAGCGACCAGGTTCCCACGGCTTCCGTATGCGGCGAGCTGCCGCGCGTCTGCCAGCTCGAAGGACAGCCCCACGAACTCCCGCGGAACCCGCTCGCCGGGCAGCGCCGGATCGATCGTCACCGTCGCCTGCGCCGGAGTCGCCCCCGCGCCCGGAGCCTGAGCCGGAGGGGGTGCCGGTGCCGGTGCCGGCGCCGGCACCTGGACGGGCGTGGGCGCTTCGGTGGCTCCCGGCACAAGGCCGTCCGCGGGCAGCGCCACCGCCAGCGCCACCGCCACGCTCAGCAGGAAGGCGCCCGCGCGCACGCGTGTGCGCGGGCGTCGGGCTCGAGCGGATCGTGGCATCCCCTGCAGTAAACAGGTGCGCAGGCCGGGCCGGCGCCGGCGGGGTGAGGCCACGCCGGTCACGCGGCGGCTCGAGCAGCCCGCACGGCGGCCGGTGGGGTGGAGCCCGATGCGGGGTCCCCGCGCTGTTGCATCCCGATTCCCTCCATCGGGACACGAACGTAACCTCTGGCTCGTGAGCCGCGCGCCCGGAACCCCGGCGATCGATCAGATCCTGCTGGGGGAGAACCTCGAGCTGCTCCCCGGCTTCGCCGACGAGTCCTTCCAGCTCATCTACATCGACCCGCCGTTCAACACCGGCAGGGCCCAGGCGCGAAAGACCCTGCGGGCGGTCAGGGACGCCGAGGGCGAGCGCACCGGATTCCAGGGTCGGCGCTACAGCACCGAGCTGCTCTCCGAGCACAGCTACGGCGATCGCCACGAGGACTATCCCGCCTTCCTGGCTCCTCGCCTGCACGAAGCCCACAGGCTGCTCGCCCGCGAGGGAACGCTCTACTTCCACATCGACTACCGCGAGGCCCATCGCTGCAAGCTGGCGCTCGACGAGATCTTCGGGCGCGAGTGCTTCCTCAACGAGCTCATCTGGGCCTACGACTACGGCGCCCGCGCCAAGCGCCGCTGGCCGGCCAAGCACGACACGATCCTCGTCTACGTCAAGGATCCCGACGCCTACCACTTCGACTCCGAGCAGGTCGACCGCGAGCCCTACATGGCGCCCGGCCTCGTCACGCCAGAGAAGGTCGCGCGCGGGAAGCTCCCGACGGACGTGTGGTGGCACACCATCGTTCCCACGACCGGCAGCGAGAAGACCGGCTACCCCACCCAGAAGCCCGAGGGCATAGTCAAGCGCATGGTGCAGGCCTCCTCGCGCCCCGGCGACTGGTGCCTGGACTTCTTCGCCGGCAGCGGCACGCTCGGCGCGGTCGCCGCCAAGCTCGATCGCCACTACGTGCTGATCGACTCCAACCCCGAGGCCGTCGAGATCATGAGGGCGCGTCTCGGGCATCCGCTGCCTGCGACCGACGGAGACGCGAGCACGAACGCCGGTGAAGGAGCGTCGTGAGCGAGCACCCGATCCGGCTGGTGCTCGACGACGACACGAACCGCAGCCGACTGACGGTCTTCTTCCGGGCGCTGCTCGCGATCCCCCACTACATCTGGGCGTCGCTGTGGACGATCGTGGCCATCCTTGCGGCGGTCGCCAGCTGGTTCTCCACGCTCGCCCTCGGGCGCACCCCCGCGCCGCTGCACAGGTTCCTGGCCAGCTACCTCAAATATGCCACGCAGCTCTACGCCTACCTGTACCTCGCCGCCAATCCCTACCCCGCCTTCGACGGGCAGGACGGATACCCGGTCGACCTCGTGATTGCCCCGCCGCAGCGCCAGAGCCGCTGGAAGGTGGGCCTGCGGGCGATCCTGGCGATGCCCGCCGCACTGCTCGCCGGCGCCCTGATCGGGTTCCCCGGCGCGAGCTTCACCTCGCCCTCCTCGTCCTCCGGGAGACGCTCCGGAGGAGGCTTCAGCTCCCCCGGCACCCTGGGCCTGCTGTTTCTCACAGCTCTCCTCGGCTGGTTCGCCATCCTGGCCCGTGGCCGGATGCCAAGGGGCCTGCGCGACGCCGCCGCCTACTGTCTCTCCTACGGCGCGCAGTTCTGGGGCTATGTCCTGCTCCTCACCGATCGCTACCCGAACGCCGACCCGCTGGCCGCGCTCGAGGGGCTGCCCGTGCGCGCCGACCCGATCCGCGTGGAGCTCGACGAGGATCTGCGGCGCAGCAGGCTCACCGTGCTCTTCCGCGTGCTGCTCGCCTTCCCACATCTCATCTGGCTCGAGCTTTGGACCGTCCTCATCTTTCTCGTCGCGATCCTCAACTGGCTTGCCACGCTGCTGCTGGGGCGCTCGCCCGCGGCCCTGCACCGCTTCATGTCCGCCTTCCTGCGCTATGACATCCATGTCTACGGCTTTCTCTACCTGATCGCCAACCCGTTCCCCGGGTTCACCGGTCGCGCCGGAAGCTATCCCCTGGAAGTCCTGATCGAGGACAGGCGGGCCCAGAGTCGCTGGAAGGTCGCGTTGCGATTGATCCTGGCGATACCCGCCCTGATCCTCTCGATCGGCTACTCGAGCGTCCTGACCCTCGCGGCGGTCCTGGGCTGGTTCGCCTCGCTTGCCACCGGCAGGATGCCCCGCGGGCTGCGCAACGCCGAGGCCCTCGCGCTGCGCTATCACGCTCAGACCGCCGGCTACCTGATGCTCCTGAGCGACTCCTATCCCTATGGCGGGCCCTGTCTGAACGGCGAGCCGAATGCGGAGGAGACGGCCGGCGGGGCCGACGGGCCGGTCCCCGGCTGATCCCGCGTCGCGTGAGCAGCGCTTCCGACAGGCCGGGGAGGGGTACACATCCCTTGCGGGCCCTACCGCTGGCTGTGGCCACCCTCGGCTGCGTGGCGGCCTGGATATGGGCCGCGCACGCGCTGTGGCGCACCAGCGTGCCCTCCGGCCTGCGCCTGCCACACGTCGACCCCCGGACGCTGTTCACGAGCTCCTACCTGCGCCGAGCCTCCTCCTACGAACGCTTCCTCTCCGTCGACCAGGTGCTCGCGGAGGTGGCCCTGCTCGTCGTGCTCGTGATCTATGCCAGGCGCGGGCACAGGCTGATGCGCGAGTCGGCCGCCGGGCGCATCGGCACCGGGATGATGCTGGGAATGCTCGGCTTCGCGCTCGTGTGGCTCGCCGAGGTGCCATTCGGGCTGGCCTCCGTATGGTGGGAGCGCCGACACGGGGTCTCCCACCAGGGCTATCCGGCCTACCTGCTCCAGAGCTTCCTGGGCCTGGGCGGGCGCTTCGTGTTCGTATCGCTCGCACTGCTGGTGGCCATGGGCCTGGCTGGCCCGCTGCGGCGATGGTGGTGGGTGGGCGCTGCGCCCGTGTTCGCCGCCCTAGCGTTGCTCTCCACCTTCCTGAGCATCTACCTCGTACCCGATACGCGGCCCCTGCGCTACCCCTCCACCGCCGGCGACGTGCGCACGCTTGCCCAAGCCGAGGGCATACCCCACACCAAAGCCGTCGTCCAGCAGGTGTCCCGCTACACCACCGCGCCGAACGCCGAGTCGGTCGGCTTCGGGTCCACCCGCCGGGTGATCCTGTGGAACACGCTGCTCGACGGGCGCTTCGACCGACGGGAAATCCGTGTCGTGATCGCCCACGAGCTCGGCCATCTCGCCCACCACCATCCGCTCAAGCGCGTCGGTTGGCTGCTCCTCTTCCTGATCCCCGCGGCCGCGCTCGTCGCGCTGCTGACCCGCGGTCGCGGCGGGCTCTCGCGTCCGGAGTCCGTGCCCGTGGCGCTGTTGGTGTTCGTGGTCCTGCAGCTGCTCACACAGCCACTGTGGAACGTCGTCTATCGTCGCGAGGAGGCCGAGGCCGACTGGTCGGCGCTCCGCGCCACGCGCGATCCCGAAGCTGCGCAGAGTCTCTTCCACCAGCTCGCCACCACCAGCCTCTCCGACCCGGACCCGCCCACGTGGTCCTACGTCCTGGATGCGGACCATCCCACGATCGTGCAGCGCATCGCCATGGTCGACGCCTGGGAGCAGCTCCCAAAGCCGCGCTGAGGCGGCGCCGCGCCCGCGCCGCCCACCTGCGAGCCTTTGACCCATGTTCCATATCGAGCTGCGCCAGTTTCCCCACAGCGCCTGGCGCTTCAACCTGAGCGAAGCCGAGCTGCGCGCCGTGGTCGTGCCCTGGGCTCGCGAGCAATGGGTCGAGGTCGGCGAACGCAAGTGGAACCCGCACGAGGCCAAGCTCACGATCCTCGAAGGCCCCAAGCTCGAGACCCAGCAGCTCTCCATGGGACGCGGATGGCGAGCCGCCCAGCGGCGCAGCGAGGACATCACAGAGCGTGTGCTCACGACCGTCACCCAGGCAGAGCAGGAGCGCGCACGAGCGCAGGAAGACGCTCGCATCGAGGAGGCCGCTCGCGCGCAGGTGGCCGCCGCGCAGGCCGGCTCCGCTGCGCAAGATCGCTCTGGCGCTCAGGAGGGATCGGCTGCGGCGAGCCCCGCTGGCGCCGCGGCGCTCGCCGACCCGCTGGCGCTGGGCGTCCAGCTCGCCTCGCTGCTCGGTGCCCAGCCCTCTCAGCTGCTCGCCGCCTGGCAGCAGGCCGCCGCCGGCTCGCCCGGGATGGCTCCCAGCGAGACGCTCGCGCTGGCCGAACAAGCGCTCGCCTCCTCGGGTGGAGATACCGGCTGAAGCACCGCTAGACTTCTTGCTCGCAGCATCTTGGTGGGCGTAGCTCAGTTGGTAGAGCTCCTGGTTGTGGTCCAGGCGGTCGCGGGTTCAAGTCCCGTCGCTCACCCCTTAGGAAGGGCCTGCAAATCCGGTGGTTTTGGGTTGATGTGCAGGTGGCGGTGGATTGGGTTGGGGTCCAATTGGGGTCCAATTTCTGTCGATATGGTCACGCCACGGCGGCATGCGCCGGATTCAATGATCGCCGAGCCGTGTTGTCGAGGCACCCGCAGCGGTCACCGAGATGATCGTCCTGTACGGAAACCAGCCGCCGGGCTGCCTCGTTCTGGTAGTCGATGACATGATGTCGGCATGACCAACGTAGCTGAGCAGGAGACTGATGGCTCTACCCATTCCGAGGAGCCGGTAGATCCGGAGGAGCTGGTCTCCCAAGATCTCGCCGAACTTGAGGCCCCCGACCCTCATCCGGAGCCCGTTGTCTATAGTGGCTCCGACTTCGATATCGAGGGACTCGTGCGCCGCCTAGAGCGGGATGACATCGTCATCCCAACCTTTGGTCGTGACGATGCCGAGGGGCCGGTGGTCGGGGAAGATCAGATCGAGACCGCGCGGTTTCAGCGCGGCTTTGTGTGGAACCGCCCGCAAATGGATCGATTCATCGAGTCGTTGCTACTCGGCTATCCGATACCGGGAATCTTTCTGGTTCAGCAAGCTGACAAGCGCTATCTCGTCCTAGACGGGCAGCAGCGGCTACGCACCATGGCCGACTTCTACCGCGGCGAACATCTCGGTAAACCATTTGCACTACGCAACGTCGGAGATGAGTTTCGCGACCTTACCTACCGGGGATTGCCGGAAGATCGTCGTCGCGCTCTCGACAATACATTTATCCAGGCAACGATCGTCAAAACGGATGGCTCTGCCGCATCGCTCGACGCCGTTTATCAGGTATTTGAGCGTCTCAACTCTGGAGGTACGCAGCTTACTCCCCACGAGATTCGCGTGGCTCTCTATGCGGGCCCCTTGATTGAGTACCTAACGCGGCTCAACGCTTCTCCAAGCTGGCGCGCGCTCTACGGCCCCGAATCCCCACGCTTGCGCGATCAGGAGCTGATACTCCGAGTCGTCGCCTTGTATATCTCGCCTGGCACCTACCATCGTCCCCTAAAGAAGTATCTCAATGACTTCGTGGCGGACCATCGCAATCTCGAGCAGTTCCCAGGTGATACGGTCGAGCAGCGGTTCAACGTGAGCACCGAGCTTCTCGCGGCCAAGGCGGGACCTGGGCAGGATGGACTTCGTAGCGGCAGTCGCCAAGTGAACGCGGCCCTCACGGAGGCGGTTCTTGTCGGCCTGTTTAGGCGTTTGGATAGCGGCGATACGCTCGATCCGGCCGCCGTAAAGCTTGGGACCGAAGAACTGCTCGCTGACAGTGACTTGCAGCGGTCAATATCACGCGCGACTGCCGACGAGGACGCAGTGCGCACCCGACTCGCAATAGCCACCAAGATCTTCGCGCAGCGGTAACGCGAGACGAACTGTAAGCGTGTAGCAACATGGCGACAGCTGTCGTGGCGAACTGGCCTCCGAGTGAGGTCACAAAACTAAAGCTCCGTCTCGATGAGCTCGCGAATCTAGTCGCACTACCGGCCGGCGATTCATCAGCCGAGGCGCGAGATTGGCTAGCGCGCTTGCTCGTTGTACGTGGGTGTGGTTATCTTGAGCAAACGGTGATCCTGGTCTCCCGCGGCTATTTGGCGGGCCGTTCAGCAGGGCCAGTGCGAACATTTGGCCAGTCTTGGCTGGAGCGAGGAAAAAACCCGTGGCCTGATTCATTGTGTTTGTTGGCAGGCCGATTCGATACCGAATGGTCAGCCGAGCTGGAGGCTTTGTTGGAGGCGGACGACCAGCGCCTGCGCCGGGAGCTTGCGTTTCTCGTCGATCGGCGCAACAAGATTGCGCACGGGCTAAACGAGGGTATTGGTACGGTCAAGGCATTGGCGCTGAAGGATGTCGCGTGTGAGGCTGCGGACTGGTTCATCGCGAGGTTTAACCCTGGGCGTTGAGTACACGTCGACCAGGAAGTCTCCGGCGACTGGCGGCGGATACGGACACGGTGGCAGAGGGCTGTGTCTAGGGCGATGGACATGAGTCGGCTGTGCGGCGTCCTAATCGGCTGTCTTGTGATCCAGGCGACGGGTACTCAGTCTCGTCGTCACCCACCGTCCGGATTGATATGGCAGGCGAAGTCGATCCTCCTCTGCGACCAGGAGCGTGCGTACTTGAGCCCAGGCAGGTGTCGACCGGTGATTGTTGTGTAATTGACCAGGTTGTTCCCGAAGCGAAGTTCGCACTGTCTTATGTCGATGTGTCCCAGAGCCTCACGCTGCGGCGGCCGTGCCGCCGAACCTGGTATCGCCTCTGCTGGTCTGCGGCGAGCGGCTCGTCAGAACGCTCCCGATGATCGTCGACATCCGCTCGCTCGTCGCCGGGCTCGGCCCACTCCCGCAGGCAGTAGCTGGCCGAGCCGAGGCGCCAGGCAGCTCGGCGGAGACGCTCGCACAGCTCGAACCACGCGTCGGAGCCGGCAGGCGGCTCGGCGTCCAGAAGGCTGATGGCTTCGCCGAGGCTCTCGCGCAGGCTCTGGCGGAACCTCTCGATCTCCAGTGCCGCGACAGTCCGTGCGTTCCGCCAGGTGCGATGCTGCGGCGACTCGGGAAGCTGGGGCACGTTGCCTGCGAGATGTGCGCGGCGCAGGCGCCGGCGTCCGCTACGCGTCAGTACCCATATCTGTACTCCGTTGCGGCGCGAGCGCTCGAGGAACCCGTCGACCTCAAGGGCGTCGAGCTGGGATCGGACGCGGCGGGCGCGCATCGAGCGTCGCGGGAAGTCGAGGTGTTCGCTTCCACGACCTCCGCCATACCTTCGCCACACGACTCGCGGCATCAGGCGTCCCCATCCGCACCATCCAGGAGTTCCTCGGGCACGCCGACAGCAAGACCACCCAGATCTATGCCCACTACGCACCCTCCGAGCACGAGGTGCAGCTCGTCGACGCGGCTTTCGCTCCTGAGAGCGTCTCAATCACAAACCCTGCATACCCTCTCACTCGCATTGAGCTGGAGCAGCTGACTAACCGAAGGCGCACTGATCGTCGGGCCACTTCCCAACCCGACTAGGGCCGATGAGGCGGCGAAGGAGCAGGCACGGCAGGCGGGTTCAGTGATTCTCGGCGTGCGATTCAGAGCTCAGCTGTCGGCCGGCGCGCCAGCCTAGAGAGATCCATGTGCGCCGCTCCTCAACCGTGAACCCGGCTGCGCGGATCGCTGCAGTGATGCCGCCGAGTCTCCCAAACCATGGGAGAAGGCGAACAAAACGCGTTCCGTCAAAAAGGAGTAGCCCGCTATCAAAGGCCGGGAACAAGAGCCTGGCTTTCACGACGACGACCGTCGGGCTTGCCTGGGTGATACGCTCGACGCGGCTCAACCTGCCCAAGAGACGGCCCGGTTCATAGCATATGACACCGGGCGATACGTGCAGCCAGCCTGCACCGCCCCAGCCTCCGCTAATGCCCCCGCCGACGTAAAAACTGGCAGGAAGATCCCTGCGGGCAGTCTGCCGCAGCGTCCCTAGAAGGCTTCGAAAGTCCATGTATAGCTCTCACCAGCATAGCCACTCACCGGAACTTGAGGTGGCAAATTGACGCCAAGTCCAAACCCACCGGTCGTCTGCCAGATTGTTTGTCCACAGCCATTGGTGCCTTGAGAATAGCCGCCGCCGACGACCACGCCCTCTCCAGCCGATCCTCCGACTCCAGTGAACCACCTACCCTGATCGCTCAGCGTCTGGCCGTTGCTAGTCAGTGGGCCAACCGTTAGGCTGCCGCTGATCGGGAAACCAGCTCCGCCTCCGAGGGTGAATATAAGTCCAGCCTGTCCGTTCGGAGTGGCAGCGTAGCATGCGCTTGCGTGGGCCGCGCCTCCTCCCACAAAGCTTCCATTAGCACACAGTCCTAGTGTCAGGCCTGTGACATCACTCGCAACTTGAAGCACCCCGCCAGCTGGCGTGCTCTGAATCAATGTCGCAGTCGCACGGGCGCCAAGATTGAAAGCCTCGCTAAATAGGCTCGCCAGGCCCGTAGGATCGCTCCCTGTGATCGGGTTATCAAAGGCGTAGTTATATGCTTGACGAGTGTCGGCAACGAGCGGGTCGGTCGTGAGAAACTGGGCCGTCCTCGGATCGTATACTCGCGCACGTAGATAGATTAGACCCGAATCGCTACTTGTGTACTGACCGTCGTAACCGAGCGGAGTAGAGGCAGTACCGGTGTGTCCGGTCTGATTGCCGTAGGCATCGTAGGTGAAGGTAGCTTCTGTAGTCCCAGTGGTGCTAGTAAGAAGACGCGTGGAGCCCTCGCCGTCGTGGTGTATGTACAGAATGGTACTTCCCGTCGAGATCTGCTCGATGGGGAGATTGCCTGGACCGTAGATATAGCTATTGCTGCCATCGTTGAGTAGGAGCGGGAGGGCTTCGGTCGTGTCCCACACAAGGTAGCTCGTGGTGCCGGAGATGGTTTGCGACGTCCGTAGTCCATCGCCGTTGTAGGCGTAGCTGTCTTTGATTGCGGGTGTTTCGCCTTCTTTGGGACGTTCGACCGATGTCAGGTTGCCAGCTTGGTCGTACCCGTAGCTGGTGGCAGCGCCGCCCGAGGGCGTGGTTTTGGTTCGCTGTCCGATTTCGTCGTAGGTGTAGGTGAGGCTTGGGCCTGTTTCGAGCTCGTCCGCGCTGTTGTAAGCGTAGGTACTGCCGGCGATCTGGGTGGCGTTGTTGGCGGCGTCGTATTTGTATGTACTGCCGGCCGCTTTGGTTGTCCGGCTGTTTTCGTCGTAGACGTAAGCCGGTTTTTCTTCGCCGGGCAGGCCTTTTGAGGCTGCTTCGGTGATCTCGCCGTCTTTGTTGCGGGTGTAGGCGAGTGATGCGAGGGCTTCTGTGCCCTTGGTCATCTTGATTTCGCTTGCTTGGTCGGCTTCGTCGTATTTATAGGTGTCTTCGTCGCCGGTGGCGCTCGGAAATATTGTCGCGGTCAGGTTTGAGCCGGCGTCGTAGCCGAATTTTGTGGTGTGTTCTAGCCAATCCGTGACGCTTTTGAGTCTTCCGTTGCTGTCGTAGGAGCGGGTGACGGCTTTGCCGTTGGGGTATGTGATCTTGGTCTGCTCGTTGGCGAGATCGTATTCGTAGCTGGTTGTGTCACCGTGCCCGTCTTTCGTTTCGGTGAGTCTGTCGAGCTGGTCGTAGGTGTAGGTGTTTGTGCCCGTGCCGTCGTGTTGGGTGGTGCGGTTGCCGTCTTTGTCGTATTCGTATTTGACGGTGGGCGTGGTTTCGGCGGAGTAGCGGATGGTGAGAAGGCGGTTGTCTTCGTCGTATGCGTAGCTGGTTGTTCGTTTGGCGGGGTCTGTGAGGCTTGTGAGGTTGCCGGCGAAGTCGTAATGCTTGGTGGTTTTGTGCCCGAGGGGGTCGGTGACTTCGGTGACCTCCTCGAGTACGTTCCGGGCATATGTGGTTGTGTGTTTGTTGCCGTCGGTCTGGCTCGTCACCTGGCCGGCACCGTCGTAGCCGGTTTCGATCGCTGCTTTGTTTGGGGTTTCGGTCTTGGTCGGCTCGTTGTCGGCGTCGTAGGTGTAGGTGGTTTTGTTGCCTTCGGGGTCCGTTTGGGTTTCGAGGTTTCCGTTGGCATCGTAGGCGTATTTCGTGGTGCGGGCGGCCGCGACGACTTCTGTTGCGCCAGATGTGCTGGTGAGTGTGCCGGCAGGATTGGTTGCGCTGATCACTACACGCAGCGTGTGGCCGATGTCGCCGGCGGCGAGGAGGTGGGCGGAGCCAGTGGCGCCGGGGATCGCTGCGCAGCTTTCGCCGGAGGTGTTGCAGTCCTCCCACTGGTAGGTGTAGGTGATCGTGGCGGCGCCTTTCCAGTTGCCGCTGCTGGCGCGGAGGGTCTGTCCGCTTAGAAGCTCCCCGGAAATGGTGGGTGTGGTCGTGCTTTCAGGGGAGCCCGTGGGTGCGAACGTCTGGATGCGGTAGTTGGCGGAGTCGCTGACGAAGATTTCGCCGTGGCTGTTTACGCGGACGCTCCAGGGTTCGTTGAGCTGCCCGTTGCCGCTTCC
>JADGPL010000014.1 GCA_017882455.1 Solirubrobacteraceae bacterium | reverse complement strand
CCGCCCCATGTTCGCCTACATGACCGACCTGCTCGCCGCCCACGCCCGCGGCGACCCGCCCCCATCCCTCGCCTGAACACCAGAGGACTGAACGGTTACGGTTTTTTCGTTCGGTAGGCCCCGTAGAGGATCCGCGGTGGGGTGCAAGCGGGGTGCAATTCCAGAGAGCCTCTCTCGCTTGGTGCGGTTTTTGGGCGTCTGGTCGCGGGCCCGAACCCCATCGCTCACGTTTGAGAAGGAGGCGCTGTGATCGCCATCATCGATCCGCTCAGGCTGGGGGCCGGGCGGTCGCAGGTTCAAATCCGTGTCTCCCCGATCAGGTTCAAATTCCCCGAACAGAGGCGAAGGGGATGGGCGTAGAGGCGAACAGAGGCGAAAGTCCGCTCGTTTGCGATATCGCTTGCGGTGTGGCCTCTGAGGGCGCTCAGCTGCTCTTGGGCGACGAGTTGTAGTGCTTGCGTATCCATGCCTCGACCTCCGAGACTCGGTAGCGGTTGAGGCCGCCCATGCGCAGGTAGGGGAGGCCGACATGCTGCTGCAGCTCGATCCAGCGGTCCGAGACGGCCAGATGTTCGGCGAGTTGCGGCTTGGTCAGCCAGGGCTCGTGTAACCAATTCTCGGGGTCGTATGGCGGCATCGCGGCAGCCGATCAGAGCAGACGACAACCCCGATCTCAAGGTGCGTGTCCCAGGGGAGGCGGTCAGATGCTCCGCGTGTCGATGTCCGGACACTTGGTCATGATCGGAGCCATCGCACGAGGATGACAGGCCAACTGAGCCTAGAGTGTCGCGTGGAGCAGCCTGATTGGGTGAAGCAGGCTGGCGCGATCTCTCCCGACCGAACTTCAAGCTGCACGCCCGCATCGCGCCCTCACGCTCCGCCTCGCCAGTCACCGTGCTCGGTCTTGATCAGCCGGCTGCGTTCTTCGGCGAGCTCTCGGCATACGGCGAGCCTCGCGATTGTTTGGCTGGTCAGCCGGCGTTGTCCGAAGACGAGCATCGTCGCCCGGTACAGCTCATGCTCGTCGTCGTATCGGCCGGCGTTGGCGGTGTCTGCCATCGCGTTGATGAGCTCCTCGGGGGCGATGTCGGTCAGCGGGCGATTGATGGTGGCTGGCGTGGTGCGGTATCCGCGCCAGGTGTCTTTGTCGAGCCCGGTCGGCCATACGAACTCACCGAGCGTCGTGCGCTTGGTCAGCTCGGCTGGGACCGCTTCGAGGATGAATCGCTGGCGTCCGCTGGTTACGCGATCGAACCCGAACCTGCGCCCGATACTCCGTGCTAGCCGGTCTGTCGCGATGGGCCCCTCGGTTTCGACTGTGTCTCGTACTGCCGACGCGATTGTCCGGCGCACCTCCGGCGACGTGGTCCGGCCTAGGTCATCGCGCGTTCCCAGGAGCGTTGGGCTCGTTTCTTGGTACGGGCAGCCCCGTGCATGCACGTCACGTTCCGCGGTTGTCGTGGCAGTATCCTCCTCAAGGGTCGCGCTCCCGACCGAGGCGACGAGTAGTGCGGGTTCCGGGCTGGGCTCGGTGAGCTGTTCGTCTCGTTGGTCGGGGCTCGCAAACGTGTACGTCTCGACCTCGACGGTCTCTTCCTCGGGAGGGTCTGTTGCCTCCTCGTCGGGCTCTCTCTCGGAAGTGCCGGTGAGTGCGTCTGTGATCGTTCGTTCGCGCTCGGCGGCGGCCGCCGCGCGTTCCGCCGCCTTGGTGGCGGCCCGGTCGCGTGCGCGCTGGAACGCCTCATCGATGCGTCCTAGCGCGCTCTCTTCGTCGGCTATCCACTCGGGTAGCCAAAGGCGCAGGAGCGCGCCCCAGTCCATGAGTCGCTCGAGCAGCAGAGGCGTGAGCTCGCGGTCGGCGACGGTGGGCCGTTCGGCCCATCTCGGGCCGTCGAGGACGATCGCGACCTGCCAGTGCTCTGCGCCTGCGTCGCGGATTACGAGATCGAGAGAGAAGTCGGAAAGCCCGTAGTCGCAGGCCACCTCGTAGCCTCGTCCGCGTAGCGCATCGGCGATCGCCTCGCGCACGTGATCGGTGCCGATCACCGCGCGGCTTTGCGGCTGGGGGAGTCCCCCCGGCCCATGCGCGGCCATCTCCAGGTATGAGCGCAGGTTGGCGATCCCCTTGGAGCTCGTTCTTGACAGGTCTATGTCGGTCGGCTCAAACGAGACGAACAGGAGCACCTTGCGCCGTGCGCGCGTGATCGCCACGTTGAGGCGCTTCTCCCCGCCCGCAGTGCCGAGCGGACCGAAGTTCATCGGCAGCGGTCCGCCGTCAGGTCTCTTGGAGAATGCGACCGAGAAGAGGACGACGTCGCGCTCGTCGCCCTGCACGTTCTCGAGATTCTTGACGAAGATACCCTCGGTTGCGTCCTCGCGGAGCTGCCTGGCGACGAGCGGGTCGCCGCACTCCTCGAGCAGGTTGAGCACGAGGTCGCGCTGCTGCGCGTTGAAGGTGACGACGCCGATCGTCTGGTCGCTGAGCTCGGGGTCGGCGAGTCTCCTTCGGATCTCCGCGACGATTGCTTCGGCCTCGACGCGGTTGGTCCGAAACTCGTGTTTGTCCTCGCGGTTGAAATGTCCGTCGAGTCTTCTCATCTCGACTCCGGCGGTCGGGTCGTTCCCCGGAGAGGGCAGGCTGGCGAGCCGACCTTCGTAGTAGTAGGCGTTCGAGAATGCGATCAGGCTCTCGTCTTGGCTTCGGTAGTGCCAGGAGAGCCAGAGTCGTGGCAGGCCGGACTCGACGCACTCGGTGAGGATGCTTTCGAGATCCTCGAGTACCCCTGACTCGTCATCGTCATCTCGGTCTGCTTCCTCGGCCGCCTTGACCTTGCCGACGGAGGTCGGCGGCATCTGTTGTGAGTCGCCGACGATTACCGCCGCGCGGCCTCGTCCCAGTGCACCAATCGCCTGTGGGACGCCCACTTGTGACGCCTCGTCGAAGACGACGAGATCGAACGTTGCGGCTCCCGGCGGGACGTATTGTGCGAGTGAGGCGGGGCTGACGAAGAAACAGGGTGTTGCCTGGAGGATCTCCTCGCCGTAGTGTTCGATCAGTTGACGAAAGCTGAGTCCTCGTCGCTTCGCGTCGAGGCGGCGGCGCAGCTCGGCCACGTGGCCGGTTAGCCGATCGCTCTGGTAGGGCCGGCGCGCCAATAGTTCGGCTGGAAGGGCGACCTTCTGCTCTGATCGAGACTCTGCGGCGACCGTGGCGAGATCATCTACCTCGCCACCTCGCAGAGCAGCATCGAATCCTGCGAGCCCCCCGGCGTTTGCTCGCTCGCGTAGCGAGCCGGCCGCGACTCCTCGGAGGTAGGCAACCTCTGCGTCCGCAGCTTCGAGTTTGGCTCCGAGCAGATCGTTGCGGAACTCCTGAAGTCCGGCGGCTGTGAGTGGGTCGAGGATCTCGACCATGCGCGTCCATCGCTGCGCGGTCGCATCCGCGCCGTCGGCGATCTCGTCGCTCCAGGCACCGGCGTCCTCGTTCCATGCGGCGCTCCAATGTCGCCCGGCGGCCCATCGGCTGCACTCCTCTTGACCCGATCCGAGGAGGCTGCGCCACGTCGCCCATGCCGCGGCGACGTTTCGCAGTGTCTGTGTGTCCTCGGATGATGGCGCCCCTGCCTGTTCGATCAGCTCCCAGAGCTCGCTGTGGCCTTGTTGGAAGCGCTCGCTGCGCCCTATCCGATCGACGGCCTCGGCGAGCTTCACGCCCGCGTCCGGTCGCATCGGTGACCACGGTTGGGGCGCGCAGTCGCCGAGGGTCTCGGTCAGTTCCGCCGTGAGGGAGGCTGCGTGTGTCCTGGCCGCATCGATCCCGATGATCAGACCGGGGACCTGGCCCGGCCGGATGCTGATGCCGGTGTTCAGTAGCGGCGCGACGGTGAGTGTGAAGCGCTCTGCTCGCTTGCGCTTGCCAAAGACGCCGTGTTCGGCTAGCTCTGCGGCGCTTGAGAGCCCCGCTGTCTTGCCATGTTCAAGGAATGACTGCGTGAACGTTGACAGCACGATGTCGTGGAGGTCAGGGAAACGGCTGAGCTCGTCGGTGAGCCGCTGGCGAGCGGCGATCCAGGCTGCCGAGCGGATCGCGGTCAGGCGCGCGCCCATTGGAACGGGTCCTGTCGCCCGGTCGTCGAGGTGGGGCATCAGCACGTCGAGTTCCGCTGGGTCGTCGAGTCCTTGCAGGAGCTTCAATACCTGAGGGTGTGCCTCGAGTGACGTGCGTACTTTCTCGAGCGCTGCTGATGCGTCGCTCAGCGAACGGGGGTCTAGTTCGTTTGAGATACGCCCTACGATCGACCATGGATGGGCTGCGCAGAGGCCCACGGTTCTTGCCGCACGGGCGAAGTTACGCAATGCGTCCTTTACAGGGGTCTCGTCGGTGTCGCTTGCCGCCACGTACGTTGCCGGGATCGGTGCTGTGGGGCCCTCGCCGTATTGCTCGAGGTTCTCGTAGGCACTCCATAGCGACACCCCAATCCCGTTACGCGCGTGAATTCGCTGTGGGTACTCATCGAGCGGGGCGTGGCGTGCGCGGAGCGTCGCGCAGATCGCCTGCCATCCGCGGGGGTCATAGACGCTTGCGTTGTCGATCGCCCGCTTGAGTTGGGCTCGTATCTCGGTCGGACGCTGGCTTCGGCCGTGCAGGTCGAGCGTGAAGTCGGCTAGGCCGATTGCCTCCAGGCGCCGCTTGACGACTTCGAGTGCTGCCTGCTTCTCTGCAACGAACAGCACGGTCTTGCCGTTCGCGAGCGCGTGAGCGATCAGGTTCGTGATCGTCTGGGACTTGCCCGTCCCGGGTGGTCCTTCAAGGACGAACGATCGTCCTGCCGCTGCGGCGACGACCGCGCGCAGCTGCGACCCGTCGGCGGGGATCGGCAGAGGTATCTCGGTCTCCTCGACGTCGATGTCCTCCAGATCGTTTACGGCCTCCGGGTCCACGGAGGACTCCTTGAACGTCTCTCCGGGTCTGAGTGCAAGGTGCTCGACAACGGGGTTGCGGGAGATGATGTCCCAATGATGCTCGAGGTCTCGCCACATCCCGAACGTGCTGAACTGGCAGATCGCCAGGGTCGCAACCTCGTCGATCCGCATGTCGAGTCTGTGTGCGACGAGCGCGTCACGGATTGCTGGCAGGGCAGAGATGATGTCGATTCCGCTGTGGTCGAGCCCTGGGTTCTCCAGGGCCTCGATTCGAACGTCATGCTTGATGCGTAGCCACTCGACGAGGCAATGGTTGGGTGCGGCCACGCTGGTCGTGTCCACCCGCACTTCAAATTGGCTGCGTCCGCTGCCGCCCTCGATCTTGACCGGCAGGAGAAACAGGGGTGCTCGGGCGTCTTTGTCGCTCGGGGTGCGGTGCACGAGTGCGCCGACGGTCAGGTAGAGGTTTGCATTGCCGGTCTCCTCGAGCAGTGTCCGCGCGGCCCGTCGCAACCTGCGCATTCGTGACACGTACGTCTGCTCGGTGACGCCGACGTACACCGAGTGGTCCTCGACAAGCAGTTTGCGTACCGGCTCGGCGTTCAGGTCCTGTGCACGCCGCGCTCCTTGCAGGCGCTGGATGTCGCTGAGCTCGTCTTGGGGCAGGAGCGTCAGTGCGGTGCCTTCGTGAACGATGTCGTCGAGGAGTGCGAGGGTGTCGCTCGGGATATGCAGGTCGAGCACCTCGCCAGAGGACCGAAGATTCAAGAGTCGGTTGCTCGTGCTCAGGTCGAGCAGCGCTCTCTTCCATTGGCGAACGCGGGCCGGCGCGTCGTCGACGGCTTCGAGCAGCACGTCCTCGGTGTCGGGGTGTGCCAGCAGCTCCTTTGGCAACTCCAGGGGTGAGGATCCGCTGCGGCCGACCTCTGGGTGGTCGCTCGCTGCGAGGATGGGGCCGGGATCGTTGCCGGGCAGCGGTCGCGTGCCGGCTCGATGGGTAGCGTGCACATCTATGACGCCGCGTAGCGCGTCTGGGTCGCTGAAGTGCCGCTTGGCGGCGACGACCGCTGCGGCAAACGCTCCCTGCTCGCCCGTTTCGTAGAAGCTGGCCTCGACGGGCACCGCGCGTCCGGACTCGACGAGGTTGATCATCGCGTTGGCCTCCGTGATCACGGTCTGACCGAGTGTTCCGCCCTCCCTCAGGTATCCCGTAAAGGCGTGCCCGTTGATCAGCCAGACCAGTGGATGAAGTCCCGCCTGCTCGAGGCATGCGGCGTAGGTGACGGACAGGTCGATGCATGTACCGAAGCGTTGTTCGAGTACCTGCGCAGTCGTGCGGACCTTCTGTCCGCTGTCCTCGAATGATGCGGGCGGCACGACGTAACGGATCTCCCGGGTGCGCAGAGCCTCATAGATCGCGGCTGCGGTCAGCGAGGCCCGCTCTGGCCCCTGCTGGTAGCCCGTGAGGCCCGCCTCGCCGGTGTGCTCGCGCAGGATCTCCGAGGCTGTGTTGAGTACTGTCGATAGGGCACGCGTGTTTGGTTGTACGAAGGCGGCGAGTGACTCATAGAACACTGGTGAGTTCAGCCATTCGTTGTGCGCGAGTACCTGAACAGGCACCGTCAGCCGGACATCGGCGCCCCAGGTTCGTGACACGCTGACTGTCAACGTGGCGGGATGGCTCTCGTCCAGGCTCGCCAGGTGCTCGTAGCTCGGGGCGAAGGCTCCGAGCGTGTCCCAGCGCAGGTGCCCGCCCGCAGGAATCGGCTCGCTGGAAGTGTTCGACCATGGCTCGGCCAGTGCAGCGCCCCGGCCGTCTAGGTTCAGCGTCAGCGTCATGTCGGCGAGCGGCCGCGCTGAGTTGTTTGTCACGGTTACGGCTTGGACGAGTGGCACCTCGTTGTGAATCAGGGCGAGGTTGACGGCGGCCTGGACGACTGCTTCGACGCAGATGCCGTCGGCCTCGATTTCGTGATGATTTGAGAACTGCTGTCCGTCCCGCATCCCTGCCCCCTTCGTAGTCTGGGCTCCGACCTTCTCGCCAATCACGCGGCGGCGTGCAGAGCCCGATTGATGCTCCAACGGCTGCGGTTTTCCTCGCGTCGCTCGGCCGCCACTCCGTGCGTTCGATCCTCTTACCCTTCGTCTTCGCCTTCAGCGTCGGAGACTGAGAGAAGCAGTGTCCCGTGCGGCGCGAGCAGCACATGTAGGCCGACTCGCTTTCCGCGTTTCGAGCCCAGCCGGAACTCGCTTATCACGATGCCACTGAGCGGACTGCCGTTGCGGAAGTCCTCGGCGACTCGACCGCTCAGCGCCGCGGGCACGTACCCGACCTGAAAGGTCCCGCTGTTGTCCAAGACGGCGACTGCGTTCGGGTCATAGGCATTCGTCGGCTCGGGCCGGAGAATGATCTGCTCGCCGGGCGAGAAGCACTTCTGTTGCAGCGCCTCGGCCCGGTGGGAGACTCCGGCCACGTTGCTGTAGATGCACCGCGGATCCGAGGCTTCATGCTCGGAGATTGGCATGAAGCTCCCGTCCTCGTCGATCGGCGTATAGCCGCCGCACCACAGTGTGTCCCCGTCGTCTCCGTCGAACAGATGGGTGTCCTCGACGACTTTCACCGTGATCGTGGATGACCGCGCGGCAGCGGGTGTCGTCACTTCGCGGGAGCGACGGTTGAACATGGCGCGGATGGCTGCCCTGAACCCGCGTGGCTGGCTGCGCGGGGTCGTTGGCTCGTATGTCATGCGCTTGGACCGTTCAGTGCGAGCGCGGTCGGGGCATCCGCCACGGGGTCTGGGAGTTCGATCACGCTGCACTCCGGGCAGGCCTCCTGCATTCGCTCCGTTACCGCGGCGTCCTCGGTGAACAGGATCACCTGTCGTCGGCCGGAGACTTCTGCGATCAGCTCCGCGCCGAGCCGGAGCCGCTCGGCATCGAAGTGGGCGAATGGATCGTCGAGAAACAGCGGGGCGTCTCCGGATGTCGCGTCCAGGAGCCGTGCGATCTCGAGCCGCTGTACGAGGGCGACCTGGTCGCGTGTTCCTCGTGAGAGCTGCTCGATGCTCACGAGCCGGCCGGACTCGGGCGTGTAGAGCCGGATTGCCAGGTCCTCGTCGACGGTGCCGTTGGAGTAGCGCCCGCGTGTAATGCGCGGGAGCTCGCGCCGGAGCGCCTCGTTGAGGAACGGCGCGACGCGACGATGTGTGTCTTGGGCGGCTGCCTGAAGTGTTGTGCGGGCGGTCCGGACAGCGTCACGAATCAGCTCGATCCGTGCTCGGTGGGTCTTCACCTGCGCGAGTTCGACCTCGAGATCTCCGGGTGTCGCGAGGCCGGCTTCGCGTTCTTTGACGACGGTTTGAAGCTCGGCGACCTCGATTTCCCGATCCGTCAGAGCGCTCTTCGCCTGGGCCAGGTCGGGCTCGCCGACCTCATGGGCGTTCGTATCGGGCTGCGACTGCTGTCCATGGGTGCTTTCGTGTTCGGCGAGCGCGGTTTCGGCTGCTCGTAGCTCGCGGCGTAGTTCCTCGGCGCTCTGTCCGTCAAGCAGCTCCTGCAGGGCCGCGTTGGCTTGTTCGGCGTACATGATCCGCTCCTCGTCACGCTGCGCAGTGTTCGCCTGTGCTTCGAAGGAGCCGCTGGCGGCGTTTGCGTCCTGAGGATCGAGGCCCGCTCGGCGGTAGAGCTCGCTCAGCTCGGCGGCGGGGCTGGCGCGTTCGACCTTTACCTCAGCGAGTCGTCTTGCCGGGGCGCCCAGCACCTCGAGCTTCGCTTGCCTTTGCTCGAGCTCCGCTCTCGCTTGTGTTAGCGCTCGAAATCCGTCGCATCCCGCTAGGTAGGCCTCGGCTCGTCCAATGATCGCGGTTGGCGTCTCCTCGCCATCGTGTGGGGGGAGCGCGCCGACGAGCCACTTGTGAAGCTCGTTGCTGTGGTTTCTTTGATCGTTGTCTCGCTGTTGCTGTGCATCGCGCACTGCCGTGAACGATGAAACGATGCGCTCCTCCTCGGCGCACTGCTGGTCGAGTTCCTCAAATGAACGTCCTCCGAAAGCGGGGAGCGACGCAAGGTCGGTGCCGGACACCACGCGAGGGCGGGCGATCCAGACGCAGACCGCTGCCACGACTACGAGGAGCGCGAGGATCGGGTTGACCAGCGCGGCCGTGCCTGCGCCTGCGGCGCCAAGCGCGAGCGCCAGCGCGAGCAGTCTGGTGTTCCACGCGCTGATTGCCTGCCCGGCGCGCTGAGCGACGAGCTCGTCGCGAGCCTCGCGGAAGCGCGCGAGCGTTGGGTCGCGCGGTGGCTCCTCACCCAGGGGACGGCTAGGCTCGGCGGTGTTTGCGGCCCGTATGTCGGCGACCAGCGCGCGGACGGTTTCCTCACCGGAGAGGTCGAGGCCGTCGTTGACGGCGAGCACATCGATTCGTTGTTCGGCGGCCGTGAGGCCGCTCTGCTGCTCGGAGACCTCGCGCGTGCCGGCTTCGACTTCGGCGAGCAGCCCCGCTTCCCGCGAGCTGAGCGCGTCGAGTTGTGCCTGCAACTCCTGCTGGCGTCCGACCAGCTCCCGCGTCAAGGCCGGCCCGCTGGCAGGGCGATCTTGGCTCTTGACGGCGAGCTCAAGTGCCCGATCGCTGCGTCCCTTGAGGCCGGCTACAGCCGCACACATCACGCTCTGTTCGATCGCCACCGCCCGCTCAGTGCAGTCTTTGCGGCGCCGGCGTGCGTCGTCCAACTGGGCGGAGATTTGATCGAGCGCAGTGCGCTGCGAACGAGCGTCCTCGAGTCGCTCGTTAAGTGCCTTCTCGTGCTTGGAGAGTCGGTCGAGCTCCCCGTTCGCGAGTGGACCGTAGTGGCCGCCGTGCACACCGATGTCGGCGAGCAGGCTCCGCAGGCGCGTATCGGCGCCTTCTACCCCGATGTCCTCGGCGGGTGCTGACTCGACGGCGCGCTGTAGCGCGGCGTGGAGCCCTTCGCTGGGGCGCACCGTTTCCACGGCACCCTGGTAGAGACAGCACACTTGCGTGAACTCCTCTCGGGTCATCCCGACGAGCTGGCGGCCGATGGCGTAGTCGGCGCGTTGCTTGGGCTGCTCGCGAATGATGACCTTGCCGGTCAGGGCATCGTGCAGTTCGGCGAATTCGGTCTCGAAGTCCCAGACGGCTACTACCGCCTCGCCGTTGTGATCGAGTGCGTGGAGGGTGAGGCTGAAGGGAGCTCCCGTCCATGGCTTTCGCTGATCCTTCGCGGCCATCCCGTCATGGCGGCGTCGCTCCTCTGGCGCGAAGCCGTAGAGCGAACGCACGACTGCGTCGTGAAACGTTGACTTGCCGGCCTCGTTCGCGCCTACGACGAGGGTCAGAGCAGCGGCCAGGTCGTGTGTTCCCTGGAGGCGTCCGAAGCCTCCAATCGTTAGCTGTTCAAGACGCATTTGCCAGATCGTCTCCGTGCATTGCGCGCAACCCGAGCTCAAGGGCGAGTTGAAGGCGCGGGTGCTGATCCTGCTCGCTGTCGTGGATCTGTTGCTGCAGACTTGTCACGAATGCTCCCATGGCGGTGGGCTGCCCGGCGAGCATCTCGATGTCGAACGCTGGCTGGGTCTCGTCGCGCAGCTCTAGCTGTGTCAGCCCTCGTTCGGGGTCGCAGAGTGCGGCCGTGTCGATTCGACAGTCGGGCTCTACCCGCCCCCGAAGTGCGGCTCGCAGGCATAGCCCTTCGCGGGAGCCGTCGATCGTCGAGATCGCCTGGGCGAGGGCTTGTTCGACATCAGCGCTTGAGGTGGCACCTCCGCAGTCCACGGTGATCTCCGCGTACCGGCGCTCGTTGATGTCGATCAGCTGTGTCTGCGGTGGTGCTCCGTCGTCGAGTTCGATGATCGCCGCGGCGTGCTGTCCGGTCTCGTCCCATGCGAGCGGTTCGGGCGATCCGGGGTACAGCACAATGGAGTCGCGTAGTCCGCCGGCGTGCAGGTGACCTGCGAGGCAGAGAGCGAATCCGGCGCGGCGCACCGAGTCGGCGCTGAAGCTGCAGTGAGCGTCGTCTTGAAGGGCGGCGCTTGAGACGGTCCCGTGAAGCAGCAGGACGTGAGTCCCCTCGCTCGGAGCCGTGAAGTGACTGATGGCATCAGACGTCAGTGGACTGTCCCCCCATGACATCCCCCAGATGATGAGCGAGCCCACGTCATGGTTTTGCAGTCCGCGCTCTGCGGGGAGCAGGTGCACATTCTTGGGCCACTGAACGCGCTGGTACGGCCCGCCCCGCCTGAGTGGATCGTGGTTTCCGGCGACCATGACGACTGGGCGCTCGAGGCGTCCGAGGCGGTCTGCGACCCATCGGCAGGTGTCCGGAGTTACGTGCTCGTCCTCCCAAAGGTCACCACCAATCGTCACGGCGTCTACGTTGTGCGCCTTTGCGAGGCTCAAGCACCGATCGAATGCGTCGCGGAGGTCGCGGCGACGCTCACGGGCAGTGTCGGTACTCATCCCGACGAACGGCCGGTCGAGGTGGACATCGGCTATGTGGAGGATCTTCATGGACACGTTCTTGGGGGACCGCGCTACTGGGAGTGGTCAACTTATCTGAATAGTGTTCTGCGGTCCTTTGCGGCTCGCTTTCGCGCGGGACGAAAGTGGCTTAGAAAAGCCAACTTGACCCTGCCACGAGGCGCGTCGCGCCAGCCCATCGGGGCCGAATCAGGGATCCCGCCATACCCAACGTGGAGGAGCCAATGGCCAGCGCGCCACGCGAGAGCCGTGACATACATGCGTGCGGTATGGCATACGCTGGGTCGCACGAGGGCACAGGGCGGGTCTGGCGGCGGTACGGCGTTTGCAAGACGTTTGCAAACCGCCCGAAATCTGCATCAGAAAGCCAACTTGAGCCGTTCTCCCCGATCAGGTTCATGTTCTGCGAAGGTCAGCGAAAATGGGCGAATATGCCGTAGACGCTGAGCTTTGCGCGGGTGACTTTCGCTCATGTTCGCGGCTGTTGGGCGGTCTCGGAGACCGCAAACGGACCGCAGCCGAACGCAATCGGACCGCAAACGGACCGCAGCCGTTGCCCCGACAACGGCGGAGAGGCTGGGGACGGCTGTGCCATCGGTATCTGTGCCCTGCCAGGATTTCCCCGAGGAGGTGTGTCGTCTGCCGACGACATGGACATCTTCGCCTCGTGTGCGATCCGCCGCTCCTTGACGACGATCGGGACGGCGTAGCCCCTCAGCCGTCTATCCAGGGCCGCGGCCGTCTCAGCGGCGGTACCAGTGGCTTTTTTGGCCTCCACGCCGAGCCTTACGGAGACATCGACAGTTCGTAAGGATATGCCGCTATCCTTACAAAGCGTGCCTAGCTCTGAAAGGAACAAGACACAGTCCGTGCCCGCGACGCCGATCCCCCTCGGCCACCGTGAGCGACGCTACTGGCCGGCCGACCCCACCGCCCCCACCGGCGGCCAGCGCGGCGGCGCCTACCAGGTCTTCATCCCCGATCCCATCGCCTCGCGAGAGTTCGCGCTCGATGGGGAGGCCGTCGCCCTAGTCGCCGACGCCACGAAGGCGCTCGCTCAGCTCAACCACATGCGCCCCGAGCTCACCTCACTTGCCGCCCTCGCCAACAACCTGTTGCGCTCGGAGAGCGCCGCCTCCTCACGAATCGAGGGCGTGAAGATCTCCCACAAGCGACTCGCGCGAGCCGCCTACGCACGGGCAGGAGGCCGGCACGGCGACAATCGCGCAGCCGAGGTCCTTGGGAACGTTGAAGCGATGGAGCGGGCGATCGAGCTGGGAGCGAGCGCCAAGCCGTTGGCGGTCACGGACATCCAAGAGATCCATCGCACGCTGCTCCGGTTCACCGAGGATCGCGGGATCGCCGGCGTGATTCGCACCACCCAGAGCTGGATCGGCGGGAACGACTACCACCCGATCGGCGCCTCCTATGTCGGTCCGCCGCACGAGCTCCTCCCCGAGCTGCTGGGGGACCTCTGCCGCTTCATCGACCGCACCGACCTGGCGGCTGTCGCACAGGCCGCCATCGCACACGCGCAGTTCGAGAACATCCACCCCTTCGTCGACGGCAACGGCCGCACCGGACGCGCGCTCATCTACACCGTTCTGCGCCGCCGCGGAGAGATCGCTCACTATCTCCCACCGGTCAGCCTCGTCCTGGCGGCAGAACCCAAGAACTACATCGGCGGCCTCGGCGCCTGCAGCCAGGGCAGGGTCGGCATCTGGTGCGCTCGATTCGCCCAGGCGAGCAGGCGCTCAGCCAGCGAAGCCGAACGCCTCGCCGAGGAGATCGAGGCGGTCCAGGCGAGATGGCTTGAGCAGCTCGGGCAGCCCCGTCGCGATGCCGCCATACGAGAACTTATCGGCGCCCTTCCTGCCCAGCCCGTGATCGACGTCCCCGCAGCACAGCGGCTCACAGGCAAGTCCCACGTGGCGATCGGCGGCGCCATCGCCCAGCTCGAGGAGGCCGGGATCCTCACGAAGCTCAACGAGCGCAAATGGGGCCGCGTATGGGAGTGCGGAGAGTTGCTCCAGCTCGTGGACGACTTCGAGAAGGCCCTCTCAACGCCCTAGCCACCAGAGGGCCCGCCCGCAGGCGGGTGCGAGATCGCGGCTATGGCGTGCCCGTACTCTTCGCGCTCGCGGCCGATCGTGAGCCCAGATCCCGCCATCATCGCACGGCCCAGCCCCAAAGCGGGGTGCAAATAGGGGTGCAATTTGAGCGAAACCGGGGGATACCGAGCCACACCAAAACGGCTCTAAAAAGCCAAATCAACACCCCCAGCTACCCCCCTTGCCAAGCTCATAACCCGAAGGCCGCGGGTTCGAATCCCGCCCCCGCTATGTGTTGTGTCGCAGGACATCGGAGACTGATGTCTCGGGTGATGGTAGACGTCTCAGGGCTGTTGGAGTGGCTGGTAGTCGCGTGTGGGGTCGAGCGTGAGTTCTCGGATTAGCTCGCCGTCGAGGGCGATCACGCGGATGCTCTGATCGGCGATGAGGAGCTTGACCCGGCGTCCCGTGTGAGCTCTGCCGAGCCCGATGTGGTGGAGCTTGCTCATGTAGCGCAGGCTCACCTTGCCGTGGGTATCGACCTTGTCTTCTCTGACGCGGAAGTGCGTGACGGGCTTCACGGCGGCTGGCTTGGCCTTGATGCGTGTGCTGTAGGCCTTGTAGCGGGGTTCGCCCGTCGAGGGCTCTGTGGGGCCTGATGTCGTTGTAGTAGTGCACGAAGCGATCGAGCTGGCCCTGCAGCGCTGGGAGCGTCTGCGCGGGCTCTTGGGCGTCCAGGTAGCGCTTGAGCGTCTGGTGTAGGCGCTCAACCTTGCCGCAGGTCTGTGGGTGGTAGGGGCGTGAGTTCTTGCGGGCGATCCCGAGCTGCTGGAGTTCTGTCTGCAGCAGCACCTTGCCCTTGCGGGGTGTAGCGGTGAACACGGCCCCGTTGTCGGAGAGAAGGCTGGCGGGCAGCCCGTGCAGCTCTGCTGTCTTGTGGAAGACGTCCACGACGTCGCGGGCTTTGACGGTCGAGAACGCGTGGGAGGCCAGGAACAGCCGGGAGTGGTCATCGATCATGTTCAGGATCTCCGCGTGCTGTCCGTCGGCGAGCTGCCAGTGGGTGACGTCGGTCTGCCACATCTCGTTCGGTAGCTCGGCCTGGAAGCGGATCAGCGAGGAGCGTGGTCGCTTCTGCGGCTGCGGGACGATCAGCCCCTCGCGTTTGAGGATCCGCCAGATCGTCGAGACCGACGGCACCAGCATCTCGTCCGTCTCTTGGGCGAGGTGGTAGGCGATCGTTGCCGCGCCGGCGTCGTGGCCGTCTGTCTGCAGCTGGCGGCGCAGCGTCACGATCGCTTCGATGATCTCCGCCGGGGTCTCGTGCTTGCACGATCGTGGGCGTCTCGAGCGCGCCGCCAGCGCGTCATAGCCGCCATCGCGGTAGCGGGCCAGGAGCTTGTAGATCCAGCTGCGATGCACGCCGTGCGCCGTCGCTAGCTCGCTGACCGAACGTCCCTCCAGCACATGCGCCTCGACCAGATACCGCGCCATCTCCACAGAAGACCCCCCTCACGTTGGTGTCTCCTATGTCCTGACACATGTGTCGCCTATCTGTTGAAACCACACACCTCCCCCGCTATGAACCTACGGCAATTCATCGTTGATCATTGTGTAGCGGTGTGTGACGTGCGCCTGGCAAGCGGCTGGTTTGGCTCTGTAAGGCAGCTTGCCGTGAACCGACGCCTCGTGGATAGGTTCTCTCTGGTGGGTCCGAGGCGGTCGCCAATTGGACCGAATCGAGGTTCGCTACGCACCCGTGACAGCGAGCTGTCGGCTCCCTGCCGCGTCCTGTGGGAGACGGGGTGCTGGTCCCCTCCGAGTCATTCGGTGCTACGTCTGTGGAAGGTGTGCGTTGTGTGATGGAGACCTTCGCGCACAGGTGCTACACTAGGCATAAATTAGATGAGAGTAGATGCCGATGAGCGCGCCAACATTGCACTTCCCAGCGAAGCAGAAGGTCGAGCGACCGTCGAGGGCTCGTACCGTTCGCAGCGGCCAAGCCGAGCACGCGGTGTCGGAGTTGTCGATCTTTTATGGATCGCTTTCGCGGCTGGCGAGTGCCTTGGGCACCACGCGCGACACAGTGCGCAGCTGGGGCATGGGTTCGGCTCCCGCGCGTCCCCGGGTTGAACTGTTGGAGAGAGCCGAGCTATTGCTTGCTCTCTGTAACGCGGCGCGTCGGTACATGGCCGCTGACCGTCAGGTCGGCGAGTGGACGCTCGCGCCGAGCCCGCCTTTGCGTGGGCACTCACCGGCGCAGGTGCTGGCTCGCCATGGTCGCGAAGGGCTACGGATCCTGCTGGCTGAGTTGGCAACAGTTGCTCCACCGCGCTCGGCTGGGCCTGTCGAAATGCCCTCGCTGGAGCAGCTTCGCGCGTCACTCGCCAACGGCTTGGGCCCCGAGGCGCTCGAGCGGATCGAACAGATCGCCGCGGCCGAGCCGATCGAGCTTAGCGACCGCGACCTTGACGCGCAGTTGCGGGAGGCGACACTGCAGGACGAGTAGTAGCGTTGATCCTCCTCGCTCATCCGTGCGGGAGTCAGAAGGTCCGTTCGCCCAGCCATGCTCCCTTCGTCCAACGTGCTGGGGCAGGTGGCGGCTGGTATTTGACAAAACGACCCGACAGGGCACGCCGGAGGTTCTCTCTTCGAAAGCGGCCGCGCTCGTGGTGTGGCGCGTGAGCGAGCGCCACCTGGGACCAGCGAAGCCGACTTCGCCACTCGCGTGCTACTGGTGCATCGGGATGAGCTGCTGCTCGGAGTAGCGCATCGAGCAGGATGGCCGTGAGCTGTCTGCCGACATCTACGGTGAGCGCTTCGGTGTGGCCGAGGTCGAACACGTACAGCGGACCTGTGCCGTGCACATGCCAGGCAAGTGTCGCCAGGGGCACCGGCGCAACACCGGGTGGCTCCTGCCAGATGGCCAGCACGCGACCCTTCTCGTCGCCCCCGTTACGCAAGCGGTCAGTCACGCTCCAAGGGATGCCGACCGGCCATGGTCCGGGGTCAGGCAGGACCGGTGCGCTCGATGTCGAGCTGCGCAGGAACAGATGCGGGTGGCCCGACCCTGTGAGACCGTAATCGACCTCCAGGTGCATCTCTTTGTGCTTGACGGTGACCTTGATGTTGTAGGCGGGCATCGCGCCCAACCTATGCACAGCTGCGGTCGAATCCAGCACCCAACGCGGTGATCGTGAGTCTTGCTTCGCCATCACGGCCATTTGATGTGGACGTATTGTCCCGGAGGACCGATCTCTGGGAATTCGCTGGCGGCGATCTCTATCTCTGCGCCCACCAGCCCCCTCAGAAAGCTAACGTGCTCGGATATGGAGCCCTCGGTATTCAGGCCGTTCGCCCACCTCGCGACACCCAACGTCGCGCTGTATCGGCGGGTGATGGGCGAGTTCGTCGCCGCGAAGCGGCGATTCGTCGTGCACCTGCGTGCCGAGGATCTCCAAGAGGCGCTCGCCCGGGCTGAGCCGAATGGACACCTCCCAGTGGATGCGCTCGCCGACGCGCTCGGGCAGCTGGTGGAGTGGGGCAATCTTCGCGCCGACCCCGATACGAGCCGGGTCACGACGGTCGAGGACTTCCACCGCGCCCGCTTTCTGTACCAGCTGACCCACGCGGGTGAGGCCGCCGAGCGGGCACTCGACGTGTATGAGGAGCAGCTCGGCAAGCGTGGCGCCCTGCAAGCGGTTGCCCTTGCTGACATCGCAACACAGCTGCGCGCCTTGCGCGAGCTGGCGGGCGAGGCCGATCCGGATCCCGCGCGCTTGGGGCTGCTGTTGCGCGGCCTGGTCGATCGTTTCGAAGATCTCGCCGACAACGCCCAGGCGTTCATGGGTTCGTTGCGGCGCACGATCGAACTCCATGACGCCGACGTGAACGCTTTCCTTGCCTACAAGGACCGGCTCGTCGACTACCTGGAGCGCTTCATCAAGGATCTAGTCACCGTCGGCGCAGAGATCTCGGGATTGCTAGCCGATTTTGAGGATCGGGAGGTGACGCGTCTGCTCAGCATCGTGGCCCGCCGCGACGCCGAAGACGCCGCCCCGGGCGGCGCGGTGGGGAGGGGTCACGCGGATGGGCAGGGCTCCGGTGACGGCCAGCGTGAAGAGGAAGCCACGGGCGACCGCGATCCTCGTGAGGTCGCCTATCGCGCCGGCGTGGCGGCATGGCGCGAGCGCTGGCAGGGCCTGCGCCAGTGGTTCGTCTCCGAGCCGGGCCACCCAAGCCAGGCGAAGCTGCTGCGCAGCCGCGCCCGCCAGGCGATCCCCGATCTTCTCGCCGTGGTGGCCAGCCTCAACGAGCGTCGCTCCGGACGCTCCGATCGCTCGGCCGACTTCCGTGCGCTGGCGCTGTGGTTCGCCGAGGCGCCCGACGATGCCGCTCTGCACCGGCTGTGGCGCAGCGCGTTCGGACTGTACGGCTCGCGCCATCTGGTGCTCGACAGCGACACGCGCACCGCCCGCGAGGAAAGCCCTGTGCAACCGTCCACGTCGTGGCGCGACGCTCCGCCCCTGCACATCAGCCCGCGCCTGCGGCGCACGGGCAGCTATGAACGTCGCGGCCGCCCCAACCGGATTGCCAACCGCGAGGAGGGCCGTCGCCTGCTGGCGCAGCTCGCCGCCAGGCAGAGCGAGCAGACGGCGGCCGCGCGAACGCGCCTTGCGACGGGTCGGCCCATCAAGCTGGGCGAATTGGGTGAGCTTGACCCCGACACGTTCGGTCTGTTTCTCTCGCTGTTGGGCGACGCCCTCGCGGCGCGCCGCCCCGACCGCCGCGAGGTCGCCACGACAACCGTTGACGGCACTCTCGGCGTGCGCTTGGTCGCGCTCGCGGATGCCCCGGCCGTGGAGATTCAAACACCGGCCGGCATATTCCGAGGCCCCGACCACGTGATCGAGATAGCCGACCTCGGCCTCCCGGCGAACGGTTCGAGCGCGGTCATGCCCGACCCGCGTTCGAGTGGAACAGGCGGGTAGACCGCCATGGTGTTGACATGAGCCACGCCCTCGACAGCGCCCTGGAGAGCGCCAGGGAGGCGAGCCTGCGGCGGGCCGTGCGCGCGCTGTTGCGCTGCCCCCTGCTGCGAGCCGGTGGCGCCCAGGCCGAGGACTTCCGCGTAGTGCGCCGCTACGCCGCTGAGCTTCGCTCTTGGTTCGACGCAAACACGGGTTGGCGCTTGATCGTCGACAGCGAGGTGGCAAGGCTGGTCAAGCTGGCCCCCACCATCGACGACCCCACGCATCCGGCTCGCGATCCACGCTCGCGTGCACCGTTCACCCGCCGGCGCTACGTGCTCACATGCCTGGCCCTGTCGGTGCTGGAGCGCTCAGACGCCCAGATTACATTGGGCCGCCTGGCCGAAAGGACGATTCACGCCGCCGCCGACGAGCAGCTGGCGAGCGCCGGCCTAGCGTTTGGCTTGAGTGGCCGCGAGGAGCGGGGCGACCTGGTCGCGGTGGTGCGCCTGCTGCTGGAGCTGGGCGTGCTGGTCAGGGTGGCGGGCGACGAGGAGGCGTACCTGCGCGACAAGGGCGATGCGCTGTATGACGTGCAACGACGAGTGCTGGCCGGCGTGCTCGCGCCCTCTCGTGGGCCCTCCACGATCGCCGCAACCGAGTTCGCGCAGCGGCTCTCCCAGCTCGCGGCCGATCCGCTGCCCGAAGCGGAGGACTTGCGTAACCGCGCGGTGCGCCACAACCTCACGCGACGCCTGCTCGACGATCCGGTGCTCTACTACGACGAGCTGGACGCCGAGCAGCTGGCGTACCTCACGGGTCAGCGCGCCGCCCTGACGCGACGCGTCTCGGAGCTGACGGGGCTCATCGCGGAGATTCGGGCGGAGGGGATCGCGATGGTCGACCCGGACGACGACCTAACCGACGTGCGCATGCCCGACGTGGGCACCGACGGACACGTGACGCTACTCTTGGCCGAACACTTGGCGCGGCGGCTCGGGGACGGCGCAGTGGCAGAGGAAGCGGTTGGGGTCAACCCCGAAGGACTGCGACCTGTCCCCGAGGACGAGCTCTGCCGGCTCGTGCGAAGCTTGGCCGAGGAGCACAAGGCGTACTGGCGTCGCGGCGCTCAGGAGCCGGGTGCCGAGGTGCTGCTGGTGGAGACGGCGCTGGAGCGGCTCGCGGCGCTGCGGCTCGTGCGGCGTGGACCCGACGGCGTGGCGCCATTGCCCGCGCTTGCGCGCTACGCGCTCGCGGCCCCGACGATTGCCGAGCGCCCGGCGCAGCTGGAGCTCACGGGGTGAGCTTCCGCGGCCTCCCGCAACCCGAGCGCGAGCGCTGGCAGCCCCTGCGCGCCGGCCTGGTGGATGTCTTCTATTACGACCAGGAGGAGTTCCACTTTCGCGACGGCCGGCTCCTGCTGCGCGGCAACAACGGCACCGGCAAGTCCAAGGTGCTCGCCCTCACGCTCCCGTTCCTGCTCGACGGCGAGCTCTCGCCCCACCGTGTGGAGCCCGACGCCGACCCGAAGAAGCGCATGGATTGGAACCTGTTGCTCGGTGGCGAGCACCCCAATCCTGAGCGGCTCGGCTACACGTGGCTCGAGTTCGGCCGCCGCGATGCCGACGGGAGCGCCCACTACTGCACACTCGGCTGCGGCTTGAAGGCGGTCACCGGCCGCGGCATCTCCGACCACTGGTTCTTCATCACCGACCAGCGCGTTGGTAAGAACCTGACGCTTGTCGACGGCGCCCAAATCGCCATGACTCGAGATCGCCTGGAGGACGCGATCGGTGCGCACGGCGCCGTGCATAGAACAGCTCGCACCTACAGGCGGGCGGTCGACGAGGCGCTGTTCACCCTCGGCGAGCAGCGCTATGGCGCCCTGATCGACCTGCTCATCAAGATCCGGGCGCCCCAGCTCTCAAAGCGTCCGGACGAGCGTCACCTCTCCGCCGCGCTCACCGGAGCCCTGCCGCCGCTCGACCAGGCCCTGATCGCCGATGTCGCCGAGGCCTTCCGCGGGCTGGAGGAGGAACGCGACACGCTGGCCGCGATGGTGCAGGCACGCGATGCCGCCAACGCCTACCTGCAGACATACCGCCATTACGCCCGGATCGCCTGCCGGCGGCGCGCCACCCCGCCCCGCCGCTCCCAAACCGCATTCGACCGTGTCAGTCGCGAGCTGGCGGAGGCGCAGGAGGCTCATGGCAAGGCGCGTGCCGAGCTGGCCCAGGCAACGGACGCGCTCGCCGGCCTACGCTTCGAGCAGGAGCGTCTGCGCGCACGCGAACGCGCACTGCACGAGAGCCCGGAGGCGCGCAGCGCACGCGATCTGGAGGGCGCCGCCGAGGACGCCCGCCGCGCCGCCGAGCGCGCGGCGGCGGCCAAATCCGCCTACGAGCAGGCGCTCAGTCGGGTCGAGCATCACAGGCAGCGACAAGCCGAGGCTGACTCTGGCGCGAGGCAGGCAGAGCAGGGGTTGACAGGTGTCCGAGCAATCGCGACCGAGCACGCGCACGCGGCCGGCATCGCCACCGTCTACGCCGAATCGGTGGACAGCGCGATCGACCAGTCCCCCGCCACGGATGTGCCCGAGCTGCGCCGCCGCAGCGAGCAGCTCGTCGAGCGCCAGCAGCGGGCTGTCGACCATCTCGGGACATTGCTGGCGGCGGCCGTCGATTGCCGGCGTGAGCTGCTCGCCGCGCGCGAGCGCCAGCAGGAGCGTGCAAGCGAAGCCGCGGCGCTGGCCGAGCGGCGTGAGCAGGCGAGCGAGCTTGTGGCTGAGGTCGCTCGCGAGTTGGTCAGGGCGGCTCGCGTGTACATAGAGGCAGCCACAGCCTTCGTCGTTGCCGACTCGCCGGAGCTGCTCGCCGCCCTGGAGCTGTGGGTGGAGACGCTCAGCGGCCCCAATCCGCTCGCCGACGGCGTTGGCGTGGCGGGCCGTCATGCCAGCGCGGCACTCGCGCGAGAGCAGACCGAGATCGAAGCGGGCGAGCGCGAAGCGACCCAACTCGTGAGCGAGCTCGACGCCTCGATCGAGCGGCTGCGAGCCGGCGAGCACGACGCGCCGCCGGTCCCGCACACACGCGACCCCACCGCGCGCGAGGGACGCGCCGGTGCCCCCCTGTGGCTGCTCGTCGACTTCCGCTCGGGCGTGCCGCAGCAGCGGCGAGCCGGGATCGAGGCGGCGTTGGAGGCGGCGGGGATACTCGACGCGTGGGTGAGCCCCGACGGGGAACTGCTCGCGCCCGGCACAGCGGACGTGCTGCTCGCGCCGGGTGCGGATGACGGCTCGCCCGCCTCGGATGCCGCGGAAGGTCAGACGGCCCCCGGCGCCGGCAACGCCGGCGCGCGCTTGAGCGACGTGCTCGAACCGGCGCTCGATCCGGACGACCCTCACGCGCGGGCGGTGGGCGGGGAGGCGGTGCGCCGCGTGCTTGACGCGTTCGCGCTCGCCCAGGACGCGGGTCCGGTGTGGGTGACCCCAGAGGGCGAGTTCCGCAACGGCGTGCTGCGTGGCTTCTGGAGCAAGCAGGCGGCGGCGTTCATCGGACGCGGCGCCCGCGACGCGGCGCGCCGAGCCAGGCTGGCCGAGCTGGAGCAGCGCCGCGCCGAGGTGCGGCTGCGGCTGGACGAGCTGGTCGCGGATCGCGAGCGCTTGCACACGCGCGGCGTGGACTTGGACGCACAGCTGCGGGCGATGCCGGGCGATGAGGCCCTGCGCGACGCCCACAGCAAGCTCGCGGCACTCGACGCCGAGCAGGCGCGGCTCACCGAGCATCTCGCAAAGGCGGCCAAGCGATTGGAAGAGGCCGAGGTGGAGATAACCCGGGCGGAGAGCGCCGTGCGCGAGAGCGCCGCCGAGCTGGGCCTGCCACAGGAGCGCGGGGGGCTCGAAGGGGTGCGCACGGGGTTGCAGTCGCTGGGGCTTGCCCTTGCCGGATTGTGGCCGGCAATCGCCGCACTCGATCGTGCTCGCGATGCAGCCGTCGACGCCGGCAAGGATGTCGAGAGCGCAGCGCGAGAGCTGCTGGAGCACGACGAGCGTCGCGGGGCGGCCGAGCGCGAAGCGGCCGAGCGCGAGGAGCGCCATGACACACTCGCCCAAACGGTTGGAGCGGCGGTGGCCGAGCTGCAGCGGAGGCTCGCCGGCGTCGCAAGCGAGTTGCGCGCGAACGCCCGCGCCCAGGGCGAAGCAGATGAGCGGCGCTTGCGTGCCACGCGCGATGAGGGCCGGGAAGACGGCCGGCGCAAGGAGTTGGCGGTGCAGCTAGAGCAGGCGACCGGGCAGCGCCTGGCGGACGTGGACGCGCTGCGGCGCTTCGCGAGCACCGGCCTGATCGCGGTTGCGCTTGGCGACGTCGAGCTCCCCGAGGACGGCGAGGAGTGGAGCGTCAGGGCCGGCCTCCGCGTGGCCCGCCTGATCGAGCAGGAACTGGCCGACGCGCCCGATGACGAGCCCGCCTTGCGGCGCGCCTCCAGCCGCGTGACCGACGAGCTGAACACGCTCGGCGACGCGCTGCGCCGCCACGGCAACAACGCATCGGCGACGATGCCCGAGGAAGGGATCGTGGTCGAGGTCGTCTTCCGTGGGCGCACGACCACGGTACCCGACCTTGCGAGCGCCCTGGCCGAGGAGGTGAGCGACCGCGAACGCCTGCTCGACGAGCGCGAGCGGGAGATCCTCGAGAACCATCTCGTGGGCGAGGTCGCGGGAACCCTGCAGGAACTGATCTCCGATGCCGAGCAGCGCGTCGGCGAAGTCAACGGCGAGCTGGCCGACCGTCCCACGAGCACGGGCATGCGCCTGCGGTTGCGCTGGCGCGTCGCCGAGGATGGCCCGCAAGGCCTCGCCGAGGCACGCGAGCGCCTGCTGCGCCAGTCCGCCGACGCATGGTCGGAAGAGGATCGCGCGGCGGTCGGAGCCTTCCTGCAGGCACAGATTCAGGAGGTTCGCTCGCGCGACGTCGCCGGAACATGGATCGAGCAGCTCACCGAAGCGCTCGACTACCGCACCTGGCATCGCTTCGCGATCGAGCGCCATCAGGGCGGCGCCTGGCGCAGCGCCACTGGCCCCGCCTCCGGCGGGGAGCGCGTGTTGACTGCAAGCGTGCCCCTGTTTGCGGCGGCGTCCTCCTACTACAACTCAGCGGGCAGCCCCAGCGCACCGCGCCTGGTGATGCTCGACGAGGCGTTCGCCGGCGTCGACGATGACTCGCGCGCCAAGTGCTTCGGGTTGCTCACCGCGTTCGACTTGGACGTGGTGATGACCAGCGAGCGCGAGTGGGGCTGCTACCGCGAGGTGCCCGGTCTCGCAATCGCACAGCTCGCGCGCATGGACGGCATTCCGGCGGTGCTCGTCAGCCACTGGGAGTGGGACGGCGCGACGCGCACGCAGGTCGAGCGGCCCGTGGCGGCTGTCGTGGCAGGCGCGGCGGTGACGGAGTTCGAGGGGGAACCTGTTATCGACATCGAAAGCGCAGCGCAGGGACGCGACGTTGCATCCGTCCGCGCGGACGGGCCAGGGGAGACAGAGGATCTCCAGGCAAACGGGGAGGCCCCATGGGGGACGCCGAGCTCGAGCACTTGAACGGCTCGTCCGCGAACGACGAGCGGCTTGGGCGGCTGCTCGGCGATCCCGCCCTTGAATGGCTGCTCGCGCGGGTGCGGCGCCGGATCGAATTGGGTCAGCCGCTTCAAGGCGTGGTCACGCTCGCGGACGCGTCGACCGCTCAGCGCCGTGCGGCCCAACGCCTGCTCGGTCGTCCCCCGCGCGCGGGACGTGCGCTCAACGTGTCGTTGCAGGCCGTGGACGAAGTGCTGCGTAGCTCGGGCGCCTGTGCAGACGGCCTGGAGGCGGCAGTGGTGGCGCTCACGGGCTCTGTCTACGCGCGTGGGGAGGCGCTCGCGGCTGAGCGACTCGCCTGGGAGCAGGCGTTTGCGCCGCTCACCGATCTTGTGGGCAGGCTGGTCCAAGCCGGTGCGCCAGGAGGCGAGGAGCTCGCCACCTGGCTTGAGCGACTGCGCGGCTCGGGCGCAGTCAAGCGCACAGAGCCCAACCCGCAGGCCGCGCGAGCCTTGCTTGAGCATCTCGCGGCGGTGCTCGAAGCGCTCCCGGCCGACGGCCAACCCTTGGCCGGCTTCGCCGCGCGCGTCGCCGGAGGCGCACACGCGCTCGACGAGGGCCGGCCGCTGGCTGCGCTCGCGCTCGGCGCAGTCAGGGCGCTCGCGAAGCTCACAAGTCCCGGTCCCGACGAGTCGCAAACTGAGGCACGTCGCGAAGCGTGGGCCAGCGTCGGATTGCTGTGCGACGAGCTGTCCAGCATCGTGCTCGCGTTGGGCCTGCCCGGCGAGCGGCAAACTGCTTCGGGTCGGATCTTGATGGTCGCGCGAGAAAGCGGGCAGCCGGTCTGGTTGACACTGCGCCAGCTTGTGCGCGACATGCCGAGCTGGGCGAGCACCTCGCGCGAGGTGCTCTCGCGGCAGACGGTGTACATCTGTGAGAACCCCGTCGTCGTCGCCCACGCCGCCGACCGCCTTGGGGCCGAGTGCGCGCCGCTCGTATGCACCAGCGGTCAGCCGAGTGCCGCCACCATGCTGCTACTACATGCGCTCCGGGCGTCTGGCGCCCGGCTGGTTCACCACGGCGACTTCGACTGGGGCGGGATACGCATCGGAAACGTGCTGCACCGCCGGCTGCCGGTCAAGCCATGGCAGTTCGACACCGAGGCATACATACGCGCGGCGGACGCTGTGGCGCCGCGTCAGCCGCTTGTCGGCGCTGCGGTGCACGCGAGCTGGGATCCGCGCCTCGGCGAGACCATGCGCCACGCTGGACGGCGAATCGAGGAGGAGCTCGTGCTCGACGGGCTGCTCGCCGACCTCACGGCCTGATGAGCCGACGATCTGGGCGACACGTTCACGGGTCAGGCCACCGGACGACTGTCTTTACGGCGACCGAGAGGTCGCTAATAGGAGCGAATCCCGCCCCCGCTATTTGAGAGCCTGCTGGAAGTGAGGTCTCGCGGCCCCCTTGGCACCAGATTGCGGCTTCGCCCCTTCCGGGTCAAGCTCTTGGTCAAGGCCCTGCACTGGAGGAACTGCTCGCAGACCTTGTGTCCTGAGGAGTGTCGACGATTGCGGTGGTGCGTTGACGGACGGGCACGGCCCCCGACTCGCGCGTCAGCGGCGGTTACGGCGACGAGCCTGCTTTGCGGCGGTGCGCTTCTCACGACCGGCGCCCGCCGCGCGTCGTTTTGACGGCTGAGCCTGTCCGCGAGCATCACTGCTGGCAGCGCCCAGCCTCATGTCGTGCGCGGCGATCCAGGCTTCGCCGGCCGTCGGATCAGCGGGGTCGACTCCGTCGGCGATCATCTGCATGGCGAACGACTTCGCCATGCCCCAGCGCGCCGGGTCGTGACACGCGTTGGCGCACTTGGGACCCAGGCGCTTACAGGTGTCACTCAAAGCATCGACCGTGTCGCCTTTGAGTCTTCGGTCTCGATCCAGGAAGCCCATGAATGCCGCCACGCAGTCGGGCAGGGTGCGTATGGCCTCGTCGTCCATCGTCATCTTGCGTGGTGCGAAGTCGAGCATGAACTCTTCGACATCCGCCGTAGTCCAGTTGGCTGGCTCGCCGTCCCTGTAGTCGCGCTTCCAGTCGAGCAACGCGCACGAGATGAACTCTCCGTGGCGCCACACCGCGCTGTCGGCGCCGTACTGTGCGTGCACGTAGCGCCCGTAGTCGCATACAAGCGCGTCGAGCAGGGTCTCTTCGGTGGCTTCCTCCACCGTGAGAAGCTCGCCCTCGCCCTCGCCCTCTTCCAGCTCTGGGTAGGTCGTCACACGGCCCAGTGCGTGGGCCTCGCCGGTGAGCGCACGGGCGAGTATGGGGAGGCATATGCCTGCTTCGAATGGCGCTGCGAGCCCTGCCTCGCTCATGTTGGCGACGGCAGCGCCCAAGCACTCGGCCAGGGCCTGTGCGGTCGAGCGCTCGGTGCCTTGCGCCAGCAGGGCGAGCCCGGAATCGAGCTCGCTCGCCGGCCCGGTGTCGGTCAGCAGCGCATCGACGATGATCGGCCCCTCGCTGCTCGTCTCAAGGGTCACGCACGCGGCCTGCGGTGAGTCGCGTCCCGGACGGTCCAGCACGGCGACCCAGACCTCGCCCGGCGGTATCTCGCTGTGCCAAACCTCCCTCACGGTAAGCATTCCCACATCGCCGGTGGCCACCTCGTGGCGATCGGCGAGCCCATGTGCCGCCTGCGCTGCATTGCTGGCGACTGTCTTGCTGCCGAACGCGGCGAGCACAGCGAGCATGCTGATGGATGCTTCACAGCCGCGATAGACCAGTGCGTCGATCAGCGCGGTCCCCAGCTCCGGCGGTGTCTCTGGCGCGTCGAAAGCAGCGAGCAACGCGACCCCGATGCGCTCGAGCGCGACGACATCCCTCGCGATCCCGGGCTCCTCGAGCAGCACATCGAGATGCGCTCGAGTGGACGTGCAGATGGCTGCAAGCTCATCGTCGGTGACTGTCGCCGACATGACCCAAACGGTAGAACGCGCGTCGGACGTGTGCGCGTCCACGGTGGGACCGCAAGCACATGAGTCCGCGCATGGCTCGACAATCAGGGTTGGTGGTCAGGGATGCGTCGGTGGCTGCATGGATGCTCCAACTGGGAGGCCCTGCCACGGAGATCCCCGGTGCGAGGACCCTCTCCCTTTCGCAGTCCCCTAACCCGCCCTCACCATCAGGTCAGCGTCAGGTAGTGCCCGATCCATGGTGCGGTCTGCCCGCTGCGGGTTGCTGGGCTGACGGTACTCGGGGTTCCAGCCCCGTTTGCGCCTGCCCCGGCGCTCCACCGAGGATCTTTGGGTTGTGCGGCCCTTTGGCCGGGTCGCGGGCCTCGACGCTCGCCCCTGTTGGCTACCGACTGCGCTCACTCCATCAACCTCGCCTGCCAGTTGTGCTCCTGCAGCCTGTTGTCCAGCTCGCGTCTCTGCTTGGCGAGCGCGTCCAGCTGGCCTTGTAGCTCGCCGACCTTGACCTGTCGCACCATGCGGATCTCCGAGCGGCTGTAGCGGGCCAGTCCCAGGCCGCCCCCGAACGAGTTGCCAGTGGCGGCCTTGATCGCGGTACGCAGGGCGTTCTGGCGTAGGGTGATGACGTCGCGGCGGGCCAGCCCCTCGGTCACCGTCTCACCCGTTGCCAGCCTGGCGTTGGCGTTGGTGTGGTTGATCTTCGCGATCAGTCCCTCCAGCTCGTCGCAGCGTCCCGCCAGCTCGCTCAGCAGCTCATCGGGGCTCTCCGGCGGCTCCTCGCCCTCCTGCGCCAGCACGCACGCGGGCAGACGGTCCTGCAGCTGCGCGATCCGCTTCTGGAGGTCCGACCGGCGGTTCAGCGCTTCTCCAACGATCAATGTCATGCCCTCATTATTGCACACTATAAGTAGCAATGCAAGTCGCGCTCTGGATCTTCTCCCTGCCGGTACATGTACCGGCAGGCCGGACCGTGCATGCACGGTCCGGTGCGGGCCGCACATGTGCGGCCCGACGAGCGACACATGTGTCGCTCGAAGAACATCGAGAACCCGAGTTGCCGTCCCCGGTGCGGCGGTCCGGCCTATCCGCGCTGCTCATCCTCTGCAGCCGTATAGGCTGCCCGTCGTCAGGATCGCGCGACCATGGCAGCCAGATCTCCACAGCATGCAGCGCTCGGACTGGCCATCAGACAGCTCCGGCGCGCCCGTGGCGTCTCGCAGGAGGCCTTCGCGGCGAGCTGCCGCCTTCATCGCACCTACATCGGCGGCATCGAGCGTGGCGAGCGCAACGTCAGCTTCGCCAACCTGCTGCGCATCGCCGAGGCACTCGAGGTGCGCCCATCAGAGCTCCTGGACCGGTACGAGCATTGTCTGCCGGAGACCTCGCGGCCGGCTGCTCAGGGGCCGCGCTCGGCTAAGAGCTGACGCCCAGCCGCTGAGCGAAGAACGCCAGGATCTCGTCGCGAGCGGCGATCGTCGGCTGCCCCGCTTCGTCGATCAGGTGGGCCGTCACCACGCTGTGTGGGCTCGCCACCACCTGCTCGAAGAACGGGGGAGTGTCGGGGTTGGCGGCGGTGTCTGGGAGCACTCGTGCGATGAAGCGCTCGCCGAGCGTCTCCGAGTAGGCCGCGAACCGCTCGGCCCGGCAGAACCGATCTCCCTTGAAGCGATAGGCCATGACTGTGAGATCCTCCTGATCGAGGCGCTCCCGAACCGCCACCAGATCCTCTGGAGCCATCTCGATCCCGGCGGGGTCGTCCAGCGGGAGCGTCGGCTGAGACAGGACCGGTGCGAGCATCGAGGGCTCGAGCATCATCGTGAGCGCGAAGTTGCCCGTGAAGCACATCCCGATCGCGCCGACCCCTGGGCCGCCGCACTCTCCGTGTGCAAGTCTCGCCAGCGAGCGGAGCCACATGGTCACCGGGCTCGACTCGTTCGCCGCGAAGGCGCGGAACTCGGCGCTCACGCACGCCCGCCGGAAGATGACAGTGCCCTCCTCCACATTGGGCACAGCGCCGTCCCGGCCGAACAGCGAGGGCATGTAGACGGTGAATCCAGCGTCTCGCACCCAGCGGCTGAAGCGAGCCACATGCGGGCTGATCCCCGGCATCTCTGTCATCACGATCACAGCCGGTCCGGTGCCCGCCACGTGCACCACCTTCGCGATGCCGTCGAGGGTGATCCTGCGGGGATCGAAGTCATCGAGCGGGTCCTCGTCACTCCTGTTCAGGTTCGGCATTCCTGGCTCCTTGGGTTGTGCCGGCCCACTCCCATGTGCCCGCGTAGCTCATCGCCGCCGAACAATATAGACGATCGTGCGTATATTTGGTTGTAAGCTTGGATGATGCCTCGCCTCGTCAAGCTCCTCGCCCGAGACTTCCTGCAACGCCGCCGAGGCTTCCTGCAACGCCGATGACCTCGCGCGATCGGGAGCCACTCGGCAGGCGCCCCGTCGAGGAGGGACCCACCGACGGCCGACGAGCCCGTGGCATGCGCAGCCGCGCAGCCGTACTGGAGCGCTCCGTGCAGATGGCCTCGCGGGACGGTCTGGAAGGCCTCACGATCGGTGCCCTCGCCACTGAGCTGGAAGTCCACAAGAGCAGCGTGTTCGCGCTGTTCGGGTCCAAGGAAGAGCTGCAGCTGGCCACGCTCGCCGCCGCGCGCGCCATCCTCATCGACCACGTGATCGCGCCTGCCCTCACGAGCCGGGAGGGTCTCCCCAGGCTCTCTGCAATCGGCGAGTCCTGGTGTGACTACTTCCTATCCGACGTCTTCGCAGGCGGGTGCTTCCTGTGTGCTGCCTCGATGGAGATGGACGGCCGCCCAGGCCCCGTCCGCGACGCCGTCGCGGCCGTCATGCGCGAATGGATCGGCGTGCTGAGCTCCAACATCGAGGCGGCGATGGCCGCGGGCGATCTGAGAGGAGACGTCCTCCCCGCGGCGATGGCCTTTCGGCTGAACGCCCTCGGGATGGCAGCCAACTGGCAGCGACAGCTGCTGCACGACCGTGCCGGCATCGAGCACGCCCGCCTTGCCTGGCGGGCAGAGCTCGACAGGCACTCCGCAACCAGCCCTCCCCGTACCAGGACAGCACGGGAGGTGGCTAAGCTGGGGCCATGATGATGACGACCGCCGAGCCGATGACGACCCGTGGCGCCCACTACACGGCGCTGCTCGAGACGATCGACCACCAGGGCGCCACCAAGCTGCACGCGCGCGAGCGCGAGCAGCTGCTCGAGGCCGCCGATGCGCTGCTGTTCAGCGAGCCCGAGGGTCAACGCCTGCTGCGCTCGGCTGAAGAGCTGATCGAGTCCCTCGAGGCCAGCGAGCGCTGGTCGGCGGAGAGCTGCGACCAGCTGCGCGAACACCTCTACGGCTGCGACGCCCCCGCCGGGGCGAGCTGAGCCAGCCCTGCCCGCTGGCAGCGCGCGTCGGGCTTGCCGGACGCCGTCGTGCGGAGCTCACCGGTGTGGCTCTGTGATCAGGCGATGCGTCCGGCCGCGCGCAGGCGGCCCGCCAGCTCCTCGACGAACGCGACCTGCCCTCTGACGAGCTTGCGCGCCGCGGTGGCCGGATCGAGCCACGCGGCGCGGTCGATCTCGGGGAACTCCCGCTGGCGCCCCGAGCCACGCGGCCATTCCAGCGTGAAGGTGTTGCTGTTGATCTGGGAGGCGTCGAAGTCGCTCTCGATCGCCCACGCCGCGATCCGCTTGCCCCTCGGCTGGCGGACCTCGCCCAGCTCTAGGACCGGACCCTCGGGAGGCGCCGTCCGGGTCTCCTCCTCGAACTCGCGACGAGCCGCCGCATAGGCGTCCTCGCTCTCCTCGTATTCGCCCTTGACGATCGACCAGGCGCCGTCGTCCTTCCCGGCCCAGAACGGCCCGCCCATGTGGGCGATCAGCACCTCCAGACGCCCTCCGCGGATGCGATAGGGCAACAGGCCCGCGCTCCTGCTGGCGTCGCTCACCCGATCACGGGCTGGATGTGGGACGCAAGCTCACCGTCGAGCAGCGCGTGGATCGCGAAGCCCGGGGGCTCGCGCACGAGCGCGAGCTCGGGGGCGGTGAAGTCGAGGCGGCCCTGCAGATAGGTGCTGGGCGCAGCGAGCACCGTTCGTCCTGAGAGCTCGGCCGCGATCATCCGGTGCATGTGGCCGGCCACGATGCGGAGCACCTGCGGGTGGCGATCCAGGATCGCCCCGAGCGCCCGCCGGTCGGCGGTCGGCAGGCCGATCTCATCGCACGCGAGGATCCCGGTGGCCAGCGGCGGGTGCAGGTCGCTGAGCTGGAGGATCAGGAAGGGCCTGCTCACGGCCGGGTGGGGGCGGTCGCGGTCACAGACGCTGATTATCGGTCACGCTTCAAGTGACTCCGAGGTGGCGAGCCATTCCGTCTCCGTCTCTTCGCGCTGGCCCGTGACGAGCTCGAGCTCCCCCTGGAGGTCGGCGAGGCGAGCGTGGTCTGTGGCGTTGGCCGTCATCTGCCCGCTCAGCTCTGCCTCACGCTCCGTCAGCTTCTCGATCCTCCGCTCCAGGCGTGTGAGCTCGCGTTGGATGCGCTGCGCCCCTTTGCGCTCGGCGAGCCTCCTCGCACCCGCTGACATCTGCTTGCCGGCCGGCCCGCCGTCGACGGGCGCCGCGCTGTCGGGCCGGGCGCCCGCCCGCGCCTGGGGTGAGACACCGCCCGTGACCGAGCGAGTCCCGCGCTCCTGTATGTACTGCTCGATTCCGCCTGGGAGGTGGCGGATCCCGCCGGCGTCCGTGAGCGCGTAGACGTTGTCGCACACGCGCTCAACGAAGTAGCGGTCGTGACTGACGACCACCAGCGTGCCCGGCCAGCCGTCGAGGAGGTCCTCGAGGGCCCTCAGCGTGTCGATGTCCAGGTCGTTGGTGGGCTCGTCCAGCAGCAGCACGTTGGGCTCGCCCATCAGCAGGCGCATGAGGCCCAGCCGCCGGCGCTCGCCGCCGGACAGGTCGCTCACGAACGTACGCGCCCTCTCGCCGCGGAAGCCGAAGCGATCGCACAGCATCGCCGCGGTGATCTCCTGCCCGTCGCTGAGCACTCCGTGGCCACGCACCTCTTCCAGCGACTCCAGCACTCGCAGCTCTCCCGGGATCTCGACCGTGTCCTGGGAGAGGTGCCCCACGCGCACGGTGCTGCCCCGCTCGACGTGACCCGAGCTCGGCTGCAGCTCGCCCGCCAGCACTTCCACCAGCGAGGTCTTGCCCGATCCGTTCACGCCCACCACAGCCACGCGGTCCCCCGGCCCGAGGCGCCATGTCAGCTCGTGCAGGACCTCGCGGTCGCCGAGGCGCAGCGAGACGTCGATCGCGTCGAGCACCCTGTCGCCGAGGCGTGAGGTGGCGAAGCGCAGGAGCTCTGCGCTGTCGCGAGCCGCCGGCTCATCGGCGATCAGGGCGTTGGCCACCTCGATCCGGAACTTCGGCTTGGAGGTTCGTGCCGGTGGACCGCGGCGCAGCCAGGCGAGCTCCTTGCGCACGAGCGCTCTGCGGCGGTCCTCGCGTGCGCTCGCCTGGCGGTCGCGCTCGGCACGGGCGAGCACATAGGCGGCATAGCCACCCTCGTAGCGATGGACGGCTCCCTCGCTCACCTCCCAGGTGGCCGTGCACACGGCGTCCAGGAACCAGCGGTCGTGGGTCACCACGAGCATCGAGCCCCGTCTCGCGGCCAGGTGGCGCGCCAGCCAGTCGACGCCTTCGAGGTCCAGGTGGTTGGTCGGCTCGTCCAGCAGGAGCAGCTCGGGGGCGTCGAGCAGCAGGCGCGCGAGCGCCACGCGCCTGCGCTCGCCCCCCGACAGTCCCGCCACGGGCGTGTCCATGCCCTGGGCGAGCAGTCCGACCGACACGCCACCGAGGAGACCGTCCAGCACGTCGCGGAAGGCCGCGTCGGCGGCCCACTCGTGCTCGGCGCGCTCGCCCACGAGCACCTCGCGCACGCTGTCGCCCTCGTCGAGCTCATCACGCTGGGCCAGCAGCGCCACGTCCACGTCGCCCGCGCGGGTCACCGTCCCGGTGTCAGGATCCTCGACCCCCGCCATCAGGCGCAGCAGCGTCGACTTGCCATCGCCGTTTCGCCCCACCACGCCGATGCGCTCGCCCGCCGCGACCCCCAGCGTGATCTCGCGCAGCACCGATCGGCTGCCGTAGCCCTTGCCGACGTCCTTCAGGTTCACGAGATTTCGGGCAGCTGCCATCGGCGCTCATCCTCGCGGATCGCGGTCCGTCTCACGGCGCGAAGGCCATGATCGGATCATTCCGCTCCGGCGCTCGCGGCCCCGCGCTCTCGCAGCCCCCGGCAGCGGCGCACGCGCGTGCGCCACGGCAGGGTCGCGTGGCTGTGCCCGATGAGCTCCGGCTCGCGCTCCCACAGTCGGTCGAGGCCAGCCAGCAGGACCTCGCGCTCGGGGACGCTCATCAGCGCGACCCGGCTGCGCGAGACCGCCAGGTCCCTGAGGCCGGCCGCGTCGAGGAGCTGCTCGTGGGCGAACTCGCGGTCCTCCACCTCGGCGAAGCGGCTGCCCAGCTCCTTCACCGAGGGCCAGTGGCCGGGACGCTCGATCGCCGGTGGTCCCAGCAGCGCGCGCACGCGCGCCACCCACGGCGTGGAGGTGTCGAAGGAGTTGCCCAGCAGTCCGAGGACACCAGGCGGGCGCAGCACCCGGGCGATCTCTCGCTGGGCCGCCTCCTGATCGAACCAGTGGAAGGCCGCCCCCACCGCGACCGCATCCACGCTCTCGTCCTCTAGCGGCAACTGCTCCGCGGTCCCGGCCAGCGCCACCGCCTGAGGCAGCGTCGCGGTCAGGATCGCGCGCATCTCCTCGAGGGGCTCGACCGCGATCGTGCGATGGCCCGCGTCGAGCAGGGCCGCCGTCAGCTTGCCCGTCCCGGCTCCCAGGTCGAGCACCTCAAGCGGCTCGGCCCCGAGCAGCCAGTCGATCGCCTCGCGCGGATAGTCGGGCCGGCCGCGCCCATACTCGGACGCCACGCGTCCGAAGGACCTTGCCCGCTCGCTCCTGTCCGCGGCCGCCGCCGGGTCCTCATGCCCGCTCATCGCCTCGACAGCTCCCCTACGAGGGCGCGCCCAGCCGCTTCGAGCTGCTCCATATCCGTCGCCACGCGCACAGAGGCGAATGAGAGTTGTGCTGTCTCGGCCGCGCTCAGCGCGCAGGAGCCGACCACCGCGTGCAGCGGCGTGCCCGCCGCCGCACACCGCCTCGCGACCTCGGCCACGGCCTTGCCCGCGAGCGTCTGGCTGTCCAGGCGGCCCTCGCCCGTGATGACCGCGCGGGCGCGCCTGAGGCGATCGTCGAAGCCGATCGTGTCCAGGACCCAGGGCGCGCCCGGCACGAGCCTCGCTCCGTACATAGCCCAAAGGCCCCCGGCCAGGCCCCCGGCTGCGCCCGTCATCGCCACTCCGCGGGGATCCCGAGGCAGGCCCGCCGCCTGCTCCTGCAGGCGTCTCGAGAGCCGCTCGACCGCGGCCGCGTCCGCGCCCTTCTGCGGGGCGAACACCTCGGCCGCCCGCTCGAAGGGGGTGCTCACATCGGCGAGCACCGTCAGTCGGGCGCCACCCAGACCGCCACGGGACTCGATCCCCTCGATCGCGCCAGCACCGCCGTCTGTGCTGGCTGAGCCGCCGAGCGCAACCACCACCTCGGGCGCTCCCGCCGCCACCGCCTCTGCGATCAGCTCGCCGGTGCCCAGCGTCGAGGCCAGCTCGGCATCGCGCTCTCCCGCCGCCACCAGCGCCAGCCCCGAGGCGTCGGCGCTCGACACGATCGCGCGCGACTGGCCCTGCACCCACCCGAACGACGCGGCGAGCGGACGCCCCATCGGATCGTGCACGCGCGTCTGCACTCTTCGCCCGCCCAGCGCCCGCAGCAGGATCTCGAGTGTGCCTTCCCCGCCGTCCGCCACCGGACAGATCTCGATCTCTCCGCCACCGTCCCGCGCGCCGCGCGCCAGCGCGAGAGCCACCTCGCGCGCCGACAGCGTCCCCTTGAAGGCGTCCGGCGCGATCAACCAGTCGACCTGCCCGTCCATCGCCGCGTCGGCGTCGCCCATGTTCATGCCCCCCACTCCCCGATCACAGCAACGCACGCGAGCCGGCGCGGGCTCTCAGGTGAGGGCCGGGCTCGCCGGCGCCGACGGCGCTCCAGCCCGCATCTCACCGACCCAGTCGTCGAGCTCCTGCCAGCGCTCGTACAGCCACGCGATCAGCGCCTCGCGGTCCGATGGGACCTCCCGGGCCGGAAAGCGCCAGAACTTCAGCCGCACCGTCGTTCCAACCAGCCCGCCGGCCCAGATGTCGCTGATGTACTCGAATCCGTCCAGGCCCACGTGGCCGAAGATCACCACGTCCGCGTCCCGCGCCGATTCGAGCAGCTCGAGCGTGCCGCCCAGGCGCGGAGGCAGCAGGTTCTGCAGACGGTCCGCCAGCGGCGCGATCTCGGGCTGGCGCTCGGCGATCACCCCCTTTGCGTGGGCGAGCTTGGCCGGCGTCCAGCGGGTGCCCTCCGGGTAGATGAGCAGGCCGTCCCGGGCCGTCATGTTGATCGTCAGGTCCCGCATCCGCTCGACCTCTGCAGCCGTGTCGCCCGAGGCCCGTCTCACGAACAGCGTCGGAACCCAGCGCCCGCCGATGTCGATCGTGGGCAGCATCTGCAGCTCGCGCTTGATGATGAAGCGGAAGCCGAGCCCGTGGGCCCGGCCCACGATCGCATCCGGGAGCGCGTTGTCGATGATGCTCGCGTGGCGGATCATCACCAGCACCGGCCCCGGGCCTGCGAGCTCCAGCCCCTCGATCTCCAAGCGCAGCCCGAAGAGGGTACGGATGCCGGCCAGATGGCTCGTGAGCCAGCGGCGCTTGAGGCGGTACACACGCTCCCGCCGTCTCGCTGAGTCGCCACTCGAGCTGAGCCCGATGACGAGCAGTCCGAGCAGCCCGTAGAGCTCTCCCGCGAGAAACCACCAGCCCATCGCCAGCAGCCGGATCCCCATCCAATGCTTGCGGCTACGCAGCCACAGCGCCGCGTCCAGGGCCAGCGCGCAGATCGCAAGCACCGGGAAGAGCAGGGTCATCACCACCAGGGCGAGAACCTCCACCGAGATGCCACGAACCCGGCGCCGCAGTTGGGAGGCGTGTGGGCTCTCATCGGGGATCAGCGGTCCCAGCTCCAATTCCGATCAATCGTACCCCCGGCGGCGGGCGCAAGGAACCGCCCTCCGCTCCACACGCGGGGAGACGTGCGGAGCGGAGGGCAGGTCCAGGGGGAGAGATGCCGCTATGAGCCCCTGCCGGCTGCGCTCCCGCCGGCAGGCGTGTCTTCAGAACGGCAGCCCTCAAGCTAGAGAGCAGGAGGCGGCCTGTCATGGGGGCGATCCCGCGCATCCTTGTGGGGAACTACGCGCCCTGGACATTCGTTCGATTGGGGCGCCGGCCCCCTAAATCGGCCGGGGCCTCCTGTCGAATCGGGACCTGTACGTGTCAGCGAAGCACGGCTCGGTTCGGCCCCGAGCTCCTCGAGCTCGATCGCGAGCGCGTGAACGCAAAGGGAGGGACCACGATTCTGGGAAAACTCGACACATCCACGCAGTCCGAGCCGGCTCCCACGGCCTTCGGCATCACCTGCCAGGAGCTCGACGAGAGCACCAACGTGGTCTCCGTCCAAGGCGAGCTCGATCTCACGACCGCGCCGCGCCTGAAGTGGATGCTGCTCGACTGCCTCCAGGCAGGGCGCAACCGCATCGTCGTCGACCTCTCCAAGACGACCTTCATGGATTCCACCGCGCTCGGCGTCCTCGTCGTGGTCAACCGGCGGCTCGACCCCGGAGCCCGGTTGGCGATCGCCTGCGCACAGGAGAACGTGCTGAAGATATTCGAGCTCTCGGGAATGGATGGAGTGTTCGCGATCCTTCCCACGATCGAGGAGGCGCTCGCCTTCGCGCACGGGCGCGTCGCAGGCGCAACATGATCGAGGTGCTGCGGTGATCGAGAGCGAAAACAGCCGCAGTGCCGCTCGCCATCCGCGCACAGTTGCGCTGACAGGGCTCCTCTGCTGCGCTCTCTTCCTCGCCTGCATCCCGGCCGCCACGGCCAGATCCGATCACACGCGCGGCTCCCGCGAAGCATCTGCTCCCGCCCAGACGAGCGAACCCTCACAGCCGACCTCTGAACCGCGCCCACAGCGCAACGACACCGGCCAAGGCGCCGCCGAATCGACGCAAACGCCTCCCGCCAGGGCCGAACGACGCTCTAGGCGCACGTCCAGGAGCGGATCCACCACCGAAGCCGCGCAGGCGAGTCCCGAAGCCACAGCTGCGCCTGCCCCTGCCACTCGCACGGGCGATGGCCCCCAGCGACGTCAAGACGCTGGTCGCGGTGGCCGGGGCGAAGGGCGCGGCGGCCACGGCGTCATAGGCGAAGGCGGCGGCCAGGGCAAGGGCGCCAAAGCCGACTCCAAGTCGAGGTCGACCTCTGAAGCGGGGAGCTCGCCCGAATCTCGTCGCACGCAGGAACGCGCCCACAAGCCAGCCCACACCCACGTGGCCAAGGGCAAGGCGGGCAAGATCGAAGCGGCGCGCCCGGCAACTCCCGCGAGCGAACCCGTGAGCACCGCGACGCCGTCCGTCGCGCCCGCGTCCACGAGCGTGACGACCGCTGTGGCTGCCAGCGCGACGGCCGTCGTGGCCGCGCCGCTGGCCAGGGGCGCGCTCGGCACCGGGGGGGCGCCCTCGATCGCCAGTCGCTCGCCCAGGAGCGCCGGCGCCAAGGCCTCTCGCCGTGCGCCGCTCAGATCCGCGCCGCGAGGGTCCACGATCCCCGCCTCCCCGGCCTTGATGTCCGCCACACCGAGCTCGGGCCTCGCATCGAGGACGAGCAGCTCGAGCCATCCCGTGCGTCTCGCCAAGGGCGCCGCGCCGGCCTTGAGCTCCTCGCCGCTCGTCACGACCATCACCCGCATCGTCGGTGTCGTGCCCACGCCGATTCGCGTGCTCATCGGCGCGCTCGTCGCGCTCGCCCTTGCGATGGCCGCGCGCTCGCGCCTGACCGCCCGTCGCGCTCGGCGAGCAGAGCAGCAGCGCCGCGAGCTGCTCGAGGACGTCGGCCTGCTGCAGGCGGCGCTTCTGCCCGTCACTCCCGCCCGGCTCGGTCCCGTGGGCACGAGCACGGCCTACCGCCCCGCGGCCGGGCCGGCCGCCGGAGGCGACTTCTACGACGTCTTCGCGCTCGAGGACGGAAAGCTGGCCGTGATCGTCGGCGACGTGTCGGGACACGGGCGCAAGGCGCTCCCGCACACTGCGCTGCTGCGCTTCACCCTGCGGGCATATCTGGAGGCCGGACTCTCACCGCGGGACGCCGTGCAGACGGCCGGAACCGTGCTCGAGCGCCAGCTCGGCGGCTCCTTCGCGACCGTCGTCGCAGCCACCTACCATCCGCGCGAGCGCCGTCTCATCTACGCGAGCGCCGGTCACCCTCCGCCGATCGTGCTCGGTGGCGGGTCTCCCGCCGAGCCGCTCGAGCCGGTCACCGCCTCCTCCTCGCCCCCGATCGGCGTGGGCAGGCCGACGGGCATTCGCCAGAGCATCGTCTCGGTCCCCGGTCGTGCTCAGATCTGCTTCTTCACCGACGGCGTGACCGAGGCGCGGGTGGGCGGCGAGCTCTATGGGGCGCAGCGGCTCGGCTCGGCGCTGGGCGAGCTCGGGCCGCAGGCCACCGCCGCCGAGCTGCTCGAGCGTGTCGCCCAGAGCACCGACGCCCGTCCCGACGACATGGCCGCCTGCCTGCTGCAGGTCGAGGGCGGCGATGCGCCGCCCAGCGCGCTCGAGGAGGAGCTCGAGCTCGATCGTGACGAGGCCTCGAGCGAGCGCACCGAACGGTTCCTGGCGGCCTGCGGGGTCGCCCCCGAGGACGCCGCGCAGATCATGCGGGCGGCCCGGGACGCGGCCGAGCGCAGCGGCAGCGTGCTGCTCGAGCTGCGTCACGGCCCGGGGGGCTCACCTGAGGTCTCGCTGCGTCAACACAATCTCACCTACCTGCCAGCGCGCCACGCGGCGCGGCAGGCCGACCTGAGGATGTCGATATGAGCGCCACCGGACTCGCCCTTGCACCCGACGCCGCAATGGTCCTCGGCATCGCCTCCACGGCCATGCCCTTCGCCCGCACGCGCGAGGAGGAGGCCGAGCGCTGGCTGCGCGTCCTTCGCCTCCACGGCGAGGTCGGGATCGCACTGCAGGCCCTCGGTGTCAGCGAGGTGCCGCTCCCGCGCGAGAGCGAGCCCGTCGAGGCCGACCCCGCGCGCCCCGACGCCGTCGCTGCGGTCACCGAGCAGACCGTGCGCATCGCCGGCGAGCGCGGTCTCCACGGAGTCGGGACGGTTGACGTGCTGCTGGCCGTGATGGCCGTCTACGGCGAGGACTTCGACCGCCTGCTGCGCGCACACGGCACCGACCGCGACGAGGTGCTCGAGCGTCTGGGTGCGCGCGTGCGCTACTCGGAGGACGAAGCTCCCCCGGGTAGCTGAACGTCCTCAGTCGGGATCGCCGGGAGCTTCCGCGAGCGTCCGCAACCGCTGGTTTTCGCGCTTGAGACGCGCGTTCTCGCGGCGCATCCGCGCAAGGTCATACGCCATGCTGGCCATCGCCGGGCCGAGGCGCTGGAGGCTGCCGGTGAGGCGCGTGTTCTCGACCAGCAGCCTTCTCGCGCGATCGTCGCCGCCGTCGTACCTGCGACCACCGTCGTGGATTCCCGACCAGTCGTGTGTCGTCGACGTGCTCACGCTCTTTCCCCCAAGGTCTTGCTCGACGGCATCCCTACCGCTTCCACCCTCTGGAAAGCCGAGGATATGTGGGAGCGACGTACCCCGTATCGGTGTCATCTGCTGGTTCTCGACTGGGACAACTACGGATACACCGACCGACCGACCGCCGGGCGGGCTTGCCCATGCGGTCGGCGGCCGGCTCGCCCGGCGCTCTGATGAGCTCAGCCGGCGGTCGGGGTGATCGTGACAGTCTCCGGCTTCGCCTCCTTGGGCAGCGGGATCGTCACCTCGACCACGCCGTCGTGGGTCTTGGCCTTGATCTTCTTGGCGTCAACGCCGGCGGGCAGAGCCATCGAGCGGGAGAACGATCCGTAGCGGCGCTCGCGTCGCAGGTAGTCCTTGTCCTTCTCCTCCTTGCGCTCCTCGTGCTCGCCCGAGACGGTGAGGATGTCGTCCTTGACCTCGATCTTGACCTCCTCCGGCTTCATGCCGGGGACGTCTGCGCGGACGACCAGGTTGCCGTTGTCGCGCACCACGTCCACCGCCGGCGTCCAGGCGTGCTCGCTGTCGCCGAGCCCTTCGAAGAGGCGGTCGAAGCGGGTGCGCAACTCGCCGAGCTCCGCAAACGGTTCCCATCGTGTGAGTGTTGCTGGCATTGCTGTCTCCTTGGATCTTGGAAAGGGACTGGTCCAACCCACCATTCCAATGGACGCAGAGCGCGGCGGCATCGGGGTGCCTCCCCACCGGCGCTCCGTGAAATCCCACACGGCTCAGGCGCGCGTGGGGCCCGGCTGGTGCTCGCCCGCGGCCCGCGAGCGCAGGAGGTAGCGGCGCAGCTCATCGGCGCCCCAGACCACCAGTGGGCAGGGGAGCAGCAGCGCCAGCGAGTGCACCGGCGGAGCGGCGGTGCCGAGCAGAGACTGCAGCGGTGGCGCGTACACGAACAGCGCCGCCAGCGCGAGCTCCGCACCGATCGCGTAGAGCAGGTACGGGTTGCTGAGGACGCCGACCGAGCGCAGCGACCCGCGGCTCGTGCGCACCGCGAAGGCGGTGCCGATCTGGCCGGCGATCATGCCGAGGAAGGTCATCGTGGTGGCCTGCAGGTAGGCGTGATGGAGCGGGTGCCCCGCGCCTACGGGATCGCCGGGACGCCATCCGGCGGCGAGCAGCACGTAGAAGAAGCAGCCGAGGGACACCGCGCTGACGAACACCCCCAAGAACAGCCAGGCACGGAGCAGCAGCGGTCTCTGGATCACCCCCTCGCTGCGCGGTCGCGGCGGGCGCTGCATGACGCCCGGCTCAAGCGGGTCACGGGCCAGGGCCAGCGAGGGCAGCGTCTCGGTGCCGACGTCGAAGGCCAGCAGCTGCAGCACGGTCAGCGGCAGCGGGATCGCTCCTCCACCGAGCGCGAACAGGAGGAACGGCACCACCTCGGGCGTGGCATGGGCAAAGATGTAGACGATGAACTTGCGCACGTTCTCATAGACGCGCCTACCGGCCTCCACGGCGACGACGATCGTGGCGAAGTTGTCGTCTGTGAGCACCATCGTCGAGGCCTCGCGCGCGACATCCGTCCCGCTGAGGCCCATCGCCACCCCGATGTCCGCCCGGCGCAGCGCCGGGGCGTCGTTCACCCCATCCCCGGTCATCGCGATCGTGTGGCCCTGGGCGCGCAGCGCTTCGGCGATCTGCAGCTTGGTCTCGGGCGAGGCGCGCGCGAAGATCAGCTCATGGCCCGGGGCGAGCAGCTCGCGCAGATCGCGCTCGTGGCGATGGTCGATGGCCGCCGCGTCCACGGTCACGGGATCATCGCCGCCGATGCCCACCTGACGGGCGATCGCGGCGGCTGTCAGCGGGTGATCGCCCGTGATCACGATGATGCGGATGCCGGCGCTGTGGCAGGCGGCGACCGCGTCACGGACCTCGGGGCGCGGTGGGTCGAGCATTGCGATCAGGCCGAGAAAGCAGAGGTCGCGCTCGACCTGCTCGCGCGCCGGTGGCTCGACCGCCGCCGCGAGCGTTCTCTGTGCAAGGGCGAGCACGCGCATGCCGCCCCTGGCGAAGTCCTCGACCTGCCGCGTGACCTGCTCGCGCTGCGCTGGGCTCAGCTCGACCTCCAGCCCGTTCCCGTCGAGCGTTCCCACACACAGCGGAAGCACGCTCTCCGGTGCGCCCTTGGTGTGCACCAGGTCCAAAGGCTCGCCCGCGTCCAGTGTCGACATCCGCTTCAGGCGCGGGTCGAAGCTGTAGTGCGAGCGTCGCGCGGTCTCCCTCCTGTCCGGGTCCACCTCGGCGCCGAGCATGCGCGCCGCCTGCAGCACCGCCACCTCGGTCGGATCCCCGCTGGCGCCACCGTCGTCCTGCAGCCTGGCGTTGTTGCATGCCGCCGCTGCCGCCGCGAGCGCGCGCACGGCAGGAGCATCGCCTCCCTGCACGGGCGCACCGTCCGTCTCCTCGGCGAAGGCGACGGCGGCCGAGGGCGTCCAGACGGAGACCGGCCGCATGCGGTTCTCGGTCAGGGTGCCCGTCTTGTCCGTGCAGATCGCATCCGTGCTGCCGAGCGTCTCCACGGCGCTCAGGCGCTTGACCAGGGCACCGCGGCGGGCCAGCGCGCTGACCGCGACGGCCAGTGCCAGCGTGATCACCGGCAGCAGGCCCTCGGGCACGTTGCCCGCGAGCAGTCCCACCGCGAACACGACGCTGTTGCGCAGCGAGAGACCGGCGCCGAAGATCGCCAGTGGGATGAACGCCACCGCCATCGTCACGGCGATCGCCGCGATCAGCCAGGCCACGCGGCGCACCTGGCGCTCCAACGGGCTGGGCTCCTGCTCGACGCGCTCCGACAGGGCCGCGATCCGGCCGAGCTCGGTGTGCATGCCGGTCGCGAACACGATCCCGTGGGCCTCGCCGGCGGTGCAGGCGGTGCCGCTGAACACGAGATCCGGGGCGGCCAGCCGCGGGACGTTCCGGGCGATCTCGTCGGCCGAGCGGATCACCGGCTCCGACTCGCCGGTCAGCGTCGAGAGGTCCACCTCGAGCGAGCCCGCGAGCAGGCGCATGTCCGCCGCGATGCGGTCACCCTCGGCGAGCAGCACCACGTCGCCCACCACGAGACCGACCGCCTCGATCAGCGCCGGCTCCCCGTCGCGCAGCACGCGGACGTGCTGGGGCATGTACGCGGCCAGGGCCTCCACGGCGCGCTCCGCCTCCAGCTCCTGGACGAATGCGAAGCCGGCATTGAGCAGGATCACGAGCAGCACCGCGATCGCGATCGTGTGGCTGCCGACCGCGAAGGCCAGCGCGCCGGCCACCCACAGCAGCAGCGCCAGCGGGTGGGTGAGCTGGCGGCCCAGCTCGCGTGGCCATGCGACACCTCCGCGGCGGCGCAGCTCGTTCGGCCCATGCTGGAGCAGGCGGCGGGCCGCCTCGGCCGAGGTCAGGCCGACCTGGAAGCTGTGCAGGTCGCGCAGCAGCAGCTTCGCGTTCTCCGTGGCGTCGACCTCGCCCGGCGGCGTGTCGGCCCCCTGCTCGCCCGGGCTCACGGCTCGCGGTTGAACATGACCCGTACCCGCGGGCCCTCGGTTGAGCTCTGGCGCCCGCGACGCCAGGGACGCAGGGCCATGTTGACGAGCCAGACGATGATCGCGGCGGCGAGGGTCGACCAGAATCCGCCCACGCTCAGGTCGGGAACGATCACGCTCGTCAGCCACAGCATCAGCGCGTTGATGAGCAGCAGCGCGGCCCCGAGCGAGAGGATCACCGCGGGCAGCGTCATCAGGATCACGATCGGGCGCAACGCGAAGTTGACCAGGGCGAGGATCGCACCCGCCCACAGCAGCGTGCCGATATCGCCCGCATAGGAGACCGCCGGCAGCAGCGCCGCCGCCACCACCAGCCCGAGGCAGTTGCCCAGCCACACCAGCAACAGGCGCATTGCCAGGTTGGTCCTCACGCGCGCCCGACCGTCCTGGATGGCAGGGACCCCCCGGGTGGCAGCGCCCCCCCGGATGGCAGAGACGCCCCGGGTAGCTGGGACGCCCCGGATGGCAGCGCCCCCCCGGATGGCAGGGACGCCCCGGGGGGTGGTGGTGCGGCGGCGCGGCTCATCCACCCAACCATACGCCCGGATGCGGCCTTGCACGGAGACGAACCGCTGCCGATCACGGATACGCGCACGGGCCCTGAGCGCGAGTCTTGTTCTATCCATGTCTACGAGTCCAGGAGGCGGGAATGAGCCCGGTTGAGCCCAGCATCATCGAGCGCAGCGTCGAGAAGACGCATGTATGGCTGAAGGAGCTCGCGGATGAGCTCGGTGTGGAGGATCACCAGTACGCCTACCGCGCGCTGCGCGCTGTTCTGCACACCCTCAGGGACCGGTTGACCGTCGATACGGCTGCCACGCTCGCCGCCCAGCTGCCGACGCTGATCCGCGGGATCTACTACGAGGACTGGGTGCCCGGCCGCACGCCTTCGACGATCCATGACGCGGACGCGTTCCTGGCGCACGTGGCCGCGGAGGGGCGGATGGCGGGAGAGACAGAGGCCTCGCTGGCCGTCGCCGCCGTCTCGAAGGTCCTGCGCGAGCACGTGAGCGCCGGTGAGATCGATGACGTCCTGGCGATCCTGCCTGATCGGATCAGGGTCCTGATCGCGGCCTGAGCGCGAGCTCCGATGCCAGGCCGCAGCTTTCGTGTGGGGCGCATCGCCGGCATCCCGGTCGGTGTCAGCCCGCTGTGGCTGGTGATAGTCGCCCTGATCACCTGGACCCTGGGAGCCGACTACTTCCCCGAACAGGTGCACGGGATCGGTGCCCTCGCGGCCTATGGGCTGGGGCTCGCGAGCGCGCTGCTGCTGTTCGCGAGCATCCTCGCCCACGAGTTCGGGCACGCGCTCGTGGCGCGAAGGCGCGGCATCGAGGTCGATGAGATCGACCTGTGGCTGCTCGGCGGCGTCTCGCGCCTGCGCGGCGAGGCCCACACCCCGGGTGACGAGCTGCGCTTCGCGCTCGCCGGGCCGGCCGTGACGGCCGTGCTCTGTGCCTGCTTCGCCCTTGCCGCCGTGCTGCTGCCCGCCTCCACCCCCGCCGCGATCAGCGCCCTGGTCGAATATCAGGCCCTGGTCAACGGGGCCGTCCTGGTCTTCAACCTGATGCCGGCCTTCCCGCTCGACGGCGGAAGGGTGCTGCGCTCGCTGCTGTGGCGGCGCAGCGGCGAGCTGGCCAGAGCGAGCGAGACCGCGGCGAGCATCGGTCGCGGCTTCGGCTACGTGCTGATCGCGCTCGGCTTGCTCGAGATCCTCAACGGACTGCCCGAGGGACTGTGGCTGGCGCTGATCGGCTTCTTCATCACGGCAGCCGCCGGCGCGCAGGCTGAGGGCGGGAAGATGCAGGCCGCGCTCTCGGGCCTGCGCGTGCGCGATCTGATGTCGACGCCCGTGTTCAGCATCCCGGCGGAGATGCCCGCGGGGCAGGCCGGGCGAGAGTTCTTCATGGTCCTTCGCTTCACCTCCTTCCCCGTCGTCGACCGTGCCGGCCGGGCGCTCGGACTCGTCAGCCTCGGGCAGATCGAGGCGCTCTCGCCTGAGCAGCGCCGGCTGCGGCGCGTGGGCGACGTCGCCGTGCGGGATGACGCGCTGCTCGTGCGCGGGGAGGAGGATCTGCTCAGCCTCCTCGATCGGCCCGCCTTCGCGCGCATCGGGCGGGCGGTGGTGGTCGATGACCTCGCTCGTCCCGTCGGCATGCTGTCGATGACGGACATCCAGCGCGCGCTGCGTGCCTCGGTGCTGCGCGAGCCCTCAGGCGTTCGACAGCGCTCGCAACGGCGTCATGCGGGTGACCCGCCAGGCGGGGTAGATGCCGCCGAGCACGCCGATGGCCACGCCCACGAGCAGCCCGCGCCCGAGCCCCCACGCGGTGATCGCCGGAGACACGTAGGCGCTCACGCCGAGCGCATGCACGAGCAGGCCGCCGCCGATCACGCCTAGCAGGAGGCCGCCCGCCGCGCCGAGGGTGCTCACGGCGACCCCTTCTCCGAGGATCAGGGAGGCGACGCGCACGGGGGACCAGCCGACGGTGCTGAGCAGTCCGAGCTCGCCCTGGCGCTCGAGGATCGACATGGCCATCGTGTTGGCCACGCTGATCGCCCCAACGATCAGGGCGATCACGACTATCACCAGGATCGCCTTGGAGATGAGCGTGCTGTTGGCGCCCGCTCGCAGGGCCTGATCGGGATCGGTGATCACCTGGGTGCCCGGGAAGGACCGCTCGATCTTGCGCGCGGCGCTGCTCGCGCGCGTGCCCGCCGCGAGCTCGACGACGATGTCGGTGACCTCGCCCGGGCGGCTCGTGAGAGTGCGCGCATCTTCGATCGATAGGACGGCGCCGGAGTCCTCGAAGAGCACTCCCGAGTGGTAGATGCCGGCGATCCCAAACGGGTGCCCGTCCACTCGCAGCACGCCGCCGGGGCGCAGGTGAAGGGACGCGGCCAGGCGATCGCCGATCAGCACTTCCTGTCCCTGCGGGCGAGCCCCCCTGAGCAGCACGAGTCCCTGACTGAAGAAGCCCGACGGCTGGGCTCCGAAGACGATCGCCGACGGGTCCGCCTTCAGCGCTTCGGTGACCAGCAGCAGCGGCGTGGCGCGCGAGACCTCGGGGGTGGCGTCGAGCCGCGCCACGAGCGATTCGGGCAGGATCGAGGCGGTCGGATCTGAGACGTTGGCCTGGAAGACGCCGAGATCCGAGCCGCCGAGATGCACGAATCCGGCGGCTGTGTCCTTGAGCCCTTGGGTGAAGGACAGGAGGGCCACGATCGTCGCCACCCCGACAGCGATCCCCGAGGCCGTGAACAGCGTGCGGGCCAGGCGCCGGCGCAGGTTGGTCTGGATGATCGTGAACACGGAGGCACCGACTCCTAGGCCTGGGCGATCCCGGCCTCGCCCGTGTCGCCGATCCGGCCGTCGATGAGCGTCAGGGTACGGTCGGCTCGCTTGGCCACGTCGGGGTCGTAGCTGACCACGGCGAGCGTCATACCGAGGCGGTCGCGCAGCCGGAAGAGCAGGTCGAGGACGCGTTCGGAGGTGACCGAGTCAAGCGCCCCGGTCGGCTCGTCGGCGAGCAGCAGGCGCGGTTCGTTTACGAGCGCGCGCGCCACGGCCACACGCTGGCTCTCGCCGCCGGAGAGCTCGGAGGGGAGATGCTCGGCGCGGTCTGCCAGCCCGACCTCCTCGAGCAGCGCCAGTGCGCGGCGTCGACGCTCGGCTCGGTGGACCCCTGCCCCGATCAACGGCACTTCCACGTTGGCTCGCGCCGAGAGCGCCGCCAGCAGCAGATGGCGCTGGAAGACGAAGCCGACGAGCTCGCGGCGAGCTTGGGCCGGATGGCGATCCAACCACACGGGGCGCCCGTCGATCAGCACCTTCCCGCGGTCTGGTCGCTCGAGACCGCCGATCAGGCCGAGCAGCGTGCTCTTGCCCGAGCCCGAGCGCCCGGTGATCGCAATCGCCTCGCCGCGGTCCATGTGCAGCGAGACGTCATCAAGGGCGCCGATTCGTCCGAAGCTCTTACCAGCATGCTCGACGAGCACCTCGGCGCCCGCCTCCTCGCTCACCGCGTGACCTTCACCGGATAGTCGAGGTTGATCGTGGCCCCCTGCGATGTGATCGCGGCGCGAAACGTCAGCGGATAGCCGACCGCCGAGGACGGCCAGCGAAACACGTCCGAGAAATGTCCGATGAACGTGTAGTGCGAGCGGTGGGCCACCACCTGACCGCCGAACAGGTACTCATAGCTGACGGCTGCCTTCACGGGACGCCCGCTGCTCAGCACGGTGAAGTGCAGGGGCCATACCCGTCCAACCCGCGGCACGTGGGATCCGGCGTGGATCGTGGCGGTGATGGCGCCCGCTGTGGCGGTGACCGTCCGGGAGGCGCTCGGCGCGGTCGCCGTGGTCGTCGGCGGAGCGGAGCTCTGCTGCGTGGCGGTGGCGGTGGCGGTCGTGCTCGTGCTCGCGGTGGGGGTGGAGTGGGAGGTCGCGCTCGAGCTGCTCTTGCTCGAGCCGCCGCAGCTCACCAGGCCGAGCGCGGACACCGCCACGATCCCGAGGATGGGCAGGCGTCCGGACAGGGCATGGCGGCCGGGCGGGGCGCCGTGCCCAAGCCTGGCCTCGGCGGCGCTCATCCGCCCAGATGCTTGGAGAGGGCCAGGCCCTGGGCGACATCGAGGCTCGAGACGACGCCCACCGGCTCACCGGTCTCGGGCGAGACGACGACCAGGTGCGTGCAGTCGTGCTCGGCCATCAGGCGGGCGACCCGGTCGATGCGATCGGAGGAGTCCACGGTCACGATCTCGCTCGCCGCCACTTCGCCGGCGAGCGCCTCGACGCGATCTGCGGCAAACGCCTTGATCAGGTCGAGGTCGGAGAGGATGCCCCACACGAGCGTCTCCTGTCCGTCGATGCGTCGGGTGATCCCCTCGACGACCACGCAGTGAACGCGGTTGTGGGCGAGCTGGCCGGCGACCTCGGCCAGTGGGGCGTCGGGCGAGGCGGTGATGATCCCGTAGTGCATCACCTCGCTGACGGCGACTGTGGGTGTCGTTGAGCTTGTCATTTCGGGGGGCCCTTTCAGTGGTGTCCTGATTGGTGTTCAGCGTGGGTGTGCTGGTCGCTCGCGCCGGCCGTGCGCTCGAGGGCTGCCTCCAGCAGCACGCGCTGCTCGGCGGCGGCGATCAGTCGCCGCGTGCGCTGCACCGCGTCGACGCTCACGGAGATGTTCTCGATGCCCAGGCGCACCAGCAGCTCAGCGTACTCCGGGTGCACCGAGGGGGCCTGCCCGCAGATGGAGGTGTGCAGGCCGAGCTCGCGGGCGCGCGGGATCAGCTCTGTGAGATAGTCGAGCACGGCCGGGTCGCGCTCGTCGAAGGTCGCGGCCAGCACCTCGGAGTCCCGGTCGGCGCCGAGCATCAGCTGGGTGAGGTCGTTGGAGCCGATCGAGATGCCGGCGATGCCCAGCCGCGCATAGCGCTCGAGGTTGAACAGCACGGAGGGCACCTCGGCCATGATCCACAGCTCGAAGTCGCGGCGCTCGAGCAGGCCGGCATCCGCCACCAGCTCACGGCAGCGCTCGAGCTCTGATGCGGTGCGCACGAACGGCAGCATCACGTGCAGGTTCTTGTGGCCGGCGTCCCAGACGCGGCCGATGGCCTGCATCTCCAGCGCGAACACCTCGGGCTCCTGGACGTAGCGCAGGGCTCCGCGGTAGCCGATCATCGGGTTGGCCTCCTGCGGCTCGAAGCGCTCGCCGCCGCGCAGGTTGCGGAACTCGTTGGTGCGGAAGTCGGTCGTGCGGTAGGTCACGGGGCGGGGGGCGAAGCCGGACGCGAACGTGGTCAGCCCGTCGGCCATCCTCGCGACGAACTCCTCGGTGTTGCCCTCCTCGATCAGCTGGCGGGGATGGCTGCCGTCGAGCGCCTCGATCAGCATCAGCTCGGCGCGCAGCAGGCCCACGCCATCGACCTCCAGGGCAGCCGTGCGCTCGACCTGGGATGGCTCTGAGAGGTTGACCAGCAGCCGCGTGGCCGTCACGGGCGCTGCGGCGCCGGCTGAGGACAGCGTGCCCGGCCCCGCGACCGCCGTGACGCTCGCAGTGGATGGCTCTGGCTCTGGCGCGGACGCGCCCTCGAGCACCGTGCCGTGGGTCGCATCCACGGTCACCAGCTCGTCGTTTCGCAGTCTCTTGGTGGCTTCGCCGGTGCCCACGATGCAGGGGATGCCCAGCTCGCGGGTGACGATCGCGGCGTGACAGGTCATGCCGCCCGAGTCGGTGATGATCGCGGCCGCCCGGCGCATCAGCGGCACCCAGTCCGGCGTGGTCATGTGCGCCACGAGCACCTCGCCGTCGCGGAACGCGCCGGTGTCGTGGGGGTCCTCGAGGACCCGCACCTTGCCGCTGGCCAATCCCGGAGCCGCGCCCAGCCCGCGCACGAGCACCTCGTCGGGGGCGTGCTCGGGGGCGGCGATCGTGGTGATCGGGCGGCTCTGCAGCATCCAGGCGTTGCCATCGGGGTCGAAGGACCACTCGGTGTCCTGGCCGCTGCCGTAGTGCTGCTCGATGGCGAGCCCGAGCTTGGCCAGGTCGATGACCTCGAGATCGCTGAGCACGGGGCGCATGCCCTCCTCGGAGCTCAGCGTGCGCGTGCGCGTGCCGCCGCCCTCCGCGGCCTCGATCACCAGCTCCTTGGGCCGCACGGAACGCGTGAGGATCGCCAGGTCGCTCTTGCGCACGACATAGCGATCGGGCGAGACGCTGCCCGAGACCACGGCCTCGCCGAGGCCGAAGGAGCCCTCGATCACCAGCATGTCCGGATCGCCCGAGGCGGGGTCGACGGTGAACATCACGCCCGCGCGGGTCGAGGGGATCTGCACCTGCACGACCACGGCGATGTCCATGCCGGCCTGGCTGAAGCCGCGCTGCCCGCGGTAGTAGATGGTGCGTGCTCCGAACAGCGAGCCCCAGCAGCGTTTGACGGCGTCGAGCACCGCATCGGGACCGCGTGTGTTGAGGAAGGTTTCGTTCATCCCGGCGAAGGACGCCGAGGCGGTGTCCTCGGCGGTCGCCGAGGAGCGCACGGCAACCGGGGCGTCGGGGTGGGCGCCCGCCAGGTCGAGATAGGCCGCCACGATCGCGTCCCTCAGCTCCGGAGGCATGGGCGCGTCGAGCGCCGCCTGGCGTGCCGCGGTGGCAGCGGCCTCGAGCGCCGCCCCGTCCTCGATGTCGATGTCCGCGAGCGTCTTCTCCAGCTGCGCTCGCAGCCCGGACTCGTCACAGAACGTCGCATAGGCCGGGGCGCCGACCACGAAGCCAGGAGGTACAGGCAGCCCGGCTCGGGTCAGCTCGCCGAGGTTCGCGCCCTTGCCGCCGGCATAGGCGACGTCCGCCCTGCCGAGGTTGGAGAACGAGCGGATGAAATCGTCTGGGGGGGTGGTGTCGGAAGGGGTTGTGCTCATGAGGCCAACCTTGGCGCCAGCGCGTGCGCGGGTCATCAGTGTGTTACCGCTGAGCCTTCGGGCGAGTTCCGCCGAGCGGTGCGGGGTTTCACGGATGCCCGGGCCCGGTGTCGCCATCAGCATGAGCGGCAGGATCTTCGCGTAATGAGGAGTGCGACCCGATGAGCTCGTCCACGGCCATGCATGATCGCGGCGAGCCCGCCCCGCCGCCGGCGGGCGATCCTGCGCTGCTGAGGGCGATGGCGGACCCCGCGACCTACGACGCCACGACCCGCGTCGCGGTGCACGAGACGCACGCCTCCTGGGTGTTCGTGACGGACGGGCGCGCATACAAGGTCAAGAAGCCCGTGGTGCTCGGCTTCCTCGACTACCGCACGCCGGCGCTGCGCCGCGCGGCCTGCGAGGAGGAGGTGCGGGTGAACGCCGAGCTGGCGGGCGACGTCTACCTGGGCGTCTGCGCGATCGTGAGAAGCGGGGCGGGCTTCGAGCTGGCGCGCGAGCACGACCCCGGCGCGGTTGAGTACGCGGTGGAGATGCGCAGCTTCGACGAGTCAGGCTCGCTCGCCGGGTTGATCGCGGCCGGCGCGCTGCGGCGCGAGCAGCTCGAGGCGGTGGCACGTCGCCTGGCCGACTTTCACCGCCGAGCGCCACAGGTGGACGGGGCCCGTCCGCGCCAGGTCCTGGAGATGTGGGAGCGGAACCTGCGCGAGCTCGCGGCCGTCGCTCGGGAGCAGGGGATCGGGTGGACGTTCGATGCGCCGCTCGGCTTCGGCGAGGCGTTCGTGGCGCTCCACGCAGAGGAGATCGAGCGTCGCAGGCGCGCCGGGCTCGTCCGCGACGGGCACGGCGATCTGCGCTGCGAGCACGTGCTGGCAGTCGGAGCGGTTCGCATCGTGGACCGAATCGAGTTCGATCCCGCCTTCCGACACACCGACATCGCCTGCGATCTCGCCTTTCTCGCCATGGACCTCGAGGCCTTCGGACAGCGGTGGGCCGCCGAGGAGCTCATCGGCGCCTACCGCCGCAACGGCCTCGACCTCGGCAGCGAGGCCCTGCTCGCCTTCTACGGCGCCCACCGCGCGTTCGTTCGCGCCAAGGTCGCGCTGATCGCCGCGGGCGAGCATCATGCAGGCAGCGCGCGTGCCGAGCAGCTGGCGAGGGCCGAGGCGATGTGGGCGCTGGGCGAGCGCCTGTGCTGGCGTGCCCGCGAGCCGCTCGCCCTGATCCTCTGCGGCCCCGCGGCCAGCGGGAAGTCGACCCTGGCGCAGGAGCTCTCGCGCCGCTCGGGCTTCGAGGTGCTCTCCTCGGATGCGGTCCGCAAGCTCGGCGCCGGGCTGGCGGTGAGCGAGCGGGCTGGCAGCGAGCTGTACGACCCGGCCGTCACTCGCGCCACCTACGAGCGTCTGGGCCTGGACGCGAAGGCCAAGCTCGAGAGCGGCCACGCGGTGATCGTGGACGCCACCTGCCGCCTGCGCAGCGACCGCGCCCGGCTGTTCGAGCCGGTCTCGCAGAGCCGTGCGCCGTTCCTGACGGTCCGCTGCTCGATTCCGCTCGCCGTCGCGCTCGAGCGCGCCCACCGACGGATGCAGGCGCGCCACGTCTCAGACGCCACCCCGGAGATCGTGGCCGAGCAGTTCCGCTCCTTCCAGGAGCTCGAGGAGCTCCCCGCCGCGGTGGTGTACGAGTGCGACACGCAGCGCCCTCTGGGCGCGCAGGTCGACGAGGTCGCGCACGCTCTCGATCGCAGCCTCGCCGGGGCCGGAGCGGTGGCCGGCGCGGAGGCCCGAGCACGGTGAGCGTCGCTCGGATAGAAGCGGCTCGCCCGCAAACACCCGCGCGCACGGTCGACGTGGCGCTGCGGGACGGCTCGACGGTGCGCGTGCGAGGGGTCTGCGGTGAGGATCGACCGGCGATCGAGCGCTTCCTGCACGAGCTCTCGCCGCGGTCGATCGGCTTTCGCTTCTTCGGCCAGGTCGACCTCGCTTGGGCTGCGGACTGGTCGATGGACGTGGACGACGGCGACCGCTACGCGCTGGTGGCGACGACCGGGCACGACCAGGAGATCGTCGCCCACGCGGCCTACATCAGGACGGGCCCGGAGCGCGCCGAAGTGGCGTTCACGGTCGCGGACGCCTGGCAGGGCCACGGGATCGCCACGATCATGCTGGGACACCTGGCGGCGGCTGCCGAAGAGAACGGCATCCGTCTGCTCACCGCGGAGGTGCTGCCCGCCAACCACCACATGATCCAGGTGTTCCGCGACAGCGGCTACGCCGTGGAGCTGCAAACCTCCGACGGCGCCGTCCACGTCGAACTGCCGACCTCGCCCTCGGAGCAGACCCGCGAGCGCTTCGAGCAGCGCGAGCAGGCGGCGGCGATCGCCGCGGTCGGGCTCTTCCTGCGGCCCGGATCGGTGGCCGTGATCGGAGCCTCTCCCAAGCGCGCAACGGTCGGGGGGGCGATCCTGCGCAACCTTCGCTCCCAGGGCTTCACGGGTCGTCTCTACGCGGTCAACCGCCGGGTGCACACGATCGCCGGCAGGCGCGCCTACGACTCGATCGCCGAGGTACCCAAGCCGGTGGACCTAGCCGTGATCGCGGTGCCCGCCGAGCAGGTGGCCGCGGTGGCCCGTGAATGCGCCGCGGCGGGAACCCGCGCGCTGCTGGTGATCTCGGCCGGGTTCAGCGAGGTCGGCGCCGAGGGCGCGGTCCGCCAGAGCGAGCTGGTGGAGGTCTGTCGCGAGGCGGGCATGCGGCTGATCGGACCCAACTGCCTGGGAGTGCTCAACACGTCGGCGGAGGTGCGCCTGGATGCGACCTTCGCGGAGCGGATGCCGCCGCCCGGGCCGATCGGCTTCCTCTCTCAGAGCGGTGGCCTGGGGATCGCGGTCATCGAGGCGGCCAACCGGCTGGGGCTCGGGCTCTCCTCGTTCGTGTCGGTCGGCAACAAGGCGGACATCTCGGGCAACGATCTGCTCGAGTACTGGGAGCAGGACGCCGACACGAGCGTGCTCATGCTCTACCTGGAGTCGTTCGGCAACCCCCGCCGCTTCGCGCGGATCGCGCGCAGGGTGAGCAGGGCCAAGCCGATCGTGGCGGTCAAGAGCGGGCGCTCTCCGGCGGGCGCCCGGGCCAGCGCCTCGCACACCGGGGCGCTGCTGTCGGCCTCGGATGTGACTGTGGACGCGCTCTTCGGCCAGGCGGGCGTGATCCGCACGGACACGATGCAGGAACTGTTCGACGTCGGCGCCCTGCTCGCGGCCCAGCCGGTGCCCGCGGGCACGCGGGTGGCGATCGTGACCAACGCGGGCGGGCCGGGCATCATGTGCGCGGACGCCTGCCAGTCGGCGGGGCTGGACGTGGTGGAGATCTCGGCGGCGGTGCGCTCGCGCCTGGCCGGCTTCCTCGCGCCGGAGGCGTCGCTGGGCAACCCGATCGACATGATCGCCACGGCGCCGGCCCAGAGCTACAGGAGGACGATCGAAGCGCTGGTGGCCGAGGACGCCTGCGACGCGATCGTGGCGATCTTCGTCCCGCCGCTGCTCACCCGCGCCGAGGACGTGGCTCGCGAGCTGCGTGCGGCGGCCGCCAACGCCGCGAACGCCGTCGGCGTGCCTGTGGCGGCGGTCTTCATGAACAGCGAGGGTGTCCCGCCCGGGCGGGACGGCGATGCGCACGTGCCGACCTTCGGGTTCCCCGAGGACGCCGCCCGCGCCCTCGGGCATGTGGCCCGCTACGGTCGCTGGCGCAGCCGGCCGCTCGGCCGTGTGCCGCAGCTGACTGGCATTCGCAGTGATGAGGCGGCGGCGCTCGTGGCGGCGGCGCTCAGCGACGGCGAGGGCTGGCTGGGGGCGAGCGAGGTGGCGGCCCTGCTCGACTGCTATGGGCTCCCGCTCGTGGAGACCCGCATCCTCGCCGGTCCGGCCGAGGCCGCCGCCGCGGCCGCGGAGATGGGCGTCCCGGTGGCGATCAAGGCCATCGCCAAGGGCCTGCTGCACAAGAGCGATGCGGGCGGCGTCCGTCTCGGCCTGCGGGGAGCGCGGCAGGTGAAGAAGGCAGCCGAGGAGATGGCCGGCGCCGTCGACCGCGCGGGACATCGCCTGGAAGGGCTGCTGGTGCAGCCGATGGTCGAGCCGGGGGTCGAGCTGTTGATGGGGGTGGTCCACGATCAGAGCTTCGGGCCGGTGATCGCCTGCGGCGCGGGCGGCACGAGCGTGGAGGTGCTGGGAGACGTGGCGGTGCGGATCACGCCGCTGACGGACCTGGATGGGCAGGAGATGCTCCGTGGTCTTCGCACCTTCCGGCTGCTCGAGGGCTATCGTGGCGCGCCCGCGTGCGACATCGCCACGGTCGAGGAGATGCTGCTGCGGCTGAGCGCGCTCGTGGAGGCGCACCCGGAGGTGGTCGAGCTGGATGCCAATCCGGTGGTCGTCGGCCCCGCGGGCGCGACGATCGTGGACGCGCGCATCCGCCTGGCGGGCGCGCCGCCGCGGCGGCCCGTGCCGTCGCTCTGATCCTCGGGCGGGCGCCTCGGTAGAAGTGTGCAACTCGACTGGGGCAAGCCACCGATGAACCGCGCCCTCCGTGGATCTAGCGTCGAAGGCATGGTGCTCGGCTACGACATCTCTGGGAGGTAGCTGCGATGGGGTTCTCGTGCGAGCACCGACCCCACCCCGGCGTGCCGTTCCCGCTGCGCGCGGCCGGATACGTAGAAATGCACGTGCGAGCGCGGGGAAGACTCCGATGCCCTGAGCAGCCCAGGTCCATACGGTCATGGCAGCCCCTCAACTCGAGCTGCGAAGGAAGAAGAAGGAGAAGGTGAGGGCCAAGCGCAAGCGGCCGATCTTCACGATCCCACCTGCGCGTCGTCCTCGAGCTTGAGATCCAGTCCACAGCGATCACGAAGGGAAACACAGCAGATGGCAACGCTCGAGCAGTCCACGACGTTCGAGGCCCCGGGGCAGCCCGGTAGCCCGGTGCAGTGCAAGGAGCGCTATGACAACTTCATCGGCGGGGAGTGGGTGGCGCCCGTCGAGGGCCACTACCGCGAGAACCTCTCACCGGCCACCGGAGAGTCGATCTGCGAGGTCGCCTACTCGGGCGCCCAGGACATCGAGCTCGCGCTGGACGCCGCCCACGCGGCCAAGGACGCCTGGGGGGAGACCTCGACGACCGAGCGCTCGCAGGTCCTGAACGCGGTCGCGGACGCGATCGAAGCGAACCTCGAGATGCTGGCCGTGGCAGAGAGCTGGGAGAACGGCAAGCCGGTGCGTGAGACGCTCGCCGCGGACATCCCGCTCGCGGCCGACCACTTCCGCTACTTCGCCGACGTGATCCGCGGCGAGGAGGGCAGGATCTCGGAGATCGACAAGGACACGGTCGCCTACCACTTCTCCGAGCCGCTCGGCGTGGTCGGTCAGATCATCCCGTTCAACTTCCCGCTGCTGATGGCCGCCTGGAAGATCGCCCCGGCCCTGGCCGCGGGCAACTGCACGGTCGTCAAGCCGGCCTCCCCGACGCCATGGTCGATCCTCAAGTTCGCGGAGCTCGTGCAGGACATCATCCCGCCGGGGGTGCTCAACATCGTCAACGGCCCGGGCGCCGAGACGGGCAAGGCGCTGGCGTCGAACAAGCGAATCAACAAGGTCTCCTTCACCGGGGAGACCGTGACGGGCCGGCTGATCATGCAGTACGCCGCCCAGAACATCATCCCCTCGACTGTCGAGCTGGGGGGCAAGTCGCCGAACATCTTCTTCGAGGACGTGATGGCGGTGGACGACGAGTTCCTGGACAAGGCGATAGAGGGGCTCGTGCTCTACGCCTTCAACAAGGGCGAGGTCTGCACGTGTCCCTCGCGGGCGCTGATCCAGGAGTCGATCTACGACGAGTTCATGGCTCGCTGCCTGGATCGCATCCGGGCGATCAAGCAGGGCAGCCCGCTCGACCGCACCGTGCAGATCGGGGCCCAGAACTCGGCGGCGCAGCTGGAGAAGATCGAAAGCTACGTCAAGATCGGGCTCGAGGAGGGCGCGGAGCTGTTGATCGGCGGGCATCGCAACATGCTCGGCGGCGAGCTGGCCGGCGGCTACTACTACGAGCCGACAGTCTTCAAGGGCACCAACGACATGCGGATCTTCCAGGAGGAGATCTTCGGCCCGGTGCTCGCGGTGACCACGTTCAAGGACGAGGCCGAGGCCCTGGAGATCGCCAACGACACCCTCTATGGGCTGGGGGCGGGCGTGTGGAGCCGCGACGGCAGTCGCGCCTTCAGGATGGGCCGCGGGATCAAGGCGGGCAGGGTGTGGACCAACTGCTACCACCTCTACCCGGCCCACGCAGCCTTCGGTGGCTACAAGGTCTCGGGCGTGGGGCGCGAGAACCACAAGATGATGCTCGACCACTACTCGCAGACGAAGTGCCTGCTCGTCAGCTACGACAAGAACGCGATGGGCTTCTTCTAGGGAGATCGTGGGGACTGAGGCAGCGAGGCTCCCGGTGCGCCGTTCGCGCCCGGGGGCCTCGAATGTCTCGAGGTCGGCGTTCGTGTCGGTGTTCCCGCGGCGTGTGCTGTATCACCATGGTTATACACCTGTCGTGGGGGGTGTTGAGGTTGGAGTTCGTGTCGGTGTTCCGGCGGCGTGTGCTGTATCGCCATGGTTATACGCCTGTCGTGGGGGGTGTTGAGGTTGGAGTTCGTGTCGGCATTCCGGCGGCGTGTGGTGTATTGCAATGGCTGTACACCTCCCCGACGGGCTTGCGTGAAAATGGATCAAAGGGGAGACTCAACGTCAGATGAGTGAGTCGGCGAGCCACACGCTTGAGCGCCAGGACTTCGATGAGCTGTTCGGCGCGCTCGCTCGTCGCGGCTACACGGTGGTGGGGCCGACGGTGCGCGACCAGGCGATCGTCTATGAGGAGATCGCCTCGAGCGCGGAGCTGCCGATCGGCTGGACGGACGAGCAGGAGGCCGGCCACTACCGGCTGCGCCGCCGTGAGGACGCGGCGCTGTTCGGCTACAACGTCGGCCCGCACTCGTGGAAGCGCTACCAGCTTCCCCCCGAGGTGCGCCTGTGGCGCGCGCGGCGCGACGCGGATGGGGGGCTGACGGAGCTCGAGCCCGAGCCCCGAACGGCGCCCCGCTACGCCTTCCTGGGCGCGCGCTCGTGCGAGCTGCACGCGATGGGCATCCTCGACCGCGTACTGCTCGGCGGCGCGCACACCGACCCCGCCGATCGCGCCCGCCGCGAGGACGTGCTCGTGATCGCGGTCCAGTGCGCCCAGGCGGGCAACACCTGCTTCTGCTCGTCGATGGGCACCGGCCCCACGGCTGAGAGCGGCTTCGACATCGCCCTCACGGAGGTCCTGGAGCAGGACCGCCACTACTTCGTGCTCGAGGTGGGCAGCGAGCGTGGAGGCGAGCTGCTGGGCGAGCTGCGCCACGCGCCCGCGGGCCAGCACGAGCGCGCGGCGGCGAGCGCGGCGCACGACCGGGCGGCAGCCCAGATGGGCCGGGAGCTCGACGTCACAGACATCAGGGACCTGCTGTATCGCAACCTCGAGAACCCGCGCTGGGAGGAGGTGGCCGAGCGCTGCCTCTCGTGCGGGAACTGCACGATGGTGTGCCCCACCTGCTTCTGTACGAGCGTGGAGGACGTGACCGACCTGGCGGGCGAGCACGTGGAGCGCCACCAGCGCTGGGACTCGTGCTTCACGGTGGACTACTCCCACATCCACGGGGGCTCGGTGCGCGCGTCCACGCGCTCGCGCTATCGCCAGTGGATGACCCACAAGCTGGCCACCTGGATCGACCAGTTCGGCAGCTCCGGGTGCGTGGGCTGCGGGCGCTGCATCGCGTGGTGCCCGGTCGGCATCGACATCACCGAGGAGGCGCGGGCGATCCGCGACAGCGAGGCGGTGGGCGATGCGCGGCCTTGACGAGCTGATCGCCGCGGCGCCGACGTTCGCGGGGCTCTCGCAGGACCAGCTGCGGCTGATCGCGGCCTGCGCGGTCAACGAGCGCTTCCCGGCCGGCGCGATGCTCTTTCGCGAGGGCGAGGCGGCCGAGCACTTCTTCCTGATTCGCGAGGGCATGGTCGCGCTCGAGGTGCAGGCGCCCGGGCGCAGGCTCGTGATCGAGACGCTGCAGCGAGGCGAGGTGGTGGGCTGGTCGTGGCTGTTCGAGCCCTACCGCTGGCAGTTCGACGCGCGCGCGAGAGAGGCCACCGCCGCGGTGGTGTTCGACGGCGCGTGCCTGCGCGCCAAGTGCGAGGCGGACCACGAGCTCGGCTACCAGCTGATGCGCCGCTTCGCCGCGGCGATGACCCAGCGCCTGCAGGCCACGCGGCTGCAGCTGCTCGACGTGTACGGCCATGGGCGCCCCGGCTGATGGGCGCCGCGGCTGAGCTCACACGACCGCGGCCCGGCCCGATGGTGCCGGCGTCGTTCACGGTCACGGGCAAGCGCCAGGAGACCGCGGACACGTGGACGCTCGAGCTCGAGCCGCGGGACGGCGCGCGCCTGGAGTTCGCCCCCGGCCAGTTCACGATGCTCTCGGCCTTCGGGGCGGGCGAGGTGCCGATCTCGATCAGCGGCGATCCGGGCGGGGGTCCGCTCGTGCACACCGTCCGCGCGGTCGGCCTGGCAACCGCGGCGATCTGTGCGGCGAAGCCCGGCGAGGCGCTCGGCGTGCGCGGTCCGTTCGGGCGACCGTGGCCGCTGGAGGAGCTCGAGGGCGCGGACGTGCTCGTGGTCGCCGGCGGCATCGGCCTGGCGCCGCTGCGTCCCGCGATCCTCGCGCTGCTCGCCGGGCAGGAGCGCTACGGGCGCCTGCGGCTGCTCTACGGTGGGCGCGCGCCCGACCAGCTCCTCTACACGGCCGAGCTGGAGGAGTGGAGCGCGCGGGGCATGGAGGTCGCCGTGACCGTGGACAGCGCCGGCCCGGAGTGGCTCGGGCACGTCGGCGTGGTGCCCCGGCTGGTGCACCGGGCGCGCTTTGATCCAGACAGCGCCGGCGCGCTGCTGTGCGGTCCCGAGGTGATGATGCGCTTCACGGTCTCCGCGCTCGCCCAGGCGGGGCTCACGAGCGAGCGCGTGCGGGCCTCGATGGAGCGCAACATGCAGTGCGGGACCGCGCACTGCGGGCACTGCCAGCTCGGTCCCACGCTGGTCTGCCGCGACGGCCCCGTGTACGCCTGGAGCGAGCTCGAACGCTGGCTCGCGGTCAGGGAGCTGTGATGAGCGCGGACTCGAACCAGACGCCGGCGAAGCAGACGTCGGCGAAGCAGACGCTCGCCGTGTGGAAGTTCTCCTCCTGCGATGGCTGCCAGCTGAGCCTGCTCGACTGCGAGGACGAGCTGCTCGCCCTCGCTGACCGTCTGCGGATCGCCTACTTCCTGGAGGCCACGAGCGCGGTGGCGGAGGGCCCCTATGACATCTCGATCGTGGAGGGCTCGATCACCACCCCTCACGACGCGGAGCGCATCCGCGAGGTCCGCCGCCAGTCGCGCACGCTGATCACGATCGGCGCGTGCGCCACCGCGGGCGGCATCCAGGCGCTGCGGAACTTCGGCGACGTGGCTGAGTTCACCTCGATCGTGTACGCCTCGCCGGACTTCATCTCGACGCTCTCGACCTCCACCCCGATCAGCGCGCACGTGCCCGTGGACTTCGAGCTGAACGGCTGCCCGATCAACAAGGTCCAGCTGCTGGAGGTGATCGGCGCGCACCTGGCCGGCCGGCGCCCGCGCGTGCGCGGGCACAGCGTGTGCGTGGAGTGCAAGCGCCGTGGCACGGTCTGCGTGATGGTGGCCCACGGCACGCCCTGCCTGGGCCCGGTCACCCACGCCGGCTGTGGCGCGATCTGTCCGGCCTACGACCGCGGCTGCTACGGCTGCTTCGGCCCGATGGAGTCGCCCAACACGGCGGCCCTCAGCGCCCGCATGGCCGAGCTCGGCTCCGAGGAGATCGACCTGGTGCGCGTCTACCGCACCTTCAACGCCGGCTCGGCTGCCTTCCGCGAGGCGAGCGAGGCCCACGAGCATGAGCCCGCGGGAGGCGCGCCCGCATGAGCGCCGACGGGGGCACGCAGGGCGGCGAGACCCGCATCATCCGCACGGACTATCTCGCCCGGGTCGAGGGCGAGGGCGCGATGTACGTGAGGCTCGACGGCCGCACCGTCGAGGATGTGAAACTGCGCATCTACGAGCCGCCGCGCTTCTTCGAGGCGTTCCTGCGCGGGCGCGCCTTCACCGAGGCGCCGGATCTGACGGCGCGGATCTGCGGGATCTGCCCGGTGGCGTACCAGATGAGCGCGGTGCGGGCGATGGAGGACGCGTGCGGCGTCACGATCGACGAGGGCCCGCTGCGGGACCTGCGCAGGCTCCTGTACTGCGGCGAGTGGATCGAGAGCCACAGCCTGCACGTGTACATGCTCCACGCCCCCGACTTCCTCGGCTATCCGGGAGCGGTGGAGATGGCGCGCGACCACGCGGGGATCGTCGAACAGGGCCTGCAGATGAAGAAGGCGGGCAACGCCCTGATGGCGGTCGTGGGCGGGCGCGAGGTGCACCCGATCAACGTGCGCGTGGGCGGCTTCTACAAGGCCCCGACCCGCGTGCAGCTGCGCACGCTGCTGGAGCCGCTGGAGCGCGCGCGAGAGACGGCGCTCGCGACCGTCGGCTGGGCGGCCGAGCTGCCATTCCCGGAGGTCGAGCGCACCCCCGAGCTGCTCGCGCTGTCTGACCCCGACCCCGGCTCCTACCCGATCGACCGCGGCAGGATCCGCTCGGACGCCGGCCTTGACATCGCGCCGGGCGAGTTCGACGAGCACGTGGTGGAGGAGCACGTGGAGCACTCCAATGCCCTGCACGCGCGCCTGCGCGAGCGCGGCTCCTACCTGACGGGTCCCCTCGCTCGCTACGGGCTCTCCCACGCGCAGCTGCGGCCGCTGGCGCGCGAGGCGGCGGGTGAGGCCGGTCTCGGGCCGCTCTGCACCAACCCCTTCCAGAGCATCGTGGTGCGCGCGGTCGAGCTGGTCCAGGCCAGCGACGAAGCGCTCGCGCTGATCGAAGCCTATGAGGAGCCCGACGCGCCGGCCGTCGAGGTCACGCCGCGGCGCGCGGTCGGCCACGGCGCGACCGAGGCTCCGCGCGGGCTGCTCTACCACCGCTATGAGATCGACGAGGACGGGACGATCCTCGACGCCAGGATCGTGCCGCCGACCTCTCAGAACCAGCTCGCGATCGAGGAGGACCTGCGCGCGGTGGTCGAAAGAGATCTCGACCTTCCCGACGAGCAGCTCTCGCTGCGCTGCGAGCAGGCGATCCGCAACCACGATCCCTGCATCTCCTGCGCGACCCACTTCCTCGAGCTGACCGTCGAGCGTGGGTGAGGGTGCGGCCCCGCCCCGGGGGCGAGGGCAGACGCGTGGGAGCGGTGGGCAGACGCGTGGGAGCGGCACAGCGTCGGTGGTGGTGATCGGCGTGGGCAACGCCCTGCGCCACGACGATGACGCCGGCCTCGAGGTGGCTCGCCGCCTGCGCGCCCTGGACGGCGCCCGTGATCTGGCCGTGCGCGAGCACGAGCTCGAGACGCTCGGCCTGCTCGAAGCGTGGGAGGGCTACGGCGCTGCGGTGATCGTGGACGCGATCCACTCGGGCGCGCGCGCGGGCACCCTGTATCGCGTGGACGCCTCCGAGCAGGCGATCCCCACCGAGATGCGCAGCTCCTCCTCGACGCATGCGGTGGATGTGGCGGGCGCGATCGAGCTCGCGCGGACCCTCCACCGCCTCCCCGCGCGCGTGATCCTCCACGGCGTGGAGGGGCAGCGCTTCGATGCCGGCAGCGGGCTCTCGGAGCCGGTGCGGGCGGCGATCGCCCCGCTGCTCGAGGCGGTGCTGCGCGACGCGCGCAGGCTGTCCGGGTAGCGGACACGGGCAACGACTCAGCCCCGCTGCGGCTTTGCACGGATGCAGCGCGTGGGCGGCGGCTGCTGGACTGGAGTGAGGATGCCGGCCACCCTCACAGCCACCCCCGCGGCGATCGATCTGCTCGAGCGCTTGAGCGCGGATCGCGGCCCGCTCGAGATCTTCCAGTCGGGGGGCTGCTGTGACGGCACCTCCCCGATCTGCCTGCAGCGCGGCGAGCTTCTCACGGGCGCCAACGACCTGCTCCTCGGCGAGCTCGCCGGCGCATCCTTCTACGTGGACCGCGAGCAGTACGACCGCTGGGGGCGACCTAGCTTCCTGATCGACGTGGGCGCCGGACCGGCGCAGGGCTTCTCGCTGTCGCTGCCGGACGCGCACCTCGTGACACGCACGCCCTCTGCGGCGGGCGAGTAGGGGCGCAGCGGCGTGTTCCAGGTGCGCATTCACGGCCGTGGCGGACAGGGCGTGGTGACGGCCGCAGAGCTGCTGTCGCTGGCGGCCTTCAAGGAGGGCAGACACGCCCAGGCGTTCCCGAGCTTTGGCTCGGAGCGCACGGGTGCGCCGGTGGTGTCGTTCTGCCGCATCGCGGACAGCCCGATCCGCACGCGCGAGCCCGTCTCCGAGCCGGACGCGCTGATCGTGCAGGACCCGACGCTTCTGCACCAGGTGGACGTGTTCGGGGGGCTGCGCCGTGACGGCTACGTGCTGATCAACTCGGCGCGCACGTTCGACGAGCTGGGCCTCGGAGAGTGGACGCGGGACTTCCAGCACGAGCGCCTGCTGAGCGTTCCGGCGGGGGACATCTGCCGCGCCCAGCTCGGCCAGCTGCGCCCCAACGCCGCGCTGCTGGGCGGCCTGGCGGCGCTCACGGGGATAGTCTCGCTCGCGGCGGTCGTGGCGGCGATCTCCGAGCGCTTCAAGGGAGCGGTCGCGGAGGGCAACGCGGCCGCGACCAGGGCCTGCTTCGAGCACGTGCTCGAGAAGCGCCACGAGCTGGAGGTCTCACCTCATGCTTGAGCAGCTCGAGGGATCGCGGGCGGTCGCGCGGGCGGTGGCCCTGTGTCGCCCGGAGGTCATCCCGGCCTACCCGATCTCGCCCCAGACGCACATCGTGGAGGCGCTCTCGGCGATGGTCAAGGCAGAGGAGATAGCGCCGTGCGAGTTCGTGAACGTGGAGTCTGAGTACGCGGCGATGTCGGTGGCGATCGGCGCCTCGGCGACGGGCGCGCGCACGTATACGGCGACGGCGAGCCAGGGCCTGTTGTACATGGCGGAGGCGCTCTACAACGCCTCGGGCCTCGGCCTGCCGATCGTGATGACGGTGGCCAACCGCGCGATCGGCGCCCCGATCAACATCTGGAACGACCACTCGGACTCGATGTCCCAGCGCGACTCGGGCTGGCTGCAGCTCTACGTGGAGTCCAACCAGGAGGCGGTGGACACCCACCTGCTCGCCTTCCGCCTGGCGGAGGAGCTCTCGCTGCCGGTGATGGTGTGCATGGACGGCTTCATCCTCACGCACGCCTACGAGCGCATCGACCTGCCGAGCCAGGAGCAGGTGGACGAGTTCCTGCCGGCCTACGAGCCGCGCCAGGTGCTCGACCCGGACGAGCCGGTGACGATCGGGGCGATGGTCGGCCCGGAGGCCTTCACCGAGGTCAAGTACCTGGCCCACGTCAAGCAGCTGCAGGCGCTCGAGACGATCCCCGAGCTCTCAGGCGAGCTGGGCGACGTGCTCGGACGCCAGCAGGACGGCCTGCTGCGCGGCTACCGCTGCGAGGAGGCCGAGACGATCGTGGTGGCGCTGGGCTCGGTCCTCGGCACGATCGAGGACGCGGTCGACGAGCTGCGTGATCGCGGCGTGAAGGTGGGCGCGGTGGGGGTCAAGGCCTTCCGGCCGTTCCCGCTCGCGGCGGTGCGCGAGGCGCTGGCGGGCGCGGCGAGGGTGGTCGTGATCGAGAAGGCTCTCGCGCTGGGCGTCGGCGGGATCCTCTCGGAGAACGTCCAGACCGCGCTGCCGCACGGGGCGGCGCGCGTGCACACGGTGATCGCGGGCCTCGGCGGGCGCCCGATCACGACGGCCTCGCTCGTGGGGCTGCTGGAGGACGCCTTCGAGGAGCGCCTCGAGCAGATGAGCTTCCTCGATCTCAACGTCGAGCTGGTCGAGCGCGAGCTGGAGCGCACGCGGGCCACGCGCCGCTCGGGCCCGCCCGCCGAGAACATGCTGCGCGACATCGGCACGGTTGCCGCGGGGCCGGTGTAGGGGATGGCGAGCCGGCCGATCAAGTTCTACCAGGTGGGCTCTCACGCGGCCGGCAACCGGCTGCTCGATCCGGAGCTCTCGTCGGTGCAGGCGGACCCCAATCGCAGCAACTCGATCACCAAGGGCCACCGCGCCTGCCAGGGCTGCGGGGAGGCGCTCGGCGCCCGCTACGCGCTCGACGCGGCGATGCGCGCCACGAGTGGGCAGCTGATCGCGGCGAACGCCACGGGCTGCCTGGAGGTCTTCTCGACCCCCTATCCGGAGTCCTCGTGGCAGATGCCGTGGCTGCACTCGCTGTTCGCCAACGCGCCCTCTGTCGCGACGGGCATCGCGGCGGCGCTGAAGGTGAAGGGCCGCAGCGACGTGCGTGTGATCGGGCAGGGGGGGGACGGCGGCACGGTGGACATCGGCATGGCGTGCCTGTCGGGGATGTTCGAGCGAAACGACGACGTGCTCTACATCTGTTACGACAACGAGGCCTACATGAACACGGGGGTGCAGCGCTCGGGCTCGACCCCGCCGGCGGCGCGCACGATGACCACGCAGGCGGTGGGCGCGGAGCCGGGCAACGTGTTCGGCCAGGGCAAGGACATGGCGCGGATCGCGATGGCCCACGACATCCCCTATGTGGCCACGGCCACGATCGCGGACCTGCGCGACGTGGAGGCGAAGGTGGAGCGCGCGATGGAGCTGCACGGCGCGCGCTACCTGCACATCCTCGTCACCTGCCCGCTCGGGTGGAGCTGCGCGGCGGCGGACAGCATCAAGGTGGCGCGCCTGGCCAAGGAGACGGGCCTGTTCCCGGTGTTCGAGGCCGAGCTCGGTCACGTCAGCGCGGTCTCCAAGATCCGCCGCCGCAGGCCGGTGGAGGAGTACCTGAAGCTGCAGGGGCGCTACTCGCATCTCTTCAAGCCGAACCGGCGAGAGGACGTGCTCGCGCACATCCAGGCGATCGCGGATCGCAACATCGAGCGCTACGGGCTTCTGTGATGGACAAGCCCTTTGCGATCACGCTGGACGTGGGCTCGAGCCTGGCCAACAAGACGGGCGCATGGCGTGACGAACGCCCGGTGTACGTCGATCGCCTGCCGCCCTGCAACAAGGGCTGTCCCGCGGGCGAGAACATCCAGGCCTGGCTCTACCACGCCGAGGAGGGACGCTACGAGGACGCGTGGCGCCAGATCGTGCAGGACAACCCCTTCCCGGCGGTGATGGGCCGCGTCTGCTACCACCCCTGCACGACCGTGTGCAACCGCGCCGAGCTGGACGAGGCGGTCGGGATCAACTCGGTGGAGCGCTTCCTCGGCGACCAGGCGATCGAGCAGGGATGGACCGTCCAAGCCGACGCCGAGCCCTCGGGCAAGCGCGTGCTGGTGGTCGGCGCGGGACCGTCGGGGCTCTCGGCGGCCTACCACCTCGCGCGGCTCGGGCACGAGGTCGTGATCCGCGACGCGGGACCGCTGCCCGGGGGCATGATGCGCTTCGGCATCCCCGCCTACAGGCTCCCGCGCGACGTGCTGCAGGCGGAGATCGACCGGATCCTCGCGCTCGGCGTGACGCTCGAGTGCGACCACAAGGTGGCGGACATCCAGGATGAGATCGATGAGGGAGCGTTCGATGCGGCGTTCCTGGCTGTGGGCGCGCACATAGGCAGGCGCGCCTACATCCCGGCGGGCGAGGCCGCGCACATACTTGACGCCGTCTCGCTGCTGCGCAGCATGGAGGGGGAGGAGAGGCCCCTGCTCGGGCGGCGCGTGGTCATCTACGGCGGCGGCAACACGGCGATGGACGCGGCGCGCACGGCCAAGCGCCTGGGAGCGAGCGACGCGATCGTCGTCTACAGGCGCACGCAGGAGCAGATGGGAGCCCACGAGTTCGAGCTGCAGGAAGCCCTCGAGGAGGGCGTGGTGATGAAGTGGCTCTCGACGATCAAGAGCGCGGGCGAGGATGGCACGCTCACGCTCGAGCGCATGGAGCTCGACGAGACGGGGTTCCCCCAGCCGACGGGCGAGCTCGAGCAGCTCGAGTCCGACTCGCTCGTGTTGGCGCTCGGGCAGGAAGCGGACCTGTCACTGCTCGACGGCGTTCCCGATCTCGAGGTCGCGGATGGCGTCGTGAAGGTGGACGCGAGCATGATGACCGGGCGTCCCGGGATCTTCGCGGGCGGAGACATGGTGCCGGCGGAGCGCTCGGTCACGGTCGGGGTCGGCCACGGCAAGAAGGCTGCGCGAAACATCGACGCATGGCTGCGCGGGAGCGCCGTGGCGGCGGGCCCGACCAAGCACGAAGAGGCGAGCTTCGCGGGGCTGAACACCTGGTACTTCTCCGATGCGCCGAAGACTGTGGCCCCCCGCCTTGAGATGGTCAGACGCCAGTCGAGCTTCGCCGAGGTGCAGCTCGGCCTGGACGCGGAGAACGCCCTGTTCGAGGCGAGGCGCTGCCTCTCCTGCGGCAACTGCTTCGAATGCGACAACTGCTATGGCCTGTGCCCGGACAACGCGGTGATCAAGCTCGATCCGGGGGCGCGCTATGAGATCGACTATGACTACTGCAAGGGCTGCGGCATCTGCGCCGAGGAGTGCCCGTGCGGCGCGATCGAGATGGTTCCCGAGCCGAGCTGAGACGCCCGGCCTGCTGCAGCTCGCTACTCGAGCACGATCGCGCGCATCGTGTGTTCGTCGGGCAGCTTCTCGAGGATCCCGCGCAGGACCTCGCGCTCGGAGGCCTGCTCGCGCTGCAGGTCGTTGAGCAGCAGTCGCACGGCGCTGTGGGTGATCTTCATCTGCTGCGGGGCGAGCGAGACCGTCAGCATCCCCTGGTCGTCGGGAAGCTCGTCGAGCGCCGCCAGGACCTCGCGGGCGAGCTTGCGGATCTCCGGCTCGTGCGCCTCGTCGGAGATGAGCAGGCGCAGCGCGCTGGCCGTCACGGGCACCTCGTCGATGTCGAGGAACAGGTGGTAGATCGATGCGGGTTCGGCGGGATCGCTCATGGCGGTCAGCCTACAGGCTCGCTCGCGCTCCGGCCCGCGGGATTCCGCCGGTGAGGCTGCGGAAATCAACGGATGCCGCGAGCGGGGCCGCGGGAATAGCTTCTGGGCCATGTCAGATACAGGAGCGCTCCAGTCACAGCCTGTCCGGCCCCCGTCCGGCAAGCCTGTTTTCCCCAACATCCTCTGTGCCGTGGACGGCACCCGCAAGAGCTTCGCGGCGGTCGAGCAGGCGGGGATCCTCGCCGGCCCGGAGGGTCATCTGACGCTGCTGGCCGTCACGGCGGTCACCGGATCGGGCGCCTACCGAACGGCCGCGATCAGCCCGGCCCGGGTCGAGCAGGTGCTCGAGCGCGCAACCCAGATCGCCGAGCGCCTCGAGGTTCCGAGCGATGCGGTCGTCGACCCCGGCGCGCCCGCCGCGCGGGTCATCCTCGAGCGCGCGCGGGAGCACGACCTGCTCGCGCTGGGAGCGCCAGCGGCCTCATGGCTTGGCAGCAAGCTGGCGGACGGCGTCACGGCCGCCGCGCTGAAGGAGCTCGCGGTTCCGATGCTCGCCTGCCGCCGGCTCCCGCCCGGAGAGCACAGCTTCGCCGAGCGCATCCTCCTTGCCAGTGACTGCCTGGAGGGCTCGGACGAGCTGGTCGGGCTGACACGACGGCTGGCCGCCGCGCACGGCTCGAGCGTGGTCCTGCTGCACGCCACGGACGTGGAGTCGAGCACGCGGCCGCCGCGCATCTCCGAGCAGGTGGACGCGCTCGGGGACGCGCTCAAGGACGCCGCCGACGTGCGCATCGAGCTCGACAGCCCGGCCGAGGCGATCGTCCAGGCCGCCGATGAGACCGATGCGTCGCTGATCGTGATGGGCTCGCGCAGGCACAAGGGCCTGAGGGCGATCGGCAGCGTCAGCAGGAGGGTGGTGCGCGAGGCGCACTGCTCGGTGCTGCTGGTGGCGCCCGCGGAGACCTAGAAGCCCGATGTCCGGGCTCCGTCCCCCGCCCGCGGTCGAGGCGGAGGATCTGACGGTCGTGCGTGGAGCGGCGGAGGTTCTGCACGGCGTCTCGTTTCAGATACCCGCGGGTCAGGTCACGGGACTGCTCGGCCCGAGCGGCTGCGGCAAGACGACGCTGATGCGGGCGCTGGTGGGAGTGCAGCGCAACGTCTCGGGCACGCTGCGCGTGCTCGGCAGCGAGGCGGGACGCGCCGGCCTGCGCAGCGAGGTGGCCTATCTCCCTCAGGCGCTCTCGATCTACAGCGACCTGACCGTCCGCGAGAACCTCCGCTATTTCGCCTCGATCCTCTGCTTGGGCGAGGAGGCGGTGCTCGAGGCGCTGCGGCGCGTGCGGCTGACGGGGCTCGCCGGGCGGATCGTGCGCGAGCTCTCCGGCGGCGAGCAGGCCCGCGTGTCGCTCGCGAGCGCGCTGCTGGGCGATCCACGCTTGCTGGTGCTCGACGAGCCCACAGTCGGCCTGGACCCGGTCCTGCGCAGCCAGCTGTGGCGGCTGTTCGGCGAGCTGGCGGGCGCCGGGGCGACGCTGCTGGTGTCCTCGCACGTGATGGACGAGGCGCGACGCTGCGACGAGGTGCTGCTGCTCCGCGACGGCAGCCTGATCGCGCGCGACACGCCGGCCGGACTCGCGCGCACAACCGGCACCGAGGACCTGGACGAGGCCTTCCTGCGCCTGATTGGCGGGGAGGGCTCGCCATGAGCGCACGCAACGTCGGATCCACGGCCAGGCGCGTGCTCGATCAGCTGCGCCACGACCCGCGGACACTCGCCCTGGTGCTGCTCGTTCCCTGCGTGCTGATGACCCTGCTGCGCTTCGTCTACGAGGGGCGCCCCAGGGTCTTCGACGCGGCCGGCGCGCCGCTCTTGACGCTCTTTCCGCTGATCACGATGTTCCTCGTCACCTCGGTCTCGCTGCTGCGGGAGCGAACGACGGGCACCCTGGAGCGCCTGCTCACCACGCCGCTGGCCAAGCTCGAGCTCCTGCTCGGCTATGGCCTGGCCTTCGGCCTGCTGGCGGTCGCGCAGGTGGGCATCGCGGTGGCGGTGAGCCTCGGTCCGTTGGGCCTGCACGTGGCCGCGAGCAGGTTCGTGCTGGCGCTCCTGTGCGTGGCGGTGGCCCTGCTCGGCATGGGGCTCGGCCTGCTCGCGAGCGCCTTCGCGCGCAACGAGTTCCAGGTGGTCCAGTTCTTTCCCGCGGCGATCACCCCGCAGATGCTGCTGTGCGGGTTGCTGACGCCGCGCCAGCACATGCAGAGCGCGCTGCGCACGATCTCGGATCTGCTGCCGATGTCCTACGCGGTGGACGGGGTGCACCACCTCAGCCGTGAAGCGCGCATCGGCGGCGCGCTGTGGCTGGACTTCGGCGTGGTCGTCGCGTTTGCCGCTGTGGCGATCGGCCTCGGAGCGGTCACGTTGCGTCGCCGCACCGAGTAGGGCTCACTCCGAGTCGGGGTCGCTCCCGATCAGGGTCACGCCGGCGGCCGAGGCCCGGCGTGCGCGCTGGGTGCGCGCGAACCAGCCGCCTAGGGCGCCGAGGAGCATGCCGATGATCGCGGTCACGACGGCGAAGAGGGGCGGGTGGCTCCCGAGCGAGACCTTTGCGTGGGTCCCGGCCACGGCGTGGGCGAGCAGCAGCGCGATCCCGTAGACGGCGCCGCCGACGAGGCCGCGGTCGGCGCCGCCCCAGCCGTCCTGGTGCTCGAAGCCCGCGACGATGCCGCCGATCGCCACGACCGCCGCGATCGCCCAGTAGCCACCGGTCGAGGCGCCGATCAGGATGCCCGCGACGACGCCGAGGATCGCGGGGATGACCCCGCCCAGGACGATCTGCACGGGACGCGCACGATCACGAAACAGCGTCGGCTCGAACATCGGACTCCCTCCCCGGAAACGTGGGGGGAGTCTAGCGCCGCCTAGCATGGCGAGGATGCGCTTGTCTGTACTCGACCAGTCCCCGATCTCGCAGGGCTCGAGCGGCGTGCAGGCGCTGCGCAACACGATCGACCTCGCGCGCGCGGCGGACCGGCTCGGCTACGAGCGCTACTGGGTGGCCGAGCACCACGGCGGCCCGATGCTCGCGGGCCCGAGCCCCGAGGCGCTGATCGGGCCGATCGCGGCGGCCACGGAGCGCATCCGCGTGGGCAGCGGCGGCGTGATGCTGCCCCACTACAGCCCCTTCAAGGTGGCCGAGACCTTCAGCCTGCTGGCGGGGCTCTTTCCGGGACGCATCGACCTCGGCCTGGGGCGGGCCGCGGGCACCGACCCGCTCACCACCTTCGCGCTGCAGCGCGACCGCAGGCAGGCGGGCGCCGACGACTTCCCCCAGCAGCTGGCCGAGCTGCTCGGCTACCTCGACGACAGCCTCCCGGCCGACCATCCCTTCGCGCGCCTGGCAAAGACGCTGCCCGGGCTCCCCGAGCGCCCCGAGCCGTGGCTGCTCGGCTCCTCTCACCAGAGCGCCCTGTGGGCAGCCGAGCTGGGGCTGCCGTACGCGTTCGCCGACTTCATCAACCCGCGCGGCGCCGAGATCGCGGCGCTCTACCGTGAGCGCTTCGCCGAACACGAACACGCCGGGCGCAGTCCCCGCACGGCGGTGGCCGTGTGGGTGATCTGCGCCGATGAGGACGAGCAGGCGCGCCTGCTGGCGGCGAGCGGGCGGATGACGTTCACGCTGCTGCGTCGTGGCCAGCTGATCGCGGTGCCCCCGCCCGAGCGGGCACTCGAGTTCCTCGAGGCCGACGATCGCTTGGGAGCGGGGCCGAGATCCGAGCGCCGGGCGGTCCTGGGCTCGCCGGAGAAGGTGAGGGCCGAGCTCGAGGAGGTGGCCGCGAGCTACGGCGCCGAGGAGATCATCGTGGTCAGCATCACCTACGCGCACGAGGCCCGCGTGCGCTCCTACGAGCTGCTGGCAGAGGCCTTCTCGCTGTGAGCGCAGCCGGGGGCTATGTTGCCGGGTATCGCGGAGCCAGCTCAGATGCGCCGCGCCACCTCAGCCGACTTGCCGGCGCTCGCGCGGATGCACGACGCTTCGCGAAGACGCGGCGCTCGTCCGGATCTTCAACCATCCGCGACTGCTGGCGCGGATGCCGCTGGTGACGGCCGGGTGGCTCGCGCTCGAGCGAAAGCATCCCGTCGAGCCGCTGCACTGGTACCTGGCGGTCCTCGGCACCGATCCGTCCGCTCAGGGGCAGGGTCTCGGCTCGCGGGTGCTGGGTGCCGTGCTCGAGCAGTGCGACCGCGACGGCGTGGGCGCGTTCCTCGAGTCCTCCAAGGAGAGCAACGTCGCCTTCTATGCGCGTCACGGCTTCCGCGTGAGCGAAGAGGTGAAGCTGCTGCGTGGCCCGACCATGTGGAAGATGTGGCGCGAGCCGCGAAGCTGACCACGGTTCTGGCCGAGCGCCTGACCGCGCAGCTTCTGGCGGGGAGGCCGGCGCGCGATCCGATCGAGGTGACGCGCCGCCTGCTCGCCGTCCAGGGACAGGATCCCCGCGGGGCTCGACTTGCTGTTCGCGCGCGCAGCAGCGACCTGACCGCGGCCGACGTGGACCGTGCCCTCAACGAGGGCTCGCTGCTGATCACCTGGGTCAACCGCGGCACGCTGCATCTCCTGGCCAGCGAGGACTACCCCTGGCTGCACGCGCTCACCACGCCGCCGCTGTTCACAGGCAGCGCCCGGCGCCTGGCGGGGGAGGGCCTGACGCCGGGGGCGGTGGAGAGGGGCGTGAAGGCGATCGAGCGCGCGCTGGCGTCGGCGGGGCCGCTCACCCGTGCGCAGCTGCGCGAGCACATCGACGCGGCGGCGGTGCGCACTGAGGGTCAGGTGCTCGGGGAGCTCCTCATGCTCGCCTCGCTGCAGGGGATCATCGTGCGCGGCCCGGTGATCGACTCTCAGCACGCATATGTGCTGGTCCGCGACTGGCTGGGGGTCTCGCCGCCGGTGGACCGTGACCGTGCGCTGGCGGAGCTCGCGCGCAGGTACCTGGCGGGCCACGGGCCGGCGGAGGACCGCGACCTGGCGCGATGGGCGGGACTCCCGCTGCGTGACGCCCGCGCCGCTCTGAGCTCGATCGCGCGGGAGCTGGGCGAGCGCCCGGACGGCCTGGTCGAGCTCGCTGGCTCCGCGGGGCCGCCCCAGCCGCCGCCCCGCGCCTGCTCGGCGCGTTCGATCCGCTGCTGCTCGGGTGGCGCTCGCGCGAGGAGCTGCAGCGAGTTTCGCCTCGCCGCCGGCTCAGGCGGCGGCCTCAGCCGCTCCGGAGCCGCCCGGGCCGGCGCCCGTCACCTGCAGCTCCTGCTCGCCGAGCGCCACCGTGTCCCCGGGGTGCAGCTGGCGTCCGCGGCGGGTCTCGCGCTCGCCGTTCACCAGGGTCGTGGTCTCCGCCAGAAGAGCCTTGGCCTCGCTGCCGCTGTCGATCAGGCCGGCGAGCTTGAGCAGCTGTCCGAGCCTGATCGTCTCCCCGCGGATGGGCACCTGTCTAACCATTGCGCGAATGTAGCGAGTGGGCTTCGCGGTCGGGTACGCCGGGCCCATGGGTGAGCGAAGCGAGTATGCGCCGGGAACGTTCAGCTGGGTCGATCTGAGCACGACCGACCAGAAAGCCGCCAAGGCGTTCTACGAAGCCCTCTTCGGTTGGCAGGCGCAGGACAGATGGCCAAGCTCGCGATCGTGACGGATCCGCAGGGCGCCGTCTTCGCGCTCTACGCGGGCGAGCTCGAGTCCTAGACCCTAGGCCGCTTCCTCGGCCAGGGCGCGCGCGAGCGCGTCGTCGAAGGAGAGCGTCGCGATCCCGAACGGCTCTGCGCCCGATGAGTCGGTGACGATCGTCTCGGTCGTCAGTCCCTCGACCAGCGGGCGAGCCACGTTGGTGTCCACGGGAGTCACCAGTCCCAGCCACAGGGCGGACAGCCACGGGGTGATGAAGGGCACGGGCAGCCGGGGCCGCGGCCGCAGACCCATCGCCAGCGCCATCCGGTCGAGCATGTCGCCGTAGGAGAGCACGTCGGGGCCGCCTATCTGCACCTCGGCGCCCAGCGACTCGGGCACCTCGGGCGCCCTGCGCAGGTACTCGATCACGTCGTCCACTGCGATCGGCTGCGTGGCGATCCGCAGCCAGCTCGGGGCGATCATGACGGGCAGGCGTTTGACGAGGTGACGCAGCGTGCTGTAGGACTCGCTGCCGGCCCCCACGACCATCGCGGCGCGGAAGTAGGTGAGCGGGGGACCCTCGGCGGCGAGCGCCATCGCGGTCTCGTGGCGGCTGCGCAGGTGCTTGGAGACGGTCTCGTCGCCGAGGCCGCCGAGGTAGACGACCCTGGCGATGCCCTCACGCTTGGCCATGCGGGCAAAGCTCAGCGCGCCCTCCCGCTCGCGCTCCTCGAAGCCCGGTCCGCCGGCCATGGCATGGATCAGGAAGTAGGCCACGTCGACGCCCTCGCCCATGCCCTCCAGGCTCGCGGCGTCGTTCACGTCTCCCCGGCGCACCTCGCAGCGCTCGCGGCGAAGATGGGCGGCGCGCGCGGGGTCGCGCACTAGGCAGCGCACCTGCGCGCCGCTGTCGAGCAGCGAGGCGGCAAGCCGTCTGCCGATGAACCCGGTGGCCCCTGTTACGAGCGCGTGCGTGGCGATCCGTTGAGGTTAGCCGCCGCCGGGCGGCCTGAGCTCAGCTCGGCGGGTGGGCGCTGCCTCCGTTGCGCCGTTCGGCCATGTCGGGGCCGGTGGTGGTCGTCATCACCGCGGCGGCGCCGCCGCCGAGCACGCGGCGCACGAGCCCGGGCGCGACCACGCGCAGGGCTGCCGCCAGCCCGTAGGGGCGCGGGACGTAGCGTTCGGGGCGCCGACCGATGCCCGCCTCGTAGATCGCCTCGGCAGCGGCTGCAGGGGTCGAGACGATCCAGCGCGTCCACGGCTTCTCGGTCAGCTCGGCCTGGGGGAAGCCCTCGGTGGCGATGAAGCCGGGGAGGACCAGCCCGACATGGACGCCGTGGGGGCGCTCCTCCGCCCACAGGGCATCGGACCAGCCGGCGAGGGCGAACTTGGAGGCGCTGTAGGCGCCGCTGCCCGCGCGGGCGACGCGTCCGGCGGTCGAGGCCACGTTCACGATCGCGCTGGGAGCGCTCGAGCGCAGCAGCCCCAGCAGCGCCTCGGTGAGGCGCAGCTGGGCGTCGAAGTTGATGGCCATGGTGCGTCTGACGTTCTCGTAGCCGCCATCGGCGAAGCGCGCGCGCCAGGCCGCGCCGGCGTTGTTGACGAGCAGGTCCAGGCGGTCGTGGCGCTCGAGCACGTGATCGCGAATCTGCGCCGGCGCGTCCTCGTCGAGGAGATCCACGGCGACGACGCTCGTGCGCTGCTCGCCGAGCTCTGCGGCCAGCGCGCGCAGGCGCTCCTCGCGCCGCGCGACGAGCACCAGCGAGGAGCCGGGCTCGCGCGCGAGCCGCCGCGCGGTCGCCTCGCCGATCCCGCTGGAGGCGCCGGTGATGAGCATGACCCGCGATCGGGTTGCGGAGTGAGGTGGTTCTGCCATGGCCTTCCTCGCTGTGGATGTTCTTGAAGCGGACCCGGCGCGGGCGCCGGCCGGTTAGCCTGTCAGATCGTCAACCAGATGAGCTCGTCCGCAACCAGCCACGCCGACGGCGCGGCGTCCCCCCGAAAGCGCGAGGCGCTCGAGCTGTTCCGCGGGTTGCCGCGCCACTACGACGCGCTCTCGGCCGCCCTCAGCTTCTGGCAGGACCCGCGCTGGCGCCGCGCGCTGGTGAGCGCGCTCGCGCCGTCCTCCGGCCAGCGGGTGCTCGACGTGGCCACGGGCACGGGCATGGTGGCGGCCGAGCTGCTCGCGCGCTGCTCGGACTGCTCGGTGGTGGGCATCGACCAGAGCGCAGCGATGCTCGCCCGCGCCCGCGAGCGCTTTGTCGCCGAGCCGAGCACCCGGGTCGAGCTGATCGAGGGCCAGGCCGAGTCGCTGCCATTCCCCGACGCGAGCTTCGACGCGCTGAGCTTCACCTACCTGCTGCGCTACGTCGATGACCCGGCGGCCACGGTGGCGGAGCTGGCCCGGGTGGTGCGCCCCGGCGGTCGCGTGGCCTCGCTGGAGTTCGGGGTGCCCCCGCTGGCGCTCGCCCGCTGGGCCTGGCGCTTCTATACCGCGGCCGGCCTGCCGGTTCTGGGGAGGCTCGCCTCGCGCGAGTGGGCGCAGGTGGGGCGCTTCCTCGGGCCGAGCATCCGCGGCTTCTACGAGCGCCATCCGCTGCAGCAGATCGTGGGCTACTGGCAGCAGGCGGGCCTGGAGAACGTGCAGGTCCGCCGCATGAGCCTCGGCGGTGGGATCGTGATGCAGGCGAGCAGGCGCGCGGAGAGCGGGCCCGCCCCGGGTGCGGACGCGCAGGCTGACGCGCGCGTAGTGGGGAGCTGAGTGGCGCGGACGGTGCTCACGCGGCGGCGCCCGGCGTTCTACGCGGTCGGGCGCGGCCGCGCGGGCGAGGTGCTGACGCTGCTGCACCCCCCGTACACGCTCTGGCACCTGAGCTACTTCGCCCTCGGCGCGGCCGTTGCGCCGAAGGTCCACGTCGATCGCCTGCTGTGGGGGCTGGGGGCGTTCGCCCTGGCGGTGGGGGTGGCCTCACACGCCCTCGATGAGCTCCACGACCGTCCGCTCGGCACCAGCCTCGGCGAGGGCACGCTGCGCGCGATGGCGGCCGTGAGCCTGCTGGGCGCGCTTGCGATCGGGGTGGCGGGCGCGCTGACTCTGACCCCGTGGCTGGCGCCGCTGGTGCTCCTCGGCGGTCTGTTCGTGCCGTTCTACAACCTCGAGCTGGCGGGCGGGCGCCTGCACAGCGACCTGTGGTTCGCCCTCGGCTGGGGCGGCTTTCCGGCCTTCGTCGGCTACTTCGCCAACGCCGAGCAGGTGGCGCTGCCCGGGCTGCTGATGGCGTTGGGCGCGACCGCGCTGAGCGTGGCGCAACGGCGGCTGAGCACGCCGGCACGCGAGCTGCACCGGCGCACGCAGTCGGTCAGCGGCACGCGCACGCGCCTGGACGGGAGCAGCGAGCCGCTCTCGCTCGAGAGCCTGCTGGGGCCGCTCGACGGCGCCCTGGCGGCGCTCTCGGTGGCGGTGCCCGTGACCGCGTGCGCGTTGCTGGCGGCACGCCTTTGAGCTAGGTCTCGAGCAGGTGCGCCCCCGGGCCCGGGCGGACCTCGAGCGTGTCGGGCGGTGGCGGCACGTCGGGCGCGAACAGTCCCAGGATGCTGCCGCCGAATCCGCCGCCGACCATGCGCGCGCCGGCGGCGCCGGCGCAGCGCAGGCGCGCGACGGCAGCCTCCACCGCTTGCGTGGAGATCTCAAACAGGTCGCGCAGGCTCTCGTGGGAGGCGTCGAGCAGGACGCCGATCGTGGCCAGGTCCTCGGTGCGCAGGGCGGCCACCGCCTCGCGTACGCGCCGGTTTTCGCCGAGCACGTGCTCGGCGCGCAGCCGCAGCGGCTCGGGCAGCTGCGCGACGGCGTGTGCGGAGCCCTCGCTCAGCGAGTCGACTCCGAGCAGCGCGCAGGCTCTGGCGCACTCGTCGCGGCGTTCGTTGTAGCCGGAGCTCGCATGGGCGTGGCGCTCTCCCGAGTCGAGGATCACCAGCCGCCAACCGTCGAGGACGAGCGGCACCGGTTCGATCTCCAGCGTGGCGAAGTCGATGCGCAGGGCGGTGTCGGGTGCCCCGAAGAGGCTCGCCAGCTGGTCGAGCAGGCCGGTGTGCGCACCCACCCACTCGTTCTCCACGCGCGCGCACAGGCGCGCGATGTCGCGTCGATCGAGTGCCACGTGCCGCCCGTCCTCGCGGCCCTCGCTCGACTCCGAGCCGAGCTCGGCGAGGGCGAGGCAGAGGGCGACCTCGAGCGCCGCCGAGGAGGACAGGCCGGAGCCCTGGGGAACGTCGCCGCTGATCTCCAGGCGAGCCCCGCACAATGGATAGCCGGCACGGCCCAGCTCGGCGACGACCCCGCGCACGAACGCCCGCCAGCCGTCTGCTGGACCGGGCTCGGCGAGGGTGAACTCGTCGCTCTCCTCGAGGTCGCGGGCGTGGGCCTCGATCGTCTCTGCGAGTCCCGAGTCGCCACGCGTGGTCTCCGCGCGCACGGTGACCCCCTGGGCGATCGCGAACGGCAGCGCGAGTCCGCCGTTGTAGTCGGTGTGCTCGCCGATCAGGTTGACGCGCCCCGGGGCGAACGCGCAGCTTCGCTCAGGCGCCACGGGCGATCGCCTCGCGCAGCTCGGCGGCCGACTCCTCGGGGAGCATGTCGCCGATGAAGGTGCCCGCACCCTGCTCGGAGCCGGCGAGGTACTTGAGCTTCTCGGCCGTGCGCAGCGGCGGGTAGAACTCGACGTGCAGGTGACCGCCGCCGGCCGCGCTCGGCGACCGATCCCCGCCGGTGGGCGCCTGGTGTACGGCCATCACGTAGGGGAAGGGGCGCTCGAACAGGGCATCGAAGCCGCGCACCACGGTCTGCAGCGCCTCGGCGAGCAGGCGCAGCTCCTCGGCGCTGCAGGCGGCCAGGCTCGCGCGATGCTCGCGCATCGTGACGTGCACTTCATAACCCCAGCGGGCGGCGAAGGGCACGTAGGCGACGACCCCATCGTTCTGGTGGAGCAGACGACCGCCGGCGCTGAGCTCCTCGGCGAGCAGTGCGCAGGGTGCGCAGCCCCCCAGCCGCGCATCGGCGGCCAGCTCGAGCGCCGGCACCGGCGGGAGGAAGGGATAGCCATAGATCTGGCCGTGGGGGTGGTGCAGGGTAACCCCGACCTCGACGCCCCGATTCTCGAAGATGAACACGTACTCGACGTCCTTTCGGGCGCCGAGCTCGAGATAGCGGTGCCGCCAGACCCACATCAAGGCCTCCGCGCGTGCCGGCGCGAGGGTCGCGAGTGAGCCGTCGTGATCGTCGGTGTAGACGACGACCTCGGCGGCGCCGTGGGGAGCCGTGAAGGCCGGGAAGCGATTGTCAAAGACCGCGATCTCGAAGGCCGGCACGGGGATCTCGGTCTCCGGCCCGCCCGGGCGAGTGGCGTCGAGCGGGCAGTGATCGCGCGCCGGCAGGAACGTGCGGTCCTGGCGGTGGATCGCGTAGACGACCTGCTCGCCGCGCAGCTCGTTGAAGCGCTCCTCGCTCACGTGCGAGGCCGAGCCTCTCGATCCTCGCTGTAGAGGATCAGCGCGCGGCCGTCGGCTTTCACGAGCCGCGCGATCGTCAGCGGACCGACGCGCTCGGCGCGGGGCTCGCGCTCGCCCTCTCGGCGGCGCTCGACATGGCCTGACTCGGGAAGGGGCGGCTCGGCTCGTTTCCCCGCCATGCCCCGAGGGTATACCCCCCGCGGGCGACGTCCAAGCGCGGCCCGCGCGAGCGCTCGAGACGGTGGGAAACCCGCAGCCGGATTGCGGCTCTTCCGTCGGTTTGGCCATTGACTATGCTTCGGTCGGGAGAGAAGGTAGGGGCAACGGAGTGCACAGCCGTTGGACAAGCCCTTTTGAACTACGAGGAGGACCAAATGTCAGACACCGACCAGGCCCACGAAGCCGTAGAACGTCTGGACTACCTCGACCCGCCCGACGGGCATCCGGGCTTTGACCGACGGTCGTTCCTGCGCCGTACCGCGCTCACAGGCGTGGCCGCCGGATCCGTCAGCACGTTGCTGGCCGCCTGCGGCTCGAGTGCGTCCAGCGGCAGCGGCGCGAGCAGCATCTTCGCCCCGGGTAAGAGCTACAAATTCACGATCGTCAACCACGTGACGACCAACCCGTTCTTCGTGCCCACCCAGTACGGCGCGGCCGACGCGTGCAAGCTGCTCGGCTGCTCCTATCAGTGGGCCGGCTCGCAGTCGAGCAACGTCTCCGAGATGGTCAACGCCGTCAACAGCGCGGTCAGCGCCGGCGTCGACGGGATCGCGGTTTCGCTGGTCGATGAAACGGCGTTCAACTCACCGGTCGCGGCGGCGCTGTCGGCGAAGATCCCGGTGGTCGCCTACAACGCCGACGCGAAGACCAACCCGCGCATGGCGTACATCGGCCAGGATCTGTTCGTCTCGGGCGAAAAGATGGGCGAACACATCGCGAGCCTCGTGCCCTCGGGCGACGTGGCGCTGTTCATCGCGACGCCGGGCTCGCTGAACATCCAGCCGCGGATCGACGGCGCGCTGAAGGTGCTCAAGGGCAAGTCGGGGATCACCACGCACGTGATCGCGACCGGCGCCGCCGTCCCGGCCGAGCTGTCCGTGATCGACTCCTACATCGCCGGCCACCCGAACACGAAGGGCATGTTCGCCGTTGACGCCGGCTCCACCCAGGGCGTCGCCCAGACGATCCAGAAGCACGGCCTCAAGGGCAAGGTGAAGGGCGGCGGGTATGACCTGCTCGAAATCACCGAGCAGTTGCTCGCCTCGGAAGAGATCCAGTTCACGATCGACCAGCAGCCCTACCTCCAGGGCTTCCTGCCGATCCTCGAGCTCTACCTCTACCAGGCCTCGAAGACGCTTTCGGGCATCGCCGACGTGAACACCGGCCTGAAGTTCCTGACCAACGAAACGGTCAAGCCGTACAACAGCACCAAGAGCCGCTACGAGGGCACCGCAACGGCTGTCGGCGTCTCCTAGGCGCCTGTCGTGGCGGTCGCGTCCGGCAGCGAGGTTCCAGCACAGTCTCCACCCGAGGGTCCGGCGAGCACGGGCCGGGCCCTCGGGGGAGGCGCGCTGAAGCTCATCCGCAGCTTCCTGACGCTGCGCGAGGGCAGCATCATCGTCGTCGCGATCGTGACGACGGCGTACTTCTCGACGAACGCCACGAACTTCGCGACACTGTCGAACTTCAAGACGCTGCTGCCGTACTTCGCGCCGCTTGCGATCCTCGGCGCGGGCGAGGTGTTCGTGATGATCAACGGCGAGATCGACCTCTCGATCGGCGCCGTCTACCTGCTCTCGCCGTTTGTCTTCTACAAGCTCAACCAGGCCGGCATCCCACTGGTCCCGGCCGTCATCCTGTCGCTCATCGTCAGCAGCCTCGTCGGTGTGATCAACGGCTTCTTCGTCGCCGTGATCGGCATCTCGTCGTTCGTCACGACGCTCGGGATGCTGTTCACGCTCGACGGCCTGACGCTGATCATCTCCCACACCGCGCCTGTGGCGACGCCGGGCACCTCCGCCCTCCACGTCAACTCATTTGCGCAGGTGTTCGGCGGCGGGACCTACTCTGAGCTGATCTGGGCGCTCGTGATCGTCGTGGGGCTGCAGCTGGTGCTCACGGCCACGCGCTGGGGCGTCTACACGGTCGCGGTCGGCGGCAACCGCCTCGGCTCCGCCGAGGCAGGCATCCGGGTGCGCCTCGTGCTGATCCGCAACTTCGTGCTGTGCGCGACCTGCGCCGGCCTGGTTGGCATCCTCGAGGCGGTGCGCGCCGTGACCGCCACACCTGACCCCTCGGGATCGAACGACATCCTGTTCCAGGGGATCGCCTCGGCCGTGATCGGGGGGACGCTGCTGCGCGGCGGGTCGGGCACGGTCGTCGGCGCTCTGATCGGCGCGCTGTTCCTCGGCGTGCTCCACGACGGGTTGATAATCAAGGGCGTGAGCGCCAACTACCTGGACCTCTACCTGGGCCTCGCGATCCTGATCGCGATGTCGGTGAACGTCTACGTCCAACGCGTGCGCACGGGGTCGGGCCTTGGCTGAGTCTGGCGAGAAGATCGTCCCGCCGACCTCCGCGCCGGATGACGTGCTGCGCGTCGAGCACATCACCAAGAGCTTCGGCCCGACGACGGCGCTGCGCGACGTCAACCTGCACCTGCGCAAGGGCGAGGTGCTCGGCCTGCTCGGCGACAACGGCTCGGGCAAGTCGACGCTGATGAAGATCATCTGCGGGTTCCAGAAGCAGGACAGCGGTCAGATGTTCCTGCACGGCGAGCCGTTCGAGCCGAAGAGCGTCGACGACGCGCGCGCCCAGGGGATCGACACCGTCTACCAGGACCTCGCGCTGGTCGACGAGCTGTCGGTCTACCACAACATGTTCCTGCGGCGTGAGCGCGTGCGCGTGCCGATCCCGCTCCTGAACAACGCCTTGATGCGCCGTGAGACGCGCAAAGCGCTCGACGACATCGGGATCAACATCCCGCGGCTGGATGTGCCGGTCGCGCGCCTCTCCGGCGGCCAGCGCCAGGCGATAGCGGTCGCGCGCACCGTCTCGGGGGAGGCCAACATCCTGTTGCTCGACGAGCCGCTCGCGGCGATGGGCGCGAAGGAGGGCGGGATGATCCTCGAGCTGATCCAGCGCCTCAAAGAGAAGGGCGAGGTCTCGGTGATGATGATCCTGCACAACTATGCGCATGTGTTCGCCACCTGCGACCGCGTCAACCTCCTCCAGGACGGCGTGATCGCGCTCGACAAGCCGACCAGCGAGACATCTGTGGAGGAGCTCAACGAGATCGTCGTCGAGGAGTACCGCCGCGCGCGCCAGGCCGCGATCGCGGAGGACGCGGCGGCGCGAGCCGCCGCGAGCTCGTCCTCTCAGTGACCGAGCCCGCATACGCGCTCGGCGTCGACTTCGGAACGGAGTCCGGCCGCGCGCTGCTGCTCGACCTGCGCACCGGCCAGGAGGCCGCGGTCAGCGAGGTCGCCTACGCGCATGGCGTGATCGACCGCGAGCTGCCCTCGACCGGTGAGCAGCTGCCGCCCGACTGGGCGCTGCAGCACTCCGACGACTGGATCGCGGTGCTCGACACCGCGATCCCGGCGGTGCTCGAGCAGGTGCCGCGGGCGCGCGACGCCGTGGTCGGGCTCGGCGTCGACTTCACCTCGTGCACCGTGCTGCCGGTGACCGCGGACGGGGTGGCGCTGTTCACGCAGGAGCGCTGGCGCTCACGGCGCCACGCATGGCCGAAGCTCTGGAAGCACCATGCGGCGCAGCCGATCGCGGACCGCCTCAACGAGGTCGCGGCGGCGCGCGGCGAGGCGTTCCTCGAGCGCTACGGGGGACGGATCTCCTCGGAGTGGTACTTCCCCAAGCTGATCGAGCTGTGGCTCGAGGATCGCGAGGTCTACGACGCCTGCCACGGCTTCATCGAGGCGACCGACTGGATCGTCTGGCAGCTGACCGGCAACGAGTGCCGCCAGAGCTGCACCGCGGGCTACAAGGCGATGTGGTCGCAGGAGGAGGGGCTGCCGTCGGCCGAGTTCTTCGAGGCCGCCTACCCCGGGTTCGACCTGCCCGCGGCGAAGCTCGGGACCGAGTTCGCGCCGCTGGGCACGAGCGCGGGCACGCTGCGCCCGGCGCTCGCTGCGAGCTTCGGCCTGCCCGAGTCGGTGGCGGTGGCGGTCGGCAACGTCGACTCGTTCGTCTCGGTCCCGGGCGCCGGGGTCGAGCACCCGGGGACGTTCGTGATGGTCGTGGGAACCTCGATCTGCGATCTCGTGATCGACCCGGCGGAGGTGCGGCTGCCGGGGATCACGGGCGTTGTGCGCGACGGCATCCTCCCCGGCCTCTACGGCTACGAGGCCGGGCAGGCCGCGGTCGGCGACATGCTCGCGTGGTTCGTACAGACGCTCGCGCCGCCCGGCGCCGACCACGCGCAGCTGGAGCACGGGGCGGCCGCGATCGGCCCCGGGGCGAGCGGACTGGTGGCGCTCGACTGGTGGAACGGCAACCGCACGATCCTCGCCGACGCCGACCTCAGCGGGGCGCTCTTCGGGCTCACGCTGCAGACCACGCGCGAGCAGATCTACCGCGCGCTGCTCGAGTCGATCGCGTTCGGCAACCGGCGCATCATCGAGAACTTCGAGGAGCACGGGCTGAAGCTGAACGAGATCGTCGCCTGCGGCGGGATCGCCGAGAAGAGCCCGCTGACGATGCAGCTGCTCGCGGACACCAGCGGGTTGCGCGTGAGCGTCCCCGACTCGACGCAGATCCCCGCGCGCGGCTCGGCGCTGTTCGGCGCCGTCGCCGCCGGCTTCTTTGCGGACATCGCCAGCGCGATCGCCGCGACCCGACCGGGGATCGCGCGCAGCTACGCGCCGGACGCGGACGCCAAGGCGGTCTACGATCGGGTGTACGCGATCTATCGCAGCCTGTACGAGCGGCTCGGGCGCACGGAGGTCGAGCTGCTCCACGGCTTGAAGCGCATCTACACCGAAAGGAGTGTGTCGTGAAACCTCGGATCGGACTGCTCGGGATCATGCAGGAGCTCTACGACGAGATGCTCCCAGGGATCACCGAGCATCAGGACGAGTACGCGCGCGCGGTGGCGGCGCGACTCGCGGATGTCGCCGAGATCGACTTCATCCGCCCTGCGCGCAACCGCGAGGACATCGAGGAGATCGTGCGCGAGTCCGGCGCGCGCGGGCTCGACGGGATCGCGATCGTGATGCTCACCTACGGGCCGGCCATGCGCAGCGTGCGCGCCCTGCTCGAGACGCCGCTGCCGCTGCTGCTCGCCAACATCCAGCCCGAGCGCTCGGTGACCGCCGCCTGGGACATGGCCGACCTGACCTACAACCAGGGCATCCACGGCGCCCAGGACCAGGCCAACGCGCTGGTCCGCTCGGGCGTTCCCTTCTCGGTGTTGACCGGGGAGTGGGACGCGGAGGAGTTCGTCGAGGGCTTCGGCCACTGGGCGCGGGCGGCGGCGACGGTGACGGCCCTGCGCTCGACGCGGGTGGCCCTGCTGGGCTACCCGATGAACGGGATGGGCGACATCCTCTATGACCCGCCGGCGATGCTCCGCCGCCTCGGGGCGACGGTCGTCGCGGAGGATCTCGGCGCGCTGCTCACGCGTATGGATCGGATCGAGGCGGGGCGCATCGAGGGGCTGGTCGGCGAGCACGGGCAGGCCTTCGAGGTCGACCCGTCGCTGCCGGCCGCCGCCCACGCCTATGCGGCGCGTTTCGAGCTGGCCCTGCGGGATCTGCTCGAGGAGAAGGGCTACCGGGGCTTCACCCAGCACTTCGACTCGCTCGGGGGCGACGGCCGCTTCGAGCAGCTTCCCCTGCTCGCTGCCTCGAACCTGATGGCCGACGGCTACGGCTACGCCGCCGAGGGCGACACGAGCACGCTGATGCTGATGTGCGCCGCGCAGACGCTGATCGGCGAGGCGAACTTCAGCGAGCTCTACGCGATGGACTTCGAGCTCGACTCGGTCCTGGTGAGCCACATGGGGGAGGGCAACCCGCAGGTCGCCCGGGGCGACCGCCCGGTGCGGCTGATCGACCGCGAGCTCGGGATCGGGGGACTCGGCAACCCGCCGACGCTTGTCTTCTCGGCGCAGCCAGGCCCGGCGACGACGGCGGCGCTCGTGCAGCTCGAGGGCGAGTCGGTGCGCCTGCTGGTCGGCCACGGCGAGGTGCTCGATACGCCCGAGCTGCCCAACGTGGAGATGCCCTACTTCCACTTCCGCCCCTACGCGGGGGTCAAGGACTTCATGGACGGGTGGCTCAGCCTTGGAGGGCCGCACCACTTCGTGACCAACCTCGGCGAGCAGGGCGAACGCTGGCGGCGGCTGGCCGAGCTGCTCGACGTCGAGATCGAGGAGCTGTGATGCGCGAGGAGGTGCTGGCGGCCAACCTCGCGCTGCCGGCCCACGGGCTCGTGACGCTGACCTGGGGCAACGTCAGCGGGATCGACCGCGAGCGCGGGCTCGTCGCGGTCAAGCCGAGCGGCGTGCCGTACGAGTCGATGAGGCTGGCGGACATCGTGGTCGTGGACCTCGAGGGCAACGTCGTCGAGGGTGAGCGGCGGCCGTCGACCGACACGCCGACGCACCTCGAGCTCTACCGCGCGTATGACTGGATCGGTGGCATCGTGCACACGCACTCGCCCTGGGCGACGGCGTGGGCGCAGGCCGAGCGCGAGATCCCGCTGCTCGGCACGACGCATGCAGACCTCAGCGCGCGGCCGATCCCGCTGACACGCTCGCTGAGCGAGTCCGAGGTCGAGGAGGACTACGAGGGGGCGACCGGCCGCGTGCTCGTCGAGGCGACGGTCGAGCACGACAGCTGCGCGCTGGTGCGCGGCCACGGTCCGTTCGCGTGGGGCGCCTCGCCGGCCGCTGCGGTCGAGGCCGCGGTCACGCTCGAGCAGGTCGCGCGCCTGGCGCTCCTGACGACGTTCCTGGCCCCCGACGCGCCACCGCTCGCCGACGCGCTCCGCCGCAAGCACTTCGAGCGCAAGCACGGGCCGCACGCGTACTACGGGCAGTGATCGTCGTCGAAGAGGGCGCGCTGGAGCGGCTCGCGGCGCACGTGCCGCGGCCGGCGCTGGTGGTGATGGACGTCAACACCGAGGCGGTGGCCGGCGCGCGCGTGGCGGGCGAGCTCGGCGCCGAATCGCTTGTCCTCCCGGCGGACCTGCACGCGACCGAGGATGCCGCGGCGCAGGTGCGCGCGCGGCTGCGCACCGGGCTCGTCGCGGTGGGCTCGGGGACGCTGACCGACATCGTCCGCTACGCCGCGCACAGCGCCGACTGCGACTTCGTCAGCGTACCGACGGCGGCGTCGATGGACGGCTACGCGTCGAGCGTGGCGGCGATGGAGCGCGACGGCGTCAAGCTGACGCTGCCCGCGCGGGCGCCGGCGGCGATCTTCGCCGATCCGCGGATCGCGGCGGCGGCGCCGATCGAGCTGACGCGGGCCGGCATCGGCGACCTGCTCGCCAAGACCACAGCGCGGGTCGACTGGCTCGCGACGCACCTGCTCTACGGCGAGGACTGGCGCGAGCTCGAGCCGCTGCCCGAGCTCGACGTCGCTGCGCTGCTCGCCGGCGACGTCGAGGCCATCGGCGGGCTGCTGCGCGCGTTGATCGAGTCGGGGCTGGTGATGGCGGCGGTCGGCAGCTCGCGCCCGGCGAGCGGCTGTGAGCATCACGCATCGCACTTCTGGGATCTGCTCGCCGGCCGCGGCAGGCGGCCGCGGGCGCTGCACGGGCTCCAGGTGGGCTACGCGACGGGGTTCGCGATGCGCCTGCAGCGGTTCGCGTTCGGCGGCGGCGTGGCGCTGCCGCGCCGGCCGCAGCCGGTTGCCGAGCCGCTCGATGCTGCTGCGCGCGCGTGGCTCGGCGAGCCGCCGCCAGACGTACTCGCGGCGGTGGCGGAGAAGCAGCGCCTGATCGCCGCGGTGCCCGCCTCCTGGCCCGACGAGGAGACGCGCTGGGCCGCGCTGCGCGCGCGCCTGGCGCCGTCGCTGCAGGGCTTCGACGCGGCCGCGGATGCGCTGCTGCGCGCCGGCATCCCCGATCGCCGGCCAGGCTATCTGGGGATCGACGCGGCGATGCTGCGCGCCGGGCTGCGCTACGGAGGTCGGCTGCGTGCGCGCTACACGGTGGTGGACTTCCTCGAGGGCCAGGGGGTGCTCGAGCAGGCGCTCGACGAGGCGCTCGACTTCGAGCCCTAGGTTCTCACCAGCGCCCGTGGACGTGCTCGCGGAGCAGCCGGTCGTAGACCTCCGCGACCCCCTCGAGCTGGTCGGGGCGCAGCGGCTCAAGCGCGGCGGCGGCGACGTTCTGGCGCACCTGCTCGACGTTGCGGGCGCCGGGGATCACCGTGCTCACCCCCGGCTGGTCGATCACCCAGCGCAGCGCGAGCTGGGCGAGCGTCGTCCCGGGGTCGAGCAGCTGTCCGAGCTCCCGCGCGGCGGCCAGCCCGGTCTCGTACGGCACGCCCGCGAACGTCTCGCCGACGTCGAAGGCCTCGCCGTGGCGGTTGTAGTTGCGATGGTCCTCGGGCGCGAACGTCGTGTGCTCGTCGTAGCGCCCCGAGAGCAGACCTGACGCGAGCGGCACGCGCGCGATGATCCCGACGCCGGCTTCGCGCGCCGCGGGCAGCACCTGCTCGAGCGGCTTGAGCCGGAAGCAGTTGAGGATGATCTGCACGCTCGCCACGTGCGGCCGTGCGATCGCGCGCAGCGCCTGCGCGCAGGTCTCGACCGAGACGCCGTAGGCGGCGATGCGGCCGTCCTCGACGAGGTCATCGAGCGCCGCGAACACCGCGTCATCCTCGTAGACGGGGTCAGGTGGGCAGTGCAGCTGCACAAGGTCGATGCAATCGACGTCGAGGTTCGCGCGCGAGCGCTCGTTCCAGGCGGAGAACGCCTCGCGGTTGTAGTTCTCGGGCAGCTGCTCGACGCGCCGGCCCATCTTCGTCGCGACGAAGATCTCCGGATGACGCGCATGCAGCTCGCCGCAGAACTGCTCGCTGCGGCCGTCGCCGTAGACGTCGGCGGTGTCGAAGAACGTGACCCCGGCATCGACGGCGGCGTCGAGCACGGCGTGCGCCGCCTGCGGCGTGACCGTGCCCCAATCGGCGCCGAGCTGCCAGGTGCCGAGGCCGACAGCGCTGACGCTGCGTCCGAGTCGCTCGATGCGCCGCTGCTCCATCGGGTCGCATCGTCGCAGGTCCGACCGCGAGACCGCCGTGCGGTCGGGCGCTATGCGAGCAGTGCGAGGAGCTCGGCGGGCCGCTCGACGATGACGTCGGCGTCGCGCAGCTCGTGGCGGTCGCCGATGCCCCAGGTGACGCCGATCACGCGCAGGCCGCAGGCGCGCGCGGCCTCGATGTCGTAGAAGCGGTCGCCGACGACGACAGGGTTGCGCGCGCCGAGCTGTCGCTGCGCGCGCGCGACGGTCTCGGCCTTGGGCTCGTCGAGCACGGGCGCGCTGACGACCGCGAACTCGATGCGGAAGTGCTCGAGCAGCGGCGCGACGAACTGGCGCGCCTTGGAGGTCGCGAGCGCGCGCGGCAGCGTCAGGCTGCGCAGCAGCTCTGGCATCCCCTCGATGAGCTGAGTCTGCTCGAGATACACGCGGGCGAAGATGTCGTGGTAGGTGGCGACGGCCGCGGCGACGATCTCCGAGTCCTCGGCGGCGCCGGTCAGCTCGGCGAACGCGCTCAACGCCGGCGGGCCGATGAAGCGCGCGGTCTCGGCGGTGCTGAGCGGCGCGAAGCCGTGCGCGAGCAGCGCGCCGTTGATGGCCGTCTCGACCGGTTGGCGCGAGTCGATGATGACGCCGTCGAAGTCGAAGATGACGGCGTCGGCGGGTGGCGTCAGCGGCATGCGCGCAGTGCCGGGTAGAGCGCGCGGAAGCGCTCGCGCCCCGCGCGGTAGGGCTCGACCCAGTCGGGCACCGGCTCGATCGGCTCGCGCGGTCGCACGGTCGCGGCGACCGCGGTGGGGACGTCCGGCCAGACGCCGCCGGCGACGCCGCCGAGCAGCGCGGCGCCGAACGCCGCCGCGTCCTCGACGGCGACGCGCTCGAGCGGCAGCTCGAGCACGGAGGCGACGATTCGCAGCCACTCCTCGCTGCGGGCGCCGCCGCCGGAGACACGCCCGTGTGTGGGAGCCCCGCCCACCCCGCCGAGCTCGCAGATCAGGTCGAGCGAGTCGCGCAGGCCGAAGGCGACGCCCTCGAGCAGCGCGCGCACGAGCGCGCCGCGGTCGTGGCGCAGGCTGAGGCCGGTGTAGGAGCCGCGCGCGTCTGGGTCGTCGTGCGGCGTGCGCTCGCCGGCGAGATAGGGCAGGAACGTGAGCCCCTCGGTCGTCGGCGCCCAGGCGCTCGCCTCGGCGGTGAGGACGTCGTAGTCGGCGCCGAGGATCGCCTGCAGCCAGCGCAGCGAGCCTGCCGCCGAGAGCATCACGCCCATCGCGTGCCATGTGCCCGGAATCGCGTGGCAGAAGGTTTGCACGCGCACCTGCTGGTCGGCGGCGTAGCGCTCGAGCGCGGCGAACACGACACCGGAGGTCCCGAGCACGACCGACACCGGTCCCGGGCGATCGACGCCGACGCCGAGCGCGCCGGCGGCCTGGTCGCCCGCGCCGGCGGCGACGGGCACGCCCTCGGCGGTCACGCCGCTCACCTGCGGGCTCTCGAGCACGCGCGGCAGCCACTCCCGCTCGAACGCGAGCGCGTCGAGCATCTCCTCGCTCCAGCGCCGCTCGGCGACGTCCAGCAGCAGCGTCCCGGAGGCGTCGGCGACGTCGGTGGCGTGCTCGCCGCAGAGGCGCAGCCGGACGTAGTCCTTCGGCAGCGCGATGCGCGCGATGCGCGCGTACACGTCCGGCTCGTGGTGTCGGAGCCACAGCAGTTTCGGCGCCGTGAAGCTCGTGAGCGCGCGGTTGCCCGTCAGCCCGGTCAGCCGCTCCAGGCCGAGCGTCGCCTCGATCTCGCGGCACTCCGCGCCGGTGCGCTGGTCGTTCCAGATGATCGCCGGCCGCAGCACGCGGTCATGGGCGTCGAGCACCACCAGGCCATGCATCTGCCCCGAGAGCCCGATGCCCTGAGGCGTCCCGGCGGATGCGCGCAACTGCGCGAGCACCGCCTCGGCCGCGCGCCACCAATCCTCCGGATCCTGCTCAGCCCAGCCGGGGCGGGGCGTTGACAGCGGATACCCCGCCTCCGCCGCCGCCAGCACGTTCCCCTCGGCGTCGAGCGCGAGCCCCTTGACGCCGCTGGTGCCGACGTCCAGCCCGAATGCGCTCACGCTCGGTGTCCCGGAGTGTCGCCGCCGCTCACGCGCCCAGCGCGGCGTAGACCAGCTCGTAGGCGGTGACGGCGTCCTTGCGGGTCTGCGCCTCCGCGAGCGCCGTGTCGTCGATCTTGGCTGCTATGGAGTCGATGAAGTTCCACTGGATCACCGAGCGCTTGACCGCCCCGATCTGATCCTCGGTGTAGGGGTAGAGGTCGAGACCGAGCCGTTCGCCGTTCTCGCCGTAGCCGCAGCGGCGCAGCTCGAGCGCCAGCTCGATCGTCTCCATGAACGCCGTCGCGCCGAGCATGTTGTCGTCGTCGAAGGTGCCCCAGCCGGAGTTTCCGTGCTGGTGGCCGAGCAGTCCCTCGGAGTGCAGCAGCGCGGCGTACTCCGGGAGGTGCTCGTCGTTCATCAACAGGTGCTGCCAGTCCATGTTGATCTGGACGTTGTCGAGCCCCTCTGCCCGCAGCTTGTTGGCGACGTAGATCGTCATGCCCATGTTGCGCATCAGGATCTTCATCGCCGGCTCGGAGTTCTTGTGCTCGAGGAACAGCTTGACCCCGTGGCGCTTGCAGACCTCGGCGGCCTCGCCGATGCCCTCGATCAGCCAGTGCCACGAGTCCACGTAGGGGGTCTGGAACGGGTAGTTGTAGCCCTCGATCCCCGGCCAGACGATCAGGTTCGCACCCAGCCCGCCGGCGAACTCGGCGCCCTCGCACACGATCCGCCGCGCCTCCGCGCGGACGTGCTCGTCGGGGTTCACGAGGCCGCCGCGCCCGAAGCGCGGGTCGAGGTGCAGGCCGGTGGCGACGCAGTAGATGTCGTGGTCGCCGAGGGCCTCCTGGACGTCGCTGATGTTCTCGTGGGAGAGCTCCAGCGGGTAGTGGAACTCGTAGCCGTCGATCAGATCGCCGAGGCCCTCGACCGCGCGGTGCACCTTCTCGGCGACCGGTTCCGCGTCATAGGCGTGCGCCGGCTGGTAGCCGCCGGGAACGAAGCGCGTGATCATCGGACCGAACGCCCAGATGCCGAGACTCGTCTTCATCGTTCTACCTCCGTCGGTTGGTTGGTTTCGGCGCTCGTGTGGAGCGCGGCGATCGCGCGCGCCTGCGCGAGCGCGTCCTCGCGTCCGTAGCGCTGCGCGCGCTCGCCGGCGACGGCGGCGGCGAAGTCCTGGAGCTCGCAAGCGTACGGGTCCAGCTGCTCGACGGCGATGCGCTCGACTGAGCCGTCGGCGCGGCGCAGCTCGATGGCGGGGTTGCGGGAGTGCCACGGATCGTCGAGCCAGAGGACGCCGCGCGTGCCCGTCACCTCGAGCTCGTCACGCGCCGCCATGTCGAGGCCGCAGTCGATCGTCGCGAGCACCTCGCCGGGGAAGCGCAGCAGGCCGGTGAGGCGCACGTCGACGCCGTCGCCGCCCCGCACCTGCTGTGCGCTCACCGCCAGCGGCTCGCCGGCGAGCAGCCGCGCGGCGCTGAGGCAGTAGCAGCCTACGTCCATCAGGGCGCCTCCCTCGAGCGCCGCCTGCACGCGGAGGTCGCCGGGGCGCTCGAGCAGGAAGGAGAACGACGCTCGGACCAGGCGCAGCTCGCCGATCTCCTGCAGCAGCTCCAGCAGCCGGAGCGCCTGCGGGTGGTGACGCCACATGAACCCCTCGGCGAGCACGAGCCCGCCGCGCTCCGCCTCATCGAAGGCGCGTACGACGTCGTCGGGGTGACGCGAGAGCGGCTTCTCGCAGAGCACGTGCCGCCCGGCCGCCAGCGCGCGCAGCGACCACTCGACGTGGAGCGAGTTGGGCAGCGCGACGTAGACCGCCTCGACGTCCGGATCGGCGAGCAGCGCCTCGTAGGAGCCATGGGCGCGTGGAACGCCGAGCGCCTGCGCCTGCGCCTCGGCGCGCGCGTGGTCGCGCGAGCCGATCGCGACAACCTCGACGCCAGGCACCTGGCGCGCTCCCGCGACGAGCAGCTCGTTGATCCGCGCCGTCGAGAGCAGGCCGAGCCTCATGGGGATCCATCTTATGGCCTGCTCGCGCGACGCCGGACGGTAGTTTCTGCGGACCCCCGGCGCGCCCGCGCCCGCCAGCCCCGCGAGCGCCCGCTAAGCGCCGCTATCGGCGACGAGGTGCTCGATGTAGGGTCCGAGCAGCTTGGCGACTGAGGCAGCGGTCATGCTGGCGGGCCCTTTGGGCAGGGCGGCGTAGCTGATGGCCAGCCGGACGAGAGCCTCGCCCAGGAGCTCCGCGTCGGCGGGCTCCACGAGTGGCCAGCCGGCGAGCATGACCGCGGTGATGCGCTCGACGGCGCTCTCGACGAGCGGCTCGCCCTGGGTGGTGAAGAGCGCGAGGAGCTCCTCGGCGCCCTCGCCGCCGACGATCGTGCGCACGATCGGGTTATCGGCGGCGGCTGTGAGGAAGACGTCGAAGGCGGCTGCCAGCGCGCGGGAGGGGTCGTCGAGGTGGGCGTGCACGGCCTGCTCGACCGCGTCGAGGAACCGCTCGGTCTCGCGCATGACTAGGACCTGGGCGAACTCGTCGCGGGAGCCGAACTCCTTGTAGAGGGTCTGGCGGCTGACGCCGGCGGCGAGGGCGATGTCGGCCATCGTGATCTCGCTCCAGCGGCGGGATTGCAGCTCATGACTGGCGCCGTCCAGCAGCGTGTTGCGCAGCAGCTCGCGTGCGGCCACGGCATAGGGGATGCGTTGCTCGGCGGTGGGCATCTTCGTCTCGTGTGCGTCGAGGGCAGCTGCGGGGCGTTCAGTCGACGGGCTCGAAGTCGACCTTATCGCGCACCCCGCAGTCCGGGCAGGCCCAGTCCTCTGGCACCTCACTCCAGCCGGTTCCGGGCGGGAAGCCCTCGCGTGGGTGACCGTGCTGCTCGTCGTAGACGTAGCCGCAGGCGGGGCAGCGGTAGCGGCTCACGGCGTGTCCTGTGCGTGTGAGGCCGTCAGCTGATACCGCCTGAGCTTGCGCCGGGCGAGCCCTGGCTTGAGGTTGGCGCAAGCGAGCTCGCCCTGATAATGAGCCAGGACACGATGGTCCATGGTGCGCCTCCACAGCGGTGGGATGACCGCGAGCAGGATCATGCCGGCATAGCCGGTGGGCAGCTGGGGAGCCTCCTCGACGTGGCGCAGGGCCTGGTAGCGGCGGATCGGGTTGGCGTGGTGGTCGGAGTGGCGCTGCAGGTGATAGAGCAGGACATTGGACGCTGCGCTGTTGCTGTTCCAGCTGTGCTCCGGGCGCGTGCGTTCGTAGCGGCCGTCCTCGCGTCGCTGGCGCAGCAGGCCGTAGTGCTCGAGGTAGTTGACGACCTCGAGCAGCGAGAAGCCGATCACGGCCTGGATCAGCAGGTAGGGGAGCACCACGAATCCGAAGCCGGCTACGAGCGCGGCAAACAGCACGACCGTCATGGCCCACGCGCCGAGGATGTCGTTTCCCGGCCCCCAGGGCGAGCGCTCCATGCGCGCGAGACGCACGCGCTCGAGCTCCCACGCCGAGCGCAGGCTGCCGAGCACGGTCCGGGGCAGAAAGGCGTAGAAGCTCTCGCCCAGCCGTGCGCTTGCGGGGTCCTCGGGTGTGGCCACGCGCACATGGTGACCGCGGTTGTGCTCGATGAAGAAGTGCCCATAGCCGCTCTGGGCGAGCGCGACACGGCTCAGCCAGCGCTCGAGGCTCGCGCGCTTGTGTCCGAGCTCGTGCGCGGTGTTGATGGCGATGCCGCTGACCATCGCCACGGTGAGCGCGAGGCCGACGCTGTCGAAGGTGGAGAGCTTGCCGCTGGACCACAGCCAGCACGCGAACACGAGCCCCGCGTATTGGACCGGTATGTACAGATAGGTGCACCAGCGGTAGTAGCGGTCCTGTTCGAGCCACTTGATGACGCTGTCGGGCGGGTTGCGCGCGTCCATCCCGATGGCGAGGTCGAGCAGGGGAAAGATCCCGAAGACGAGCACCGGTCCGTAGAACCAGAGGACGCCGAGCCCGGTGAGGTGGACGAGACCCCAGGTGAGAAAGGGCAGGGTGGGGATCACGAGCCCCAGCAGCCAGGCGTGGCGCTTGGGGTCGCTCCACGGCGCCGGCGGCTGCTCCTCGGCCGCGGATGGCCGGGCCGGCTCGGGGCCGGCGGGGACGGCGGTGGGGGCGACTGACATGGGGAAGCGGCACCTCCTGGTCGGGTTCTCCCAGCGGAAGGACGGACGAGTTTACATCGATACCCCGATCTGTCAATCAGAGTTACACAGCGCCCCTCCCATGCCACGGGAGCGGCGCGGTGCCCGTCCGTCCCGCAAAGTGGCTTGATGACTGCTCCCACGCAATGGGTAACTTTGAGTTTGAGCGCTCGATTTGGCGTTTGGCGGGGAGGAATCGGCCGTGAGGTGTGGTATTCAAGTGGCTG
>JADGPL010000047.1 GCA_017882455.1 Solirubrobacteraceae bacterium | reverse complement strand
ACCGCGACCTGTGACACCGAATTGCATGGCCAGAAGATCAAGGAGGGCGAGAAGGTGGTGATGTGGTACGTCTCCTCAAACCGTGATGAGACGCGCTTCACAGACCCGGAGCGCTTCGACATCACCCGTGAGGAAGACCACCAGGCCTTCGGCGCCGGCGGACGCCACTTCTGCCTCGGCACCGCCCTCGCCCGCCTCGAGCTGAAGATCATGCTCGAAGAGACCCTCAAACGCCACCCCAACATCCACATCAACGGCAAGCCACTCCACGTCGAATCGCTGTTCCTCAACCAGCTGAAGACGCTGCCCGTGCGGCTGTAGCCAGCTCAGGCCAAGGCGCGGGCGAGCGCCTCCTTGCCGCCGGTCAGGACGGGCTCGCCGTGGGAGACGAGCACGGCCTCGATCGGGAGCTCCAGCAGCGGCGCCATCAGCGCGCGCAGACCGGATACGGTGATGCGGCTCGGGAGATAGTCGAGCCAGGACTGCGGGCACAGGCTCAGGCGTCCGTCATCCGAGCCGATGATGCGGTCGCCGGGCACGAGCGCGCGAGGCTCGGACAGCCAGAACATCGTCTCCCCGGCGCCCCTCAGCGGCAGGCTCTCCACGCTGGTGGGAAGGCTGCGCCTGGCGCGTGTGGTGATCGCACCGTAACGCTCGACGAACGCGTCGCGGCTGCGCCGGTGAAAGCCGAGCGTCGTGAGCACGTGCACGGCCTTCTCCGCGCAGCGCAAGTCGGCCCAACGCCAGAATGTCGGCGCTTCGCCGGCCGGCGCGAGCGGGTCGATGAAGACAGCCGCATCCGAGGTCTCATAGAGCGCGCAGCCGACCTCGCGTGGCCAGTCAGCGGAGCTCCCGGCGACTGCGTTCTCGTGCCAGCCGGGGTGGGGCGCGCTCCAGCGCCACAGTCCGGTACGGAGCTCGGTCGGTGGCATCTCGGCAGCCTAGCTCGGCCTCGCCGACGCGCGGATTCTGGGCGTCGAGATCGACCGTCACGCGACGGGCGCTCAGCTCTTTGGCGGTGACCTGCTGCATCAGCTGTGATGGATTTGGAAGGTGGCGCGTAGTTAGTGTGTGAGGAGCACCGTGTCATCTCCCGGGGAGCATGAGTCGAAGGACGCCGCCCTGCACGGACGCGGTGGCTTTGACGAGGGCGCCTTCGACGCCCTCTACCGCTCCACTGTGGCGGATGTGCACGCCTATGCGATCTCCCTCTTGGGGGAGCGTCCGGCGGCTGAAGACGTCACCGCGCTCGCCTTCGAGCGGCTCTACCGCGCTCGCTCGCGTCTTGACCGGGGCCGTGGTACTCCGCGAGCGTGGCTGTTTGCGATTGCGCGCAATGCGGCGCTGGACGAGCTGCGCCGGCGTCAGCGCCAACCTCACGCGGAGGCGCATGAGAGCGTCGAGGAGCGCGACTTCACGGAGGCGATAGAGCAGGTCGAGCGACGTGCGACGGTACGCGAGGCGATGGGCAGGCTGGCGCTGCGCGACCGCGAGGTCGTACTGCTCAAGTTTCACGGGCAGCTCTCCAACGCGGAGCTTGCGCGGGCTTTGGGCATCAGCGAGTCGAACGCTGGAACGCGCCTGCACCGGGCGCTCGTGCGCCTGCGCGAGAGGTGCGCCGATCTCGACCGCCAGGAGGTCGCATGAGGATCATCCCCTTCCCGGATCGAGGCAGAACGGGTTCTGATGAGACGGTGCTCGCGGAGCTCGAGGCCGCGCTCAGCGGTGGCGCGGAGGGCCCGCGCGCGGAGTCCTGGCGTGAGCTGCGCGAGGACGTGCGATCACTGGCTTCACCGATGGCGCCCGGGTTCGAGCGTGCGCTCGAGCGGCGGATCGCCGAGACGCGCGCGCACTCAGACCCGCTGAGGTCGGGCCCGCGTCGAGTCGGTCGTGGTCTGGGCTCGCTGCGCGGGCATCGTCGCCTGGTTGTGGCGCTTGCGAGCGGTCTTGCGATATTGCTCGTGGCGGGCCTGATCGTGAGACCGTGGAGCCGCGGAGCATCGCCGCCCGAGGCCGGCCCGGCCTCGCTGCCGGCTGCCAGGGAACTGCGCGGCTCAGCCCGAGGAGCCGAGAGCGAACCGGCCGTGAGGGCAAGCTCGGCGCCGGCCAAATCCGCCACCACGTCGAGCAATGCCCCCAACGCACCCAGCGCACCCAGCGTTTCGAGTGCGACCGAAGCGCCCGACCGCGTCCAGCAACGCGCAGCCTCGATCAGCCTCGGGGCGAGCAGCTCGGAGGTCCAGGCGGTCGCTGACGGGGTGGCACGCGTGGCCACGAGCGCGGGCGGCTTCGTACAGAGCTCCCACGTGCAGGTGCAACAGGGAGGCTCGAGCGGCGCAGAACTCACGCTCAACATCCCCAGCGCAAAGCTGGACGCGGTCCTGGCTTCGCTCGGGCAGCTCGCCCCGCTGCGCTCCGAGAGTCAGTCGCTGCAGGACATCACGGACTCCTACGAAGCGGCCCGCCGGCAGCTCGCCGACGTCAACGCCGAGCGCCAGGCGCTTCTGCGAGCGCTTTCGGCCGCGAGCACGCAGGGGCAGATCGACAGTCTGCGCGAACGCCTCTCAGGCGTCAGCCACGCGATCGCCCAGGCGCACGTGGCGCTACAGACGCTCTCGCGACGAGCCGGCAACTCTGAAGTCGAAGTGAGCGTGCTCGGCGATCGCAGTACATCGAGTGAAGGGTTCACCCTGCATCGCGGGCTCCACGACGCGGGCAAGGTCCTGCTGGTCACGCTCACGGTGTTGCTCATCGCCGCCGCGGTGTTGGGGCCGCTGGCGCTGTTGATCGCAGCCACGCTCGGTGGCCGGCGAGCCTTTCGCCGCTACCGGCGGGAGCGGATACTGGACTCCCACTGAGGCGATCTCTCAAGGCTCACTGAGCGGCGGTCTCGATCGGTTGCGGCGTCGTCGTGCTCGAGCCCGCCAGCAGGTTGGTGACGCCGGCCTGCTCGAGGGCGCGGTGTACGAACCGCGACCCGGGAATCACCGCGAAGTCATATCCACGCCTCTCGCACAGACCGCAGCGGAACGCGATCACCGCCACCCCAATCGGATCGATGTACGTGAGCCCGCGGAGGTCCAAGGTGATGCCGGTGACCCCTGCCTCGCAGAGGCGCTCGATCTCGGCTTCGAGCGCATGCGCCGAGCGCTGGTGCAGCTCGCCGCTCAAGACCAGCGTGTGCGTCCATGCCTTCTCGCTCGCGAGCGCCAAATTCGGCTCGCTCGACGCCGGCTGGGTGCGCGTGTCGTTGTAGGCCGTGTGCGCCCAGCCTGTGGCATGCGCCAGCGCACGGCCCTCATGCCGCACGCCGGTTTCTACTGCTGATGCCGTCACGTGACGTTTCATTAGTTGCTGCTCCTTCCGGGACGACCTTCGAAGTGATTTCCAGAGGCTCGGATCACGAGATCCTGAGCCGGGCGTGAAGGGACCGGGAAGGAGCTAGCCCGGTCGCTCTGGAATCAGAACGAAGAACGCCGTGAGCCAAGGCTGACTGGAAAGTCGCAGCCGGCACATCGCGCGAGGAGCCGCTAGGTGCAGAAGCCCAGCGAGCGTGAAAGCCGAGAGAGCAAGGCCGGAGCCGCCCGCCGCCGAGGCGCCCGATGCACCGCTGGGGGCGGGGCCGGGAGTGGGGCCGCTCGGACGGCCCCCGACCGACGAACCGCCATCGCCGTTGCCTGTAGGCGCCTCTGCGACAGTCGTCGTCGAGGGCGCTGCACCGGCGTCACGCGAGCTGGACGCCGAGCCAAGGCTCTGAGTGCCGAGCAACCCGCCGGCACAGGTGTCGATCATGGAGCCCCCCAAGGTGGGGAGCGCGCAGTTCAAGTTCCCGGCCCGCCGTGCAGCGATCATCCACGCTGGCGCGCCGGCCGCGGCCGCGCCTTCCAGCGAGGTTCCCGAGGTTTCCCCGGATTCTCCAACCGTGGGGGTCGTGATGGCCGCGCCGATCAGCGCGCCTGCGAATTCCGGTCCGGATTGGCCCGTGGGGGTTTCTGGTGTGGCAGCGGTAGGTGCCGCTGATAGGGCACCTACCGGTGTTTCTCCGGAGCTCGGCGTCGTGGGAGCTACCACTGCGCCTTCTTCAGAGGTGCTGGTGATCACGACCGTCGGGCCTTCGACTGGCTTCGGGGCTTCGGGTGTGGGTTCTGGTGTTGGGGCTGGGGTGCTGGCTTCGGGTGTGGGTTCTGGTGTTGGGGCTGGGGTGCTGGCTTCGGGTGTGGGTTCTGG
>JADGPL010000013.1 GCA_017882455.1 Solirubrobacteraceae bacterium | reverse complement strand
GCAGCTTCATCCGGTGTTCTCCTTGGGTCTGGGTGGCTTAGACACCCCCAGCCTCCAAGGAGACCCGGATGAACAACGTCCTCAGGTTCTACAGCTAGGCCTCGGCGACCGCGGCGGCTTCGGCGGCCAGGCTCCTGAGCCGGTCCCCGACGAGGCGGTGGGTGATCCACTCGTTCATCTGCTCGGCTCCGATGCGCCGGTAGAAGCCGAGGGCGAGCTCGTTCCAGTCGAGGGCAGCCCATTCCAGGCGCTCGGCGCCCCGCTCGGTCGCCGCTGCGGCAACGGCTGACAGCAGCGCGCGGCCCACCCCGCCGCCACGGCGCTCGGGGCGCACGAACAGATCCTCGAGCCAGATCCCCTGGATCGCCAGGAAGGTGGAGAAGGTCGGGTAGAACAGGGCGTAGCCGGCGGTCTCGTCGTCCACCTGAGCGATCAGCGCCTCGGCGGCGGGGCGCTCGCCGAAGAGCGCTCCGTGCACGAGCGCCTCGGTGGCGTGCACCTCGTGGGCGAGGTGCTCGTACTCGGCAAGCTCCTTGAAGAGGCCGAGCAGCAACCCCACGTCCTCGGGGCGCGCCGGGCGGATGGTGGGGCGCTGGTGCTCCTCGGCGGACATCGCCTTCAGCCGCCGGTCCTGTCGGGGCGATCAGGGTAGATCTCGTCGATGGTGGTGAGCGCCACGTAGGGCGCGCCGGCCTCGCGCTCGATCGCCGCCCCGCCGCCGACCAGGCGGTCCAGGACGCTGATCACGCCGCAGATCTCGTGCCCGGCCTCGAGCAGAGCCTCGATCGCCGCCAGCGTGGAGCCGCCGGTGGTCACTACGTCCTCCACGACCACGCAGCGATCCTCTGGGGCCAGAGGGGGACCCTCGATACGGCGCTGAAGCCCGTGCGCCTTGGCGTCCTTGCGCACGAAGAAGGCGTTCGCCTGGGCGCCACCTGCGAGCGCCGCGCAGGCGACCGGGTCGGCTCCCATCGTCATCCCGCCGACCGCCGTGGCGCCCCACTCGGACACCTGCGCTGCGAGGAGCGCACCGAGCGCAGCGAAGCCGGCCGGGCGCAGGATCGCGCGCTTGGCATCCACGTAGTAGTCGGCCTGCGCCCCGCTGGTGAGCGTCACCCTCCCGATCACCAGGGCGTGCTCGCGGAGCTCCCCCACGAGACGCCGGCGAGCGTCCGTCAGTCCCGTCGTATGTCCGTCCAGGACGTCCACCGAGCAACCTAATCTAGCGTTGTGACCGCTTCGATCGTGCGACTGCTGAGGTTTGCCTCGATCGCCATCTGCCTGATCGTGGTCGCATCCTTCGTCATGTTCGCCGTCGAGCAGACGAAAACCGCCTCGGGCCAGCAGCAGGAACAGCTCGACGCAGAACTGCCGGGCGGGGGCTCCCATGCCCGTCCCGGCGCCCCCTCGCACGAGGGCAGCGTTCACAAAGCGCTCGACGAAGCCTCGCGCGAACTGACCTCGCCGTTCGCCGGCGTCGTGTCGGGCACCAGCAGCGAATGGACCATCCGCGGCGTCAAGCTGCTGCTCGCGCTGCTCGTGTACGGCTTCGGCCTGGGCTACCTGGCGCGGGTGCTGCGCGTGCGCGTGTAGGGCCCGCCTACGGGCCGGCGTTGCCGCGGACCTTTTCGCTCCCGCCGCCGCTTTCGTTGTAGACGTCCACCGGGGTGCCCTGCTGCACCCAGGAGTAGATGGCGGGGGCGTCGGGGATCGGCACGCGCAGGCAGCCGTGGCTGGCCGCGTAGGTCGGCACTTCGGCATAGCCGTGGATGGCGTAGCCGCGGATGAAGTAGTTGGAGTCGACCATGCCCTCGGTGTTGGTTCCGGGCGTCTTGGAGTACACGCTGAAGCGTCCTATCACCGTGGGCGTGGAGGGCTTGCCCGAGCTCATCGTGTAGATCGTGCGCACCCGCCCGCCGGGTTCGATCTCGGCGAGAACCTGCTTGGTCAGGTCAGCCTCGACGTGGCGCCCGTCGCGCCGGTAGCGCACGTGGAAGCTCCCCGCGCCGCGCTCGAGCAATTCGAAGACCTTCCTGCCGACGTAGGGGGTGCGTTCCTGCCCGGTCATCTTGCGGTAGGCGACGAGCGCCCGTCCTGTCCCTTCGTCGAGCACTCCGGTCAGCGGGACCGCGTAGTGGAGCACGTCGAGCTCGGACTGCAGCAGGCGCACCGACTGCCCGCTGGCACCCAGCCCGAGATTGGCGTTCACGAACCTGACTCCCTGCGAGCGCGCGCCGAAGGCGCCCTGCTGGGGCGAGGCGTAGTGCGCCGCGCGCGCCTGCACCAGCCCCGCGTCCGGGCTCGAGAAGTTGATGTGGAACTGTCCCGCCCCATTTCCGATCGCCAGCACGCTCACGGTCCTGACCTCCACCTTGCGACCTTCCCGGTAGAAGCTCACCTTCACGCTCTGGCCGCCCACGTAGGGGGTGACCACGCCGCGCACCACGATCCTGCCTCCCACGATCGCGAAGGGAGGGCTGCCACCGACCTTCTGCAACACCAGCTTCATGCTCCCGGCCACCGGAGCCGGCGCCGGGGCGGTTGCCGGCGGAGTCGTCGAGGTGGGCGCAACCGCAGCGCTTTCAGCCGAGGCCGAGACAGGTGCGCCCGCGATGCAGACCAGCGCAGCACACACAGCGCCGAGGCGGAGTGTTCTGTTCATAGCCTGAATCCTATGCCTCCACGCGGGTGAAGCCACGCACCGGTGAGATCAGGCCAACCCGTTTGAACAGCGCGGCCAGCGCCCCGACGGCCAGCAGCGAGGTCCCCATCAGCACAGGGGTCTGCCAGCTCCAGCTCTCGAGGCTCGAGAACGCGAGCGAGTTGTTGAGCGAGTGGGCGATGATGCACGGATACAGCGAGCCGGTGTAGCGGTAGAGCAGGCACAGCCCGAACCCCAGGCCGGCCAGCGGCACGAGGTCGAGCGCGGGAGCCGAGCCGGCGTGAACGCCGCCAAAGAGGATCGCGGTGATGAGCGCCGCCGGGAGCGTGCCCTTCCAGTTGCGAAGCGCCGTGAAGATGTAGCCGCGGAACAGCATCTCCTCGCAGATCGGCGCCACCACGCACGTCAGAGCCGCGCTCGCCAGCAGGAGCGCGGTCCCTTCGTTGGAGCCGAGCGTTTTGAGCAGTTCCTCTTCCTTGGGGTGAAACACGCCTGACCAGATCACACTTCCGACGATGAAGACGGCGAGCAGCAGCACGATGAATCCCGTCGTCGAGGACCAACCGATCCCGGGCCGGCGCAGGCCGAACTGCCAGGAGCGCACGGCGCGCGCGCCGAGCTGGGCGCAGTAGACGGCGACGAGCACGAAGGCGAGATCCTGGACGGCCGTGTCGGCGATGATCAGGCCGGGCGGCGTGTGAGAGGCGCTCAGCTTGACCCCGAAGAACAGGGAGGCGGGCAGATCAACGATCAGGCCGCCGATCGCGGCGAGCACGAGCCCACCGATCAGCGCCAGCAGCGCCGTCCAGGGCCGCCAGGCGGTCGTGGGCGAGCGCCTGGCGTCGGTCTCGGCCGGCTGGTCCGCGACGTCGCTCGCCGGGGGCGGGACCGAGGGGCTCGCGATCTGGATCGCTGAGGGTGCCTGCAGGGGCGGGCTCTCGATCGGGGTCTGCTCGTCCACTGGCTAGGCCACCCAATGCCATGTGGCGAACTGGGCCGCGAAGAACATCATGAGCAACGCCGAGAGCAGGAGCGCCGGACGCTGTGCGCGCGGGTGGCGCGTGAGCCACGCCCCGAGCCAGATGGACAGCGGAAAGAGCACCACCAGAAAGCGCGGCAGGGACATCAGCGGCTGGTAGCTCACCGGGTAGGAGAGGGGCATGGCCAACGCGGCGAGCACGTAGGCGCCGTAGGCGATCGGCAGGCGGCGCAACACGCCGAGCAGCGCCGGGATCGCGGCCAGCAGGAACGCGAACAGCATCAGGTTGTGCCCGGCGCTCACAAACGAGCTGCCGCCGGCGGCCGGGAAGTAGACGTGGTGGCGTTGGAAGGACAGCAGCTGGCGCGCCCCCTCGAACGCCGCCTTGGCTCCGTCCCAGACGCCGAGGTAGGGTCCGGCGAAGTGCCTGCCCCAGGCACCCTGGGCGTGCAGCGGCGTGAGCGGATCCCCACCCGAGAGGCCCAGGAACGCGCAATAGGCAGCGATTCCGAGCGGCACGAGCGCCAGCCACAGCGCGTCGGCTCGCAGGCGGTAGCGCGGCAGCAGCCGTGCGCGACCGCTGCGCATGAAATCGACGGGACGCCCCTCGCGCGGACCGTAGGCATAGATCAGGACGGCCGGCAGCAGCAGGGCCACGCCCGTGTTGCGCGTGGCCGCGGCCAGCGCACCGAGGATCCCCACCCACGCCCAGCGGCCGTTGCGGGCGCTCCAGAAGACCCCGACCGAGAGCGCCAGGTACAGCGACTCCGAGTAGACGGCCGAGAGGTAGAAGGCCATCGGCGCGAAGGCCGTGAGCATCACCGCCAGGCGCGCCGCCTGCGCCGGGTCGGCAAAGCCGGCGTGCGGGCGCCCGCGCGCCCCCAGCTCGAGCGTGGCGAGCCGGTGGATGCCGTAGAGCGCCAACGCCAGGGCGATCGACGAGAGCGCCACCCCGGCCACGATCGGCGGCGTGCCCACCCACGAGATCGCGCGCACCCCCAGCGGATAGAGCGGGAAGAAGGCGGTCCGCGAGGTGGTCAGCGCACCGAGGTCGGGACGGTAACCGTAGTGGGCGATCACCAGGTACCACGCGGAGTCCCAGCGGGCCGCGGGCGCAGCCAGCAGATCGCCGAGCCAGCCGAAGCCCCTGGTCGCGCCGGGCGGATTGAAGGCGGTGCGGACGGGTCCGAAGCCGAAGGCCGCGATCGTGGTGAGAGCGGCGCTCCACACGAGCACGCGCGATCCCGCCAGGGCGCGCGCGCTCACCCGCACGGCAGCCATCCTCGCCGGATCGGCGCGCAATCGCGTCCACCAGCCGAACGCCCCGCCGGCGAGGCCCGGCATCGAGAATCGAGGCTCGACGGCAGCGGCGAGATCGCTCGGTGCGTCCAGGATGATGAGCTCGGCGGCGTCAGAGTTCATGGCGCGTGACACCGAGCCTAGAGATAGCTGGGATGGAACCGGCAGGAGACCACGGCCTTGCACGGTAATCTCGGTCTCCCGAGATGTCTCGACAAGCACGACAGCGGCGGCGCAGGGGTGGCGGCTCGAAGTTCCTGTTGCTCGGCGGCACCGTGGTCCTGATCGCCGCGCTCATCGGCGCGCTCTCCGCGATCGGCTACGTCGCGCACGTCGTGCACACGACGCCCGACCTCGCTGCCCTTCGCGCGAAGGTGGGAGGCGGCACCTCGCGAGTGTTCGCGGCCGATGGGACGCCGCTGGGCTTCATCCAATCCGACGAACTGCGCACGCCCGTGGGATGGAGCGAAATCCCAACGAACGTCAAGAATGCGACCGTCGCGATCGAGGACCAGCGCTTCTACAAAGACGACGGCATCGATGTCACTGGAATCTTTCGCGCCGCCATCAAGGACATCGCCCACGGGCAGGCGCTCCAGGGAGCCTCCACGATCACGATGCAGCTCGTTCGCAACCTCTACCTCGGCGGAGACGAGCACACGCTCGAGCAGAAGATCACCGAGGCCAAGCTCGCGATCGAATACAACAAGATCCACAGCAAGCGCACGATCCTCAACAACTACCTCAACGACGTCGCCTACGGGACGGTCGGCGGGCAGACGATGATCGGCGTGCAGGCCGCGGCTCGCACATTCTTCGACAAGCCCGTCTCGCAGCTGAGCCTCGTGCAGTCCGCGCTGCTGGCCGGGCTGCCGCAGGCGCCGTCCCAGTACAACCCGTTCCTCAACCCGGCGGCGGCGCGCCAGCGGCGCAACGAGGTGCTCGCCAAGATGACCGAACTGCACTACATCAGCGCCGCGGCCGCCGCCAGTGCGGAGGCCGCGCCGCTGGAGACCCATCACGGTCACTACTACTCGGAACGCAAAGAGGACTTCTTCTTCGAATACGTCCACGAGCTCCTGGTGCACCGCTATGGGAAGAGGACGGTCGAACAGGGCGGCCTGCAGGTGCACACCACGATCGACCTGCGCATGCAGTACCTGGCGCGCAAGGCCATCGCCGGGATCCTCAACCAGCCCGAAGACCCGGCGTCGGCGATCGTCACCATCAACCCCCACAACGGCGACATCGAGGCTATGGCCGAGTCCGAGAGCTACGAGAAATCGCAATACAACCTGGCGGCCGACGGACATCGCCAGCCCGGTTCGACGTTCAAGGCGATCGACCTCGCCGACGCGCTCTCGCGCGGGGTGGATCCGAGCTCCACCTACTACGTCTCGAAGACCCTGACGCCCGGCTGGCTGCCCGGCTACCCCACATACGAAGTGAAGACGTTCGAGGGCACCTCGCTGAACAAGTCGATCAACCTCGTGGCAGCCACGCTCGCGTCCGACAATACGGTCTATGCCCAGCTCGCAGCCGACCTCGGTGAGGAAACGGTGACGCAGATGGCCTACAAGCTGGGGGTGAAGACACACCTGAGCAGCTTCCCGGCGGAAGCCCTGGGCGGGCTCACCCTCGGCGTGACACCGCTGGAAATGGCCGACGTGTACGCGACGCTCGCCGACGGCGGCTGGCGCAACGCCCCGATCGCGATCACCAAGGTGACCTTCCCGGACGGGCACGTGGACAGCAACTGGGGACGGCCTCACCGCACCAAGGTGCTGAGCGAAGGGGTCACGGCCGAGGAGACCAACATCCTGCACCAGAACGTGCTCGGCGGCACGGCGGGACGCTCGGCGATCAACTGCCCGACAGCCGCCAAGACCGGGACCACGAGCGAACTGGTCGATGCCTGGCTCGACGGCTACACGCCCAACTACTCGACTGTCGTGTGGATGGGCTATCCGAACAAGCGCGTCTCGATGACCGACGTCCACGGCGAGCCGCAGCAGGGCGGCTACCTGCCGGCGGAAATCTGGCACGCGTACATGGCCGCGGTCACCGAAGGCCAGCCGTGCACCGAATTCCCGCAGCCCAGGGAACCGATCACCTATCAGCCGTTCTATGGCAAGTACGCCTCCACCGGCCAGTCGCAGGCCGGAAGCGAATCTGAAGGCGAACACGAAACGACCAAGAAGAAGCCCAAGCCGACTCCCGGCGGGACCAGGCCCACGGGCCCCACAGGCCCGGCGAGCGAACGCACCCCGGCTGCGCCACAGACGCGAGAACCGACCGCGCCGGGAGGTCCTGAAACCCAGCCCAACGTCAACAAAACGGGCGGCGCCGGACCGGGCTGAGGGCCGGCGGGAGCGTGGCCCGAGCCCCGCAAGGGCCCTCGCGCTGGTAGTTTGGACTCGGTACAGAAACGAACGGTCGCCCGCGTCAAGGCGTGCGCGGCCAGATTGGATGCGGCGTGGCGAAGGAGGACAAGGTTGAATTCGAGGGCGAGGTGATCGAGGCCCTGCCGAACGCGATGTTCCGCGTGAAGCTGGATAACGACCACGTGGTGCTGGGGCACGTCGCCGGCAAGATGCGGCGCTTCAGGATCCGCATCCTCCCTGGCGATCGAGTTCGCTGCGAGCTCTCTCCCTACGACCTGGACCGCGCCCGCATCGTCTACCGGCACCGCTGAGCACCGCATCGCTGAGCGCTCCCTGATCGAATCCATCGCCGCCGAGCTCACCGGCACGCTCGGAGGAGAGGAAGCGAACACGCAGGGCTCCTCGCGGATCCTGCGCTCGATCGGCGACGACGCCGCCGTGGTCCGCGCTCGCCCCGTGTGCGTGACCTCGGTGGACGCCATGATCGAGGGTGTGCACTTCCGCCTCGCCGACGGCTGGGCGAGTCCGGCAGAGGTGGGGCATCGCGCGATGGCCGGGGCGCTCTCGGACCTGGCGGCGATGGGCGCCGAGGCCGGTGAGGCCTATCTGGTGCTCGGGCTGCCCCACGACTTCAGCGAGCAGCGCGCGCTCGAGCTGGTGCGGGCGGCGGCGGCGCTGGCGAGCAGCTGCGAGGCGACGATCGCAGGCGGGGATGTGGTGGCGGCGCCGGTGCTCACCGTGGCCATGACGGCCGTCGGATGGGCAGAGAGCTCCGAGGAGCTCGTGGGGCGCGACGGCGCCTGCGAGGGGGATCTCGTCGGGGTGACCGGGCGCCTCGGGGGTCCCGGCGCGGCGCTGGCCGTGATGGAAGCTCGCGCCACTCATGGCGCCGCCGCGGAGCAGGCGCTCAGGCGTGCCCGCTCGCCGATGCCTCGCCTGCGCGAGGGGCGCGCGCTGGCCGCCGCCGGGGTGCACGCGATGATCGACCTCTCCGACGGCCTCGCCACGGACGCCGCGCACCTGGGCAGAGCCAGCGGAGTGCGCCTGCATGTGGATCTGGGCGCACTTCCACTCGAGCAGGGCGTGCGCGAGATCTCGGCCGAGCTCGGGCTGGCGGCCTGGGAGCTGGCGGCAAGCGGCGGCGAAGACTACGAGCTGTGCTTCTGCGCCCCCGTCGCCGAGCGGGAGCACATCGAGCAGGCGATGGACGCGCTGGGAGGAGAGGTCAGCTGGATCGGCGAGGTCCGAGCGGGCCCACCGGGGGTGTCGCTGTCAGACGAGCGGGGAGATCTGGTGCGGATCGAGGGATTCGAGCACCGGTGGTAGCGCGCGCGCCGGGGTCGGCCTTGGGGCCAGTTCGATCGGGCGGGCCCTGGCGCCGCCTGGCAGCACGCGGGCCGCGCCAACGGGCACCGTGCGGGTGAGTCGCGCGTACACCAGCAGGCGTTTTTCGGCGCTGAACAGCGGCGTGCAGGCCGACAGCACGAGACGCGAGTAACCGACCTCGCCGAGCACCGCGCGCACGTCTGTGGGCGAGACCACCCTTTGCGCGAAGACCGTGTAGGTGAAGTGGGCGTAGGGCATGTACAGCATGATGTGGTTGCCCGGAGCGAGGGCATCGACGTGGCGGAAGGGAGCCAGGTAGGTGGTCCGGTGCCCGGCGATGGCCGTGGTCTTGGACAGGCCGGGCAGGCTGGTTCCCGAGTAGATGCCGGGGCCGCTCTTGAGGTCTTCGGTGTCGGTGCCCTTGACGACCACGTAGTCCGCTCCGATCCGCGGGATCAGGATCCGCCCGACCGCGCTGCCGTCGGCGGAGTGGCGCTGCTCTTCCCCGGCGAGGAACGCTATGCGCCGCCGCTCGTCGCCGAGGCTCGCGAGCGTTTGGCGCTCGGCGGGGGTGGGAGCGGCCTGTTCCACGCGGCGCAGCACGCCGCTGAGATGATCCTGGCGCAGCGTGGCGATCAGGGCGGAGATCGGCTCCTGCCACACGAGCGTGATGCCGGCGTCGATCAACGCCAGGGCGCCGGCGAGGATCAGCGCCACGGCGAGCGCGCGCAGGATCCTGGAGGGGCGTCGACGACGGCCCTTCTCAAGGACGATCGCCGCGCTTGAGCCGGCAGAGGTGAACGGAAGCTCGGACACCGTGCCCCCTATCGTCGCAGAGCCGACTCCGTACCGCCAAGGGATCCCGGGCCCGCGTAGGACATCGGACCACGGATCGTGACCTCCACGCCATCAGAGCTCACCGGGCCGATCGCCTCGGGCGCGCCCGCTACGGCGAGCATCGTCGCGCCCGCGGCACAACCCAGGGCAAGGCTCCAGAGGATCACACCGGGCAGGCCCACGTGCCCGCCCGCCACGAGCAACAGGGCACTCCACGCGACCCCCCCGACCCCGAGGCCGAGCTCGTGCGCGTAGAAGAGGATCACGAGCGCCAGCGGAAGCAGCGCGACGGCCACCAGCGCGAGCGCGGCGGCCCTCCGCGGGCGCTGGCCGATCTCCAAGTGCTCGGGCGAGGCCAGCACCAGCCACAAATGCACCGCCGGCAGCACCAACAGCGCTGTGAACGGGTTGGCCACCCACACCACCAGGGCGATCGCGAGCAGGACGAGAACCAGTGAGAGACCGGCCACGTCAGGGTCCGGGCGCGTCTCCCAGCCGAGACGGCGGATGAGCACGCTCCACAACAGCCAGGCCAGCGCGAACGTGAGCAGGACCGCCACGACGGCCGTGGCCGCCTTGCCGTCGAAGGGCATGGCGCTTGCCAGCACCGGCTCCGATGGCCTCGCGTCGAGAATCCCGAGTCGACCGAGCAGGTAGGCGAACAGGGCGCAGCACAGGAACGGCAGCGAGCAGCTGAGCGTCCACAGCGTCCAGCGCCCGGCCCGCCTGCGCCGGCGGCGCGCCCGCGCGAGCCCGTCCACGGCGGCGAGGAGGGCCGGCAGGAGCAGGGTGATCGCAAGCAGCCGCACGGCCCACTCGGGCAGCGTCTGATGCTGCAGTACGACGCTCGTCTGCATCGCTGGGGAGATGTCCGGTGCGGTGTCCAGCGCGTCCACCGCGCTCAGCACCCCGCGTCCGAAGCCCTGCAGGCGTTCACGGCTCACCTTCTCGCCCGGCGAAGGACCCCGTTCGCCCGAGACCTGCACGAGCACGGACGGCAGTCCGGCGGCGTTCAGCACACCCTGCTCGCCGGTAGCGATCGGAACGACCATGTGGGCGAGCTGCCCCAGCGCGCTCGGCGCCCCCGGATTGGTGCCGACCTCGTGGGTGATGGCGTCGGCGACGGTTCGCTGCAGCTGCAATGGCGCGGAGCCCTGGGCGTCGGAGTAGGGCACGACCATCGGCATGCGCGTGCGCGCGCCCGCCAGATCGCCGAGGACGATCGCGGCGTCGAACGGCCCGCGAAGCTCGGCGGGCAGCGCCGACGCGCCCGCGTCGCCGCCGCTGCCGCCGCTGGTCGAGACGAGGACGATCGTGCGCTTGGTCTCGCGGGCGGCGAACACACGGGCCAGCTCGAGCAGCGCCGCGGTCCCAGAGAGCTCGGCGAGCGAGCCGCGGGCGGCGGCGTCGCGGTGCGCCACGATCAGGATCGGAGCGGCGCTGGTGGAACCGGGGCGTTCGGCGATCACGGTGTCCAGCGAGGCTTCCCCGGCGATGGTCTGTCCTTCACTGAGCACGGTGCGTACCGAGAAGCCTCCGCCGGCGCTGCCGCCGAGGCCTTTGAGGGTGACGGCGATGTGGGCGGCCAGCGCCCGATCGCCCGCGCCGCCGGGGCGCCGGTCGGGGTAGCGGGCACCCAGCGCCCGCAGCTCTTCGAACGCCGGCTGGCCTTCGAAGGCGTCCGGGGCGAGCGTCGAGGTGAGCGGGAGCGGGCGGGGGCCGAGCGAGAACGCGGCGAGGGCCAGCGCGAACAGAAATGGCACGAAGGCCGCTCGGTAGAGACGCCCGTTGAGCATCCGCTAGACCTTAGTTCGCGCGTCGGCTCCCCGCATCGGTAGGCCGCCGCGGCCCGCGATCCCGCCTCCGCGCCCGCGGGCGGGCGGATTGACCGTCCCGATTGGGTATCGTGCCGGCGCGTGCTCCAGCCCGTTGCAGTGGGAACCAAGACCCTCACCGATTACACGCACATATGCGGGCGCGAGCTGATCGCGGAGATCCGCGAGCTGGCCGAGCCGCTGCAGGGCCAGCGCGTGGTGCACATCTCGGCCACGGCCTTCGGGGGCGGGGTCTCGGAGATCCTCTACACGCTCGTGCCGCTGATGCGCGACGTGGGCCTCGACTGCGAGTGGCAAGTGATCTATGGGCGCGAAGAGTTCTTCAACGCGACCAAGCTGATGCACAACGCGCTCCAGGGCGCGCCGCAGGATCTGGACGAGGAGCAGTGGGCGACCTGGCGGGAGTACAACGAGATGAACGCCAAGGAGCTCTCGGATGGCTGGGATGTCTGCCTGGTCCACGATCCCCAGCCGGCCGGGCTCTACAAGCTGGTGCCGGAGAAGGCCAAGGGCTGGGTGTGGCGCTGCCACATCGACGTCTCCACGCCCAACCCCGACACGATTGCCCAGCTGCTCCCCTACATCGAGGACTATCCCCAGTCGCTGTTCCACATGAAGGAGTACGTGCCGGCGGGGATGCAGGGGAAGGTCAACGTCGTGCCCCCGGCGATCGACCCGCTGACGCCGAAGAACATGGCGCTCTCGCCCGAGGACGGGGCGTTTGTGTGCGGGCAGTTCGGGATCGACGTGGACCGCCCGCTGATCTGCCAGGTCTCGCGCTTCGACCCCTGGAAGGACCCGCTGGGGGTGATCGACGCCTACCGCCAGGTCAAGGAGTCGATGCCCGAGATCCAGCTGGCGCTCGTGGGCTCGATGGCCAGCGACGACCCGGAGGGCTGGGACTTCTTCAACGCCACCGTGGCCCACGCGGACGGCGACTCGGACATACACATCCTCAACAACTTCAACAACGTGGGCGCGATCGAGGTCAACGCGTTCCAGTCCCACGCCGACGTGCTGATCCAGAAGTCCACCCGCGAGGGCTTCGGGCTGACGGTCTCCGAGGCGATCTGGAAGGCACGACCGTTCGTGGGCGGCAACGTGGGCGGGATACCGCTGCAGATCGAGGACGGGGTGACCGGCTTTCTGGTCGCGAGCGCCGAGCAGTGCGCGGAGCGCACCCTCGAGATCCTCCAGGATCCGGGCCTCGGCAAGTCGCTGGGCAGGCGCGGCAAGGAGCACGTCCGCGAGCATTTCCTGACGCCGCGCTACCTGCGCGACTACCTGCGGATCTTCAACGAGCTCCGAGAGGCATGACCTTGCAGCCGGCACAGCGGACTCCGCTCGTGCTGGTGAGCAACCGTGGGCCTGTCACCTTCCACGCCCACGGAGAGGTGCAGCGCGGCTCGGGCGGGCTCGTCACGGCCCTGACCGGCCTGGCGTCGCATCGCGAAGCGATCTGGATCGCCTCGGCCATGAGCGAGCACGACGCGGAGGTCTCCCGCGAGCACGGCGGGCGCGCCTTTCCGGTGCACCAGCCCGGGGGCGGCGAGTACCAGGTTCGGCTGGTGGTCAGCGATCCCGATGCCTACGACCGCTTCTACAACGTGTTCGCCAACCCGATGCTGTGGTTCATCCAGCACTACCTGTGGGACCTCTCCAACGCGCCTGACATCCGGCGAGAGGAGATCGAGGCGTTCGAGTTCGGCTACAACGTCGTCAACGAGGACCTCGCCCGCGCGGTGGTGGAGCAGCTCGAGGGCGTGGAGGAGCCGGTTGTGATGGTCCACGACTACCACCTCTACACGCTTCCGGACCTCGTGCGCCGCGCCCGCCCGGATGTCTTCCTGCATCACTTCATCCACATCCCCTGGACCCAGCCGGACGCGTGGCGGGTGCTGCCCACGCGCATCCGCGAGGAGATCTACGCGGGCCTGCTGGCCAACGACATCATCGGCTTCCACACGCGTTCCTACCGCCACAACTTCCTGCAGTGCTGTCGCGATCTGATGGACCTGGAGGTGGACTTCGAGGGCGGCGTGGTGCGCTACGGCGAGCGCGAGGTGTGGGTGCGCGCCTATCCGCTGCCGATCGACCACGAGGCCACCCGCCAGATCGCCCAGAGCAGGCGCGTGGAGGAGTTCGAGGAGGAGCTGCTGCGTCGCCGCCGCGACTTCCTGATCCTGCGCGTGGACCGGGCCGACCTGAGCAAGAACGTGCTGCGCGGCTTCTCCGCCTTCGACCTCTTCCTCGAGGAGCACCCGGAGTTCTCAGAGCGCGTCACCTTCATGGCGCAGATGATGCCCTCGCGAACCGACGTGCCGCAGTACGCCGAGTATCTCGAGCGGATCGAGGCGCTGGTGGCGGTCGTCAACCACCGGCACGGCACCCCCGACTGGATGCCGATCCAGCTCAAGCTGCGCGACGATCTCGAGGAGGCGATGGCCGCCTACAAGCACTACGACGTGCTGCTCGTCAACGCGATGTTCGACGGCATGAACCTGGTCGCCAAGGAGGGCCCGATCATCAACGAGCGCGAGGGCGTCTCGATCCTCTCGGAGAACACCGGCGCGCACGAGGAGCTCGGAGAGTTCGCCCTGTCGGTCAACCCGTTCGACATCCAGGAGCTCGCCAACTCGATCTACGCGGCCCTGACGATGGACGGCCGCGAGCGCAAGCGGCGCGCCGATGGGCTGATCAACATCGTCACCTCCCGCGACCCCGGTGACTGGATCGACGAGCAGCTCGCCGACATCAAAGCCAAGGCCCGCGGGCGGTAGCCGCGATCCACGGCGCCTGACCTTCAGCAGCTCTCGTGGCTGGAGGTCCTGGCCGCATGACGCGCCCGATGGCTGAGACATGAGGTCCTGGCCGCATGCGGCCAGGCCACGGCCCGCGCATGCGCGGGCCGCCGGTTGGCGCATGCGCCAACCGGAAGGACCCCGAAACCCTGCCGTGATCCTCCGACCCGCTACTCTGTGCGGCTGAGCCGATGACCCTGCCTGCACCCACATATGACCTCGTCCTCCTGCTGGACACCCTCGCCGAGGAGCAGGCCCGCGCGAAGATCGTGGCGGATGCCCGCGCGGCGATCGAGGCGCAGGGCGAGCTGCTGCGCTACGACGAGTGGGGCGAGCGGCCGCTGACCTACCCGATCGAGAAAAAATCCAGCGCCGAGTACCACCTGCTGCAGTTCCACGCTCCGAGCAGCGACCTGCTGGGCGGGCTCGACCGCACGCTGCGGATCACCGACGGCGTGCTGCGCTTTCGCATCATCAAGCTCGCGCCCGGCGTCCCCGACGCGCCGGACATGCGCTCGCCCGCGGCGACGGCCCGCCGTGTCGAGCCCGAGTCCCAGCCCGAGAGCACGCCAGCGCCGGCGCCCGCGGACGAGACTCCGGTCGCCGAGCTCGCATAGAGGCGCTTCGCGGCCCGGGCCGCCGCGTGGAGCACCTAGGGGTTATCCCCCCTTACGGACGCCGCGCAAGGGTAATAAGATCGGCCACATGAGCTGGACCGAGGAGATGAACGACGACGGATCGGTGAGGAGGGCGGACGTGCTGCGTGCGTCTCCGCCGATGTTCGAGTCGCGGGTGCTCGACGCGCTCTCGCGGGTGCATCCAGCGGTGCCGGTGATCATCTTCCTGCCCGCAATCGTGGGGATGGCGGCGTGGGGCCTCGAGGACATGAACGTGGCCGCGGTGCTCGGCCTGGCGATCGCAGGCTATGCGCTGTGGACGCTGTTCGAGTACTGGCTGCACAGGATCGTGTTCCACTTCGAGCCCGAGGATGGGCTGGGAGCGCGGATGCACTGGATCATCCACGGCGTCCACCACGACCACCCCAACGACCCGATGCGCCTGGTGATGCCCCCGGCTGTGAGCGTGCCGCTGGCGGCGGCGGTCTTCGGGATCCTCTACCTGATCTTCGGCGCGGACCTGGCACCGGCGATCGGCGCGGGCTTCTTCACGGGCTATCTGATCTACGACATGATGCACTACTACCTGCACCACTTCGCCCCGCGCGGGCGGCTCGGGCGGATGCTGCGCGAGCGCCACATGCGCCATCACTTCCAGGACGACACGCGCGGCTTCGGGATCAGCGCCCCGTACTGGGACGAGGTGTTCCGCACCTCGCCGCGGGCCAAACGATCTCCGCAATGAGCGGGATCGGGCGCCCCTTCGGGAGCAGTCGCGCCCGAAGCTCTCTCTAGACTCGAAGCTCGCGCTCGACGAGCGATCTCGCTCTCCTCCGAGGACCGTTGGAGGAACAAGCTGAAAGGAATAGAGCCCATGGCCGCCACCAACATCAACCGGGTCGTGCTGACCGGAAACCTGACCGCCGATCCCGAGCTGCGCTCGCTGCCCAGCGGCACCTCGGTCTGCAAGCTGCGCGTCGCCTGCAACACCCGCCGCAAGAACGGCAGCACCGGTGAATGGGAGGACAAGCCCAACTACTTCGACGTCACCGTCTGGGGCGCGCAGGGCGAGAACGCCGCCCGATACCTCGCCAAGGGACGCCCCGTGGCGATCGACGGGAGGCTCGAATGGCGGGAGTGGGAGACCCAAGAGGGCGCAAAACGCCAGGCAATCGATATCATTGCCGACTCGGTGCAGTTCCTGGGCTCGCGCGAAGACCCCTCCGGCGGAGGCGGCTTTGCCGGTAACGGGGCATCCAAGGGCAGCGACATCCCGGTAGACGAAGGGGATTTCCAGCCCGCACCGGTCGCCGGCGGGGCCGGCGACGACGATATTCCGTTCTAAGCCAGACAGCGAGGTCTTTAGTGTTTTCCACCGTAGCCATGCATGAGCGCGACCGCAGCAGCGGCGGAGGACACTGATGGCCAAGGCACGCGGTCGCGGCAAGCCGGTTCGCCGCAGGGACAAGAAGGGCGGCCCCGGCAGCGGGCGGCGCAAGCCCTGCCAGCACTGTCGCGACAAGATCGACCAGGTCGACTACAAGGACGTGGCCTCCCTGCGCAAGTTCATCTCCGAGAAGGGCAAGATCCGCTCGCGGAGGATCACGGGCTCCTGCCGGCGCCATCAGGTGCAGATCGCCCGCGCGGTCAAGCGTGCCCGCGAGCTCGCGCTGCTGCCCTACGTCAACGAGGGCGGCCGCGACGACAACCCCCGCGGCGAGCGCCGCGACCGCGGCGAGCGCTAGGCGGCTCAGCGATGCCCGAAGCGATTCTTCTCAAGGACGTCGAGACGCTCGGCGAGCAGGGCAACGTGGTGGACGTCTCCAAGGGCTACCTGCGCAACTACCTGATGCCGCGCAAGCTCGCCCAGCCGGCCACCAAGGGCGCGATCGAAACGATCCGCCAACGTCAGGCCGCCGCCGAGAGGGCGGCCCGCGAGGCCGTCGAGAAAGCGCAGGAGAACGTCAACCTGCTCAACCGCACGGTGCTCACGATCCCGCAGCAGGCCGGCGCGGACGGGCGCCTGTTCGGCTCGGTCACCGCGCAGGACATCGCCTCGGCGATCCGCGAAGCGCGCGGCCTGCGCATCGACAAACGCAACGTCCACCTGCCGGAGCCGATCAAGAACGTGGGCACCTACATGGTGGTGGTCGACGTGGTCGACGGCGTGCAGGCGACGATCAAGACGATGATCGTCGCCAAGAAATAGCGCGCCGCGCCGCTGCGCTCGCCCACCGTCGCCGTCATACCCATCTGCGAACATCTGTTCGTGAGATCCGATTTCCTCCCAGATAGCGGGGAGCCCTCCCGGACGCCGGACGGCGGCGATCTAGACTCGGCCAGACCATGGCAATGAGCGCCGTCCCGACAGCCAACGGCGCCAACGGCGCATCCGCGGGCGTGATCACGCCGCCGCACAACCTCGACGCCGAGCAGTCGGTGCTCGGGGCGATCCTGCTGTCGGATCGCTCGCTGTATGCGCTCGTGATCGAAGAGGGCCTGCGGCCCGAGGACTTCTACCGCGAGCGCCACGCGCTGGTCTACGAGGCGATGCTCGCCCTGTACAACGAAAGCGAGCCCGTGGACGTGCTGACGGTCACAGACCGGCTGCGCCAGTCGGGCAAGCTCGAGGACGTGGGCGGACCGGCCACCGTGGATGAGCTCACCGGGGTGGTGCCGGCCGCCGGGCACGCGCGCCGCTACGCGCAGATCGTGCGCGAGAACGCGCTCCTGCGGCGCCTGCTGAAGAGCACCTATGAGATCCAGGAGAGCGTGCTCGGGCACGACGCTGCCCCGCGTGAGCTCGTGGAGCAGGCCGAGAAGGCGATGCTCGAGGTCGCGCGCGATGATCGCCAGCAGGACTTCCGCGCGATCGAGGAGGTGCTGCACGAGGAGCTCGACAAGCTCCACCGGCTGTCGCTGGAGGGCACCTCGCTCACGGGCACGCCGTCGGGCTTCAAGGACCTCGACGAGATCACCGGGGGATTCCAGCCCGGCAACCTGATCATCATCGCTGCCCGTCCCGCGATGGGCAAGAGCGCGCTCGTGTGCAACATCGCGGAGAACGCCTCGGTCGAGCACGGCAGGGCCGTGGCGCTGTTCTCGCTGGAGATGGCCGAGGCCGAGCTCGCCCAGCGCTTCGTCGCCTCGCAGGCGCGCATCAAGGGCGAGGAGCTGCGCAAGGGGCGGGTCTCCGAGCAACGCTGGCCCAAGATCCTGAACGCCAGTCAGCGCCTGGCCGCATCGCCACTGTGGGTGGACGACTCCAGCGACGTGGGCATGCTCGAGATCCGCGCCAAGGCCAGGCGCCTGCACAGCCAGTGCGAGGGGGGCCTGGGGCTGATCATCATCGACTACCTGCAGCTGATGCGCACCGACAGCCGCTACGACAGCCGCGTGACCGCCGTGGGCGAGCTCAGCCGTGGCCTGAAGATCCTGGCGCGCGAGCTGGGCGTGCCTGTGATCGCGCTCTCGCAGCTGAGCCGCGCGGTCGAGTCCCGGCCGGACAAGAAACCGCAGCTGTCAGACCTGCGCGAGAGCGGAAACCTCGAGCAGGACTCCGACCTGGTGATGTTCATCTACCGCGACGAGTACTACAACGAGGACTCCGAGCGCCCCGGCGAGGCCGACCTGCTGATCGCCAAGCATCGCAACGGAGCTGTGGGCAAAGTGACGCTCACCTTCCAGAAGGAGTACCCCAAGTTCATGAACTACGCGGGCGAGCGCTACGCCGAATGAGCGCCGAGAACCCCGCCGCCGGGCCGCCTGAGCTGCCCGAGCTGATCTCGCGACGCATCACGGGCGCCGCGGCCACGGACTCCTGCCCGTTGGGGATCTGCGATGGAAGCGGCTTCGTGATCGACGAGGCCACCAACACCGCATCCGACTGCGCCTGCCGGGCGGCTCGGATCGCTGGCGCTCGCACGAAGAGCCTCGCCGGACGGATCCCCCGCCGCTACCTGGGCGTCTCCTTCGATCGCCCGCCCGTGAGCGACCTCGCGAGGACGGCCCCCGACCAGATTCGCTCGGTCCGTCGCTACGTGGGGGCGATCGAGGAGAACCTCCGCAGCGGACGCGGCCTGTGGATCCAGGGGGACGTGGGCACGGGTAAGACCACCCTCGCGATGCTCGTGTCCAAGGCGGCGCTCGACGCGGGCCACTCCGTGGCGATCTACTCGCTGCCGCGACTGCTCAACCTGCTGCGCGAGTCGATGGACTCGGCCGAGGGCAAGCTCGACTTCATGGACAGGCTCACGGCGGTTGACCTGCTCCACATCGACGACCTCGGCGCGGAGAACCGCACGGACTGGGTGCTCGAGCAGCTGTACTCGATCGTGAACGCGCGCTACGAGGCCGAGCGGGCGGTCGTGGCCACCACCAACCTGATGCCCGACGAGCTCTCCGAGAGGCTGGGAGAGCGGACGGTCTCGCGCCTGGTGGAGATATGCGGCGACCTGATCCCGCTCTACGGCGAGGACAAGCGGCGCGAGTTCCGCGCCGAGCGCGCCACCTTCGCCGAGCGCGCCGGCTGAGAGCGACCCGAGCCCCCCTAAACTGCACTCGACATGCCAGGCATAGTGATAGTGGGCGCCCAATGGGGCGACGAGGGCAAGGGCAAGATCACCGACCTGCTCGCCGAGCACTCAGACGCGGTGGTGCGCTTCCAGGGGGGCAACAACGCGGGGCACACGATCGTGCGCGGCGATCAGGAGTGGAAGCTCCATCTGATCCCCTCCGGGATCCTGTATCCGGGCAAGCGCTGCGTGATCGGCAACGGCGTGGTGATCGACCCGAAGGTGCTGATCGACGAGCTCGACTCGCTGCGCGCCCGCGGCGTGGACGTGGGCGGCCTGCGCATCTCGGCCAACGCCCACCTGATCATGCCCTACCACATGCTCCTGGACTCGGCCGGGGAGGTGAAACTCGGCAGCCTTCAGATCGGCACCACGCGTAGGGGCATCGGACCCTGCTACGCCGACAAGGCCGCCCGCCTGGGGATCCGCGTGCAGGACCTGCTCGACGAGAAGATCCTCAAGAAGAAGATCGTGGCCGCGATGGAGCCAAAGCGGCTGTCGCTGCGCCCCTTTGAGAAGGACCCCTCGCTCGACCTGCACACGATGACCGAGGAATACCTCACGTTCGGGCACCGCCTGGAGCAGCACATCGCCGACACCTCCAAGCTGATGTGGCAGATGCTCGACGCCGGTGAGACCGTGATCCTCGAGGGCGCCCAGGGGGCGATGCTGGACATCGACCACGGCACCTACCCGTTCGTCACCTCCTCCAACCCACTCGCCGGGGCAGCATGCGTTGGCACGGGCATCGGACCGAAGGCCATCGATGAGATCTGGGGCATCTCCAAGGCCTACACCACGCGGGTCGGCGCAGGCCCGTTCCCGAGCGAGCTCCACGATGCGATGGGCGAGCGGCTCAGGGAGCGCGGCGGCGAGTTCGGGACGACCACGGGGCGCCCCCGCCGCACGGGCTGGCTCGATCTCGTGGCCCTGCGCTACGCGGCGCGCCTGAACACGATGACCTCGCTGGTCGTGACCAAGCTCGACGTGCTCTCGGGACTGGACCGCATCCAGGTATGCCTCAGCTACCGCGGCGCCGACGGCGCCGAGTTCGACGACTTCCCCTATCACCAGACCGTGCTGCACCACACCACCGCGGAGCTGACCGAGCTGGGCGGCTGGAAGGAGGACCTCGGCGAGTGCCGCACGATGTCCGACCTCCCGGACGGTGCCCGCGAATACCTCGACTTCATCGCCGATCACATCGGCGTGCCGGTGGCCCTGATCGGCGTCGGCCCGGGTCGCGAGCAGACGGTGTGGACCGATGCCGGTCGCGCCACGCTGATCGCCCCGGCCGTGCGCTCCTAGCCATCTCTTACACGGAATCGACGCGCATCCTAAGGCGAGATGCCGATACTTCCATGGTGAGCTCATCGCAGATCATCCGCCGCCTCTGCCTGCTCGCGTCAGCGGTCCTCACGTTCGCGCTAGCGGCGGGATCCGCACAGGCGGCCGACGTGAGCAGCAACTGGGCCGGATATGTGGCCGTACCCGCCTCGAGCGTAGGCTCGCCCTTCGCCAGCGTCTCGGGCTCGTGGACCGAGCCCACGGCCACGTGCACCATGGGCCGCGAAAGCTACTCGGCCGTGTGGGTCGGGCTCGGCGGCGCCCGTGAAAGCGCCACCTCGCTCGAGCAGGTGGGCACCGATGCCGACTGCAGCTCGGCCGGACGGCCCGTCTACTCGAGCTGGTTCGAGCTGCTGCCGGCAGAAGCCGTGGGCGTGCGCCTGGCGGTGCATCCGGGCGACCGGATGACCGCCTCGGTCACGGTCAGGGGTCACGATGCCACCCTGCGCCTGCGCGACCTCAGCAGCGGCGGACGCTTCACCATCACCCGCCGCATGGCGAAAGTGGACGTCTCCACCGCGGAGTGGATCGTGGAGGCGCCCTCCATCTGCCTCGGCACAGGCGCCTGCAGGACGGACGCGCTCACCGACTTCGGGGCGGTCGAGTTCAGTGCCACGAGCGCCACCGCCCACGGGCACACCGGACCGATCGCGGACCCCGAATGGTCGACCACGGCGCTGGAACTGCGCCAGAGCTCGCTCACGGGTGGCCGTCGCGGCACGGCGGCCGTCGGGGTCCCCTCGAGCAGCCTGATCGAGGCTTCCCCCTCGTCGGCCGCTGGACCCGAAGGCGCCTTTGCCGTCAGGTGGCAGGAGCAGGCGGTGCAGGGCGAACGCAGCGCGCCACCCACGCTCCCCGGGGCCAGCGGCGGCGGGTGAGCCGGCCGCGGGCGGACCTGCGGGCTGGAGGGCTCTCGCGGTGGAATCCGTTGCTCGCCATCAATGAGCTCCTCGAAGTGGGCCGTGCAGGAATCGAACCTGCAACCTTGGGCTTAAGAGGCCCCTGCTCTGCCGGTTGAGCTAACGGCCCGTACGGGCGCCGGCGAGATCGGCCGGCTCGAGCCTCGATTCTACCCAAGCGGCCGTCGCGGGCACCGGCTCAGAAGACAACCGTGCGCCGGCCGTCGATGATCACGCGGTCATCCAGGTGCAGCGAGACGGCGCGCGCCAGGACCATCCGCTCGACGTCACGGCCGACCCGCTCGAGGTCGCGGGCGCTCTGGCGGTGATCCACGCGCACCACGTCCTGGTCGATGATCGGCCCGTCGTCGAGCTGCTCGGTGACGTAGTGGGCGGTCGCGCCGATCAGCTTTACGCCGCGCTCGCGAGCGCGACGGTAGGGATCGGCCCCGGCGAAGGCCGGGAGGAAGGAGTGGTGGATGTTGATCACGGGCATCCCCACCCGCTCGAGGAACTCGCCGCTCAGGATCTGCATGTAGCGAGCCAGCACGAGCAGATCGGCTTGGCCGTGCAGCCGGTCCAGCATCTCCTCCTCGGCCTCCTGCTTGCGCTCCCTCTCCACGGGCACATGCGCGAACGGCACGCCCGCGGCCTCGGTCTCGCGGGCGAGATCGCGATGGTTCGAGATCACCGAGACGATCTCCGCATCGAGCTCTCCGCGGCGGGCGCGCCACAGCAAATCGAGCAGGCAATGATCGTGGCGGGAGACCAGGATCGCCAGGCGCCGGCGCTGCCCCCACCAGCGGATCTCCCAGTCCATGCCGAAGTCCGCGGCCACCTCGGCCTGAAAGCCCTGCTGGAAATCCTCGCGGTCGAACGGCTCCTCGAGGAAGAACTCGGTGCGCAGGAAGAAGCGCCCGCCGCTGGGGTCGGAGGAGTACTGGTGGGAGTCGACGATGTTGGCCGAGTGGGCGAACAGGAAGCCCGAGACCGCAGCCACGATCCCGGGGCGATCCGGACAGCCGATCAGCAGGCGCGCCGTGTAGCGCGGAGCCTCCTGCGCGACCTCGGACCGCGACGCATGGCTGAAGCTCTCCCCAGATGCCTCCATGGCGCCCTCGCGGCTATTTCTTCTTGGTGCTCGTCGTGGTGCTCGTCTTCGTGGGCGCGGTTTTGACTTCGGTCGCCTTGAGTTCTTTTTTGGCGTTGAGCTTGCCCACGTAGGTTTTGCCGTTGGTGGTGGTCGTATACGTCTTTTCGCCACTGGGGTTGGCCTTGATTTCTGCCAGCTCGCTCTTCACGCGGGCCTTCTGCGCAGCCGGGGAGAGGCTGACGGCCTTCGCGGAGGCGAGGTCGCCGACGCGGACGTTCTTGGCTTTGTATGCATACTGGGCCAACTGGGCGTAGTACGCCGCGTTGTCCGGTTTGGCAGCGACCACGATCTGCAGCGCTTCCACCGCCTTCGCCGGTTCGTTGAGGCCGCCTTCCGCATAGACGGGGAGCACGAGCTGCGCCAGTCTTACGCTCGGCTTCGGCGGGTTCAGCGCGAGGTAGCTGCCCCATGCCTGACTGGCCTGAGAGAAGAGTTCCTTGCCCTTGCTCGTGACGCCCGTGCTCGTCACATACGCTTCGCCGCCCGCTTCGTGGAGCAGGTTTTCCGTCAGGTGTTCCCACGCGCTCGCGTTGCTCGGCTGCTGCTTGGTGATCTTCTGGTACTTCTTGATCTGGTTGGAGAAGCTCGCGCTGTTCGAGCCTTCGTTGCCGGAGATGTTGTTGAGGATGCCGCCGCCGCCAAAGCTGCCGACCCCGAACAGGACGAGACCCGAGCCCATCAGCACCGCCAGGCCGATGTAGATGACCCGGACCGTACGACGACGGCCACGACCCCTGAGATCGAAGAGCATCAGTCCGAGAGTTTTCGGTCGACGTGGTCGATTATCTGCTGCACGCTTGGTTCCGGTGGATCATCGGGTGTCGGTGCCGGCTCGCCAGTCGGTGGAGGGGCACCTCGAGCTCCGCCGCTCTCCTCATCGCGCGCCTCGCCGCCCAGCGGCTTGACGAACGATGCGACAAGGATACTCGCCTCATAGAGCACGTACAGCGGCACCGTCTCGAGCACCAGCGTGATCGCGTCGCCCGGCAGGAACGCCGCGACGGCCGCGCACGCCAGGATGGCGTAGCGGCGGTTCTTGCGCAGCTGGCGTGGGGTCACGAGGCCGAGGCGCGTCGCCCCCAGGATCAGGACCGGAATCTGGAAGACGACCCCCATCGCCAGCAGCACGGTGGCGGCGAATCCGTAGAACTGGTTGGCCTGGACCAGCACGTTGAACTCGCCCGAGTTGAAGTTCACGAAGAAGCGTATGGCGGCCGGGAGCACCACGAAGTAGCCGAACAGCACTCCGGCCGCGAACAGGAACGGCACGGCCGTCAAGAGCGGCGCGGCGGCGCGTCTCTCACTGGGGGAGAGCGCAGGCATGATGAAGCCGTAGAGCTCGTACAGGATCACCGGCAGCGAGATGATCAGGGCGAAGTACAGCGTGACCGTGATCGTGGTCGTGAACGGCTCGCCGACACCGAGCGTCACCGGCTTGTCGCCTTCGGCCTTGCGCGGCAGCTTGCCCGCGTCCGCCTTCAGGGCCGCGAGCAGCGGCGTCAGCTCGGCGCGGGCTCCAGGCGATATGCCGCTCCCCGGCTTGACCAGCACGCCGAGCGCCGACTGGGTGTCGACGGCGATCTTCAAGAGCCCTTTCTGGGCGACCACCGCCTGCCCCACGGTCCCCTGCCCCTTTTCCACCTGCTTCTTGGTCTGGCTGGTGAGGGGCTTGTTGACGATTTCCAGCAGCGCGTGGTTCTGCCACAGGCAGACGCCGAACACCACCGCGAGCACGGCGCCGCTGATGATCAGGCGGGCACGGAGCTCCTCGAGGTGGTCCACGAGGCTGAGGCGCTCTTCGTGGTCGACCGTGCGGATCGCGCGGACCATTGGACTCATGAACCTACCATCACGCTAAAGGCCCCGGCCCGGAGCGTCGATGTGGACAGAGACACCCCATGGACACCGAAAAAGACCCCAAGACGCCGGGCAAGCCGCTTCCCGGCGGCGAACAGATCGACGTCGTCTACAGCGATCAATCTCGCTCTGGCGACGGCGTCGCCGCCCCCGAGCACTTGCACATCTGCTTCCACTGCGCCGGAGAGCTGGTCTACCCGCTCGACTGGTCCGAGGAGGGCCCGCGTCACTGGCGCGTGATCCTGCGCTGCCCCGAGTGCGAGTCCCGCCGCGAGGGCGTCTTCGACCAGGCCGCCGTGGAACGCCTCGACGACGAGCTCGACCGCGGCTCGAGCGCCCTGCTCGGAGACCTGCGGCGCATGACCCACGCCAACATGTCCGAGGAGATCGAGTTCTTCGTGCGCGCGCTCGAGGCTGACCTCATCACGCCGGGCGACTTCTAGTCTCAGGACGCTACGACCTCAGCGATAGCGCTCGACGACCGCGTCGGCGACCAGCTCGAGCAGCTGGGAGCGCCCTTCCGGCAGGACGGCCGGGAGCGCGGCCTTGGCATCCGCCACCACCGCCAGCGCCTGCTCCCTGGCCTCATCGAGCGCGCCCGTGGCTGCTATCCGCTCGCACAGCTCCTCCGCCTGGCGCGGCCCGGCGAGCGCGGCGAGCTCGAACGTGGCGAGCTCCGGCTCGCGTTCGCGCGCGAGGATGAAGGGCAGCGTTACGGTGCCGTCGAGCAGGTCTGTTCCGCGCGACTTGCCCGTGCGCTCGACCGGGCCGGATACGTCGAGCACGTCGTCGAGCATCTGGAAGGCCAGGCCGATGCGACGGGCGAACACCCCGAGCGCGTCCGCGAGCTCGCCCGATCCCTCGACCGCCGTGAGGGCTCCCAGGCGGCACGCGGCCTCGAACAGCGCCGCCGTCTTCAGCTCGCAGCGGCGCAGATAGCGCTCGACCGCCACGTGCGCCGCATAGGCGTCCTCGCGCTGGAGCAGCTCGCCTTCGGCCAGCGCCGAGCTCGCTTCCGAGAGCGCGCGCAGCTGAGCCGTGTCCTGGTTGCGCGCGAGCTCCGCAAACGCGCGCGAGAACAGCAGATCGCCCGTGGCCACCGCCACCTGACGCCCGGCGACGGCCGCCACCGTCGGACGACCCCGGCGCAGCTGCGCGCCGTCGATCAGGTCGTCGTGGACGAGCGTGGCTGAGTGCACGAGCTCCACCGCGACCGCGGCGCGCACCAGGCGCTCCTCACCATCGCCGCTGTCGGGAGGCCCACCAGCGGACTCCGAGGCCAGCACCACGAGCAGCGGGCGCAGGCGCTTGCCGGCTGGGATGACCGTGGCGTTGGCATGGGATGCCAGCGGAACCCCGGCCTCGGCGGTGACCCGCTCGAGGTGGCGCTCGGTGCGCGCCATCCGCTCACGCAGGCCCGCGCCGCCGCGACGGATGATCGCGTCGAGTCCGTCCAGCTCCTGCGTGGTGTCTGGTGTCCGTGTGCCGCCCACCGCGCTCATCATGCCCCCTGCGCCGGGACGGTGCCCGCATGGATCGCCACGATCCCCCCGGCCGTGATCAGGTAGTGGATCTGCGTGAGGCCCGCGCGCTCCATCTCCCCGGCCAGCGCCCGAGGGCCCGGGAAGCGCTTGACCGAGCTCGGCAGGTAGGTGTAGGCATCGGCGATCGAGGACCCAGCGGCACCGCCACGCATCCGCGCCGAGAGCCCGCCCAGAGCGCCGGCCAGGTGGCCGAGCACGGGGACGAAGCGATCGAACCAGAGACCGTAGAAGAGCGACAGGGGAGGGCGGGTGGGGTTGGTGATCTCGAGCACCACCACACGCCCCCCGGGGCGCACCACGCGGGCCATCTCGGCCAGGCCGCGACCGAGATCGTCGAAGTTGCGAGCGCCGAAGCCGACCGTGGCGGCGTCGAAGGAGCCGTCTGTGTAGGGCAGCTCCATCGCGTCGGCCCATTCGAAGCGCGGGCGCACCCCGGCATCGCCCACCGTCGCTGCCTTGGCGCGCGCGCGGTCGAGCATGCCCTCGGCAAAGTCGCTGCCGATGACCTCTCCGCCCGGCGCCACGCGGCGGGCGAGCTCGATCGCCATGTCGCCTGTGCCCGTGGCCACGTCGAGCACCCGGCTGCCCGGGCCCACCTGCGCTTCCTGCGCCGCGCGGGCGCGCCAGCGATGGTGCAGCCCTGCCGTCATCACGGTGTTGAGCGGGTCGTAGACGCCCGCGATGCGATCGAACATCGCACGCACCTGCCCCGCCTGCAGCTTTCCGACCTGCCTGCCCTCCGACGTGGAGGGTGCCCCCCGGGGTGCGCCGGCTCGGTGGCGAGCGGGCATGGGCCGGCTACTTGCTCAGCGCGAGGAAATTGACGATCGCTGTGAACTTCTTCGGTGGCAGGTTCTTGAACGAGGGCATCGGCGCCGTCGGGTTCACGAGCGTGCGAGCGATCCCCTGCCGCGGCAGTCGCGAGGCGATGTGCGTGAGGTTCGGTCCCGGTCCGGCGTTGCCGTTGTCGCCGATCTTGTGGCATGCAAGGCAGCCCGACTGCGCCACCACCTTCTTGCCGGCTTCGTATTCGGCGAGCGTGCTGCCACCGGCCTGCTTCACAGCCGCGGGCGTGGTCGTTTCGATCGCCGTGGGGGAGCCGGCGTTGGCGCCCTCGTAGGTGAGGAAGGCCATCGCGCAGATCACCACGATCCCGGTGATCGTCGCCACCGGGCGCCGCTCGGGCCGGCGCTCGGGCCCACGGTCGTAGAACGGCAGCAGGAACAGCAGGATCATGCCGATCGTGGGCACTCCGATCGTGGCCAGCCCCACCAGGCTCGGAGGCTTGACCACACGGAGGACCTCGAACAGGAAGAAGAAGTACCACTCGGGACGCGGCACATAGGTGGTCGTCGTCGGGTTGGCCTTGGAGCCGAGCTCGGCTCCGAGCACGAGTGACATCGCGATGATGATCGCCATCACCACGACCGCCATCGCGCTGTCCTTTGCGACCGCGTAGGGGAAGAACGGCTTGCCCTTGGCCTTCAGGGTCGCGTACTCGCGGAGGTACTCCTCCTTCTCGCGCTGATTCATCTAGACCTCCGTCTCGCGCAGCTCGGGGCGCGTCTCGGCCTTCTGCCACGGAGGCGCCGTGGTGCCGAGCTTGGCCACCAGGTAGAGGTGCGCGCCGATCAGCGCGGCGAGCAGACCGGGGACGAGCAGCATGTGGATGGCATAGAAGCGCGACAGCGTCGTCGCCCCGAATTCCGAGCCGCCGCGCAGGAAGTCGCTCAGGTAGGGGCCGATCAGCGGACCCGTGCCATTGATGTTCACGCCCACGATCGTCGCCCAGTAGGCGCGCTGGTCGAAGGGCAGCAGGTAGCCGGTGAACGACATCGTCATGGTGAGGATCAGCAGGACCACGCCGATCACCCAGTTGAGCTCGCGGGGGTACTTGTAGGCGCCGAAGAAGAACGTGCGGCCCATGTGCAGGAACACGAGGATCACCATCACGCTCGAGCCCCACTTGTGCATCCCACGCACGAACTGGCCGAGGAAGACGTCGTTGGTCACGTAGCGGATCGATTCATAGGCACCCCCGGCCGGATCGGGGCGGTAGTACATCGCCAGGAACACCCCTGTGACGGCCTGGGAGAGGAAGGCGAACATCGTGGCCGAGCCGAGCGTGTAGAACCAGTTGGTGCCCTTGGGCACCTTGCGGAACATCATCCAGCGGGCGGCCCCGCTCAGCGAGGTGCGCTCGTCGACCCAGTCGACGACCGTGATCCCGGCCTGCCTGGCATCCTCGATCGGCCCGCCCTCGCCATTGGCCTCGCCCGGCCGCGGAGGCGGTTCCCGCAGCGGCGGGGGGAGCGGAGGGGCGGGGAGCTTGGGGAGCTTGGGCAACTTGGGTCGTCGTTCGCCGGCGGCGGGCTAGAGTTTCTGGGCGCCGGGTCGAGAGGGGTAGAGGTACTGCCCGATGCCGTCCAGCGGCTCACCCGGGTCGCGCGGCGAGAAGCGTTTGAGCTCGCTGTTCACGCTGAAGCGTGGCCCCACTTCGACGCTTTCTCCCGCGACACGGGTGTAGAAGCGGTCCAGGGGTCGCACGGGGGGGCCGCCCACGCGACGGCCGAGGAGGTCGTAGACACCGCCGTGGCATGGGCAGATGAAGCGCTCGGCCGCGTCCACCCAGCGCACAGGGCAGCCGAGGTGCGCGCAGCGGCTGGAGATCGCGATGTAGGGAGTGCCCTTGTCGTAGGGATCCGTGTCGAGCTCGGGGTTGAACTTGCGGACGTAGACCGTCGTCTTTCCGGCCTCGCCGATGTTCGGTGCGACGGTCAGGACCACAGGTACGTAGTTGGTGTCCGTGAACATCCCTTCCGTGCCCACCACTTCCCAGTGGTGTGGCGTGCTTTTGAAGATCGGTCCGATCGCGAAGCCGAGCGCCGGAAGCGCGAACGCGCTCGCCGCGATCGCGCCGGCGGTGTGGGCGGTGCCGGTCATGAACCGGCGACGTGTGACCGTCTCACCCTCGAATGCTCCGGGGATGTTGCGGTCGAGCGTGTACTTGGACTTCTGTTTGGAGCGCTTGTCGGACACCGGGGCGCAAACAATATCGAGGCGCGATTCAGGGCGACGCCGGGACCGCCGTAGCGCTTGTGCGCATCGCCTCGAGCGCCGAGGAGGAGCCCTCGCATACGAGCTGCTTGGCGAGCCTGTGCTCCTCGCTTGGACCCCAGCCGACCGCGCGGGCGCCGGCCGCCCAGACCGCCTCCGCGAGCTCCCCGCTCCCCGCTCCCTGCGCGAGCGCGCTGAGCGTGATCGTGTCAGCCAGCTCGGCCACCGCCAGGATGTCTCCCAGCGCGACCAGGCGAGCGAGGCCGATCGCGTAGAGCTGGTCGCCGGCGAGCAGCCTGAGATCGGCCTCGGGTACGCGTACCACGCGCGGGGTCCCATAGTGGAGCAGGTAGCCCTCGTAGATGGCCTCGACCAGCAGCTCATACTCCTCGCGCCTTCCCGCGGCGCGTGGCCCATCGGCCGCCAGGATCGCCGGGGAGGGAGGGCGCTCCTCCTCCTTGCTCGCCCCGGAGCCCACGAGCGTGGCGATCAGGCCGCCTTCGGCTTGGAGCAGCGTGCGCAGGCGCTCGACGCCGCCATGGGCGCCGGTCCGGGTCGCGGCGCTCACCGGCCCGCGCTCCCCTCGGGCAGAGCGGCGAAGGCCGCCGCGGCGGCTTCGAGCGTGCGCCCGATCTGCTCGCCGGTGTGGGCCAGCGAGGGAAACCAGGCCTCGAACTGCGAGGGCGGCGGATACACGCCGCGCCCGAGCAGCTCACGACACCAGCTCGCATAGCTCTCCAAATCGCATTCCCGAGCCTCGGCAAAGCAGGACACGGGCCGCTCGCTGAAGAAGACGGTCAACAGGCCCGGTGCGCTCACGACCTGGATCGGATGAGCGCTGCCGGCCTCGCGCAGGCCCTCGGCGAGCTGCTCGGTGATGGCCGCCAAGCGCAGGTATGCCTCCTCGTCGAGCAGCTCCAAGCTCGCCAGTCCGGCGGCGACGGCCAGGGGGTTCCCCGACAGCGTGCCGGCCTGGTAGACCTCGCCGGCTGGCGCCAGGCGGCCCATCAGCTCGACGCTGCCGCCGAGCGCCGCCGCGGGCAGCCCGCCGCCGATGACCTTGCCCAGGATCGTCAGGTCGCCTGTCACTCCGGCCAGCTCCTGTGCGCCGCCGCGGGCGACGCGAAAGCCGCTGATGACCTCGTCGAGCACCAGCAGCGCACCGTTCTCATCGGCGCGTTCTCGCAGCAGCTCCAGGAAGCCCGTGCTGGGGGCCACGAGGCCCATGTTGGCCGGAAGCGGCTCGGCGATGATGGCTGCGAGCTCGCGACCCTCGGTGGCCCCGAGCAGCGCGTCGGGATCGTTCCAGGGGATCACGATCGTCTCAGCGGCGGCGCTGCGCGGGACGCCGGGGCTCGCCGGCAGCGCCTGCGTGGCAAGGCCCGAGCCTGCCTCTGCAAGCAGCACGTCCAGATGGCCGTGGTAGGCGCCCGCGAACTTGAGCACCAGCTCGCGCCCCGTCGCCGCCCGCGCGAGGCGGATGGCCGTCATCGTCGCCTCGGTGCCCGAGGAGGTCATGCGCAGCATCTCCACGCCGTCCATGCGCGCGGCCACCTCCTCGGCCAGCTGCACCTCGCCGGGGGTGGGCGCCCCGAAGCTCGTGCCCTTGGCCGCGGCCGCGCCGATCGCGGCGAGCACCTCGGGGTGGGCGTGCCCGTGGATCAACGGTCCCCACGAGCAGACGTAGTCCACGTAGCGGTTGCCGTCCACGTCGACGATCTCCGCCCCTTCGCCGCGGTCGATGAAGATCGGGTCGCGACCGATCGCGCGCATCGCGCGCACGGGCGAGTTGACCCCGCCCGGGATCCGCTGCAGGGCGCGCCGGTAGATCTCCGCCGAGCGCGTGTCCGTGAGCGACGCCGTCACGAGTCCACGCTCAGGCGTGCCTCGACTCCCAGTTCTTGAAGTCCTCGGTGAAGTAGGTGAGGCGGATCTTCTTGAACTCGGTGGAGGAGTACAGCGTGGCGCGCTCGTGGATGCCGGTCTGCTCGGCGATGGCGTCCAGCACGGCGTCGCACTCCTCCTTGGAGCGGCCGTGGGCCATCGTGAAGACGGAGTACGGCCAGTCCTCGTAGGTGGGCCGCTGGTAGCAGTGGGAGATGCCCCGCACCGCCGCCATGCGGCAGCCGATGTCGAAGATCTGCTCGTCAGGCACCTTCCAGACGCCCATGCCGTTGGCCGAGAAGCCCGCCCGGCGGTGGTAGAGGATGGCCGCGACCCGTCGCAGCAGCCCGCGCTCCTGCATGCCCGCGAGATGGTCCAGAAAGCGCTCCTGGTCCATTCCGAGCTCGGCGGCGGCTGGCGCATACGGCTCCTCCACGACGGGCATGTCGCCCTGCAGCGCGCGGATCACGGCGATGTCGGCCTCGTCGTAGGGCTGTGGCTCGAGCTCGATCGGCTCCTTGATCTCGGCCGAGCTCGAAAGCGCCTTCGTGTCGCCCTCCATTTCGAGGTCCATGCGGATCTTGAACAGCCTGAGGGTCGGCAGCTGACGGACCGACTCGGCGCCGGACTCGCGTGCGAGAAGCGCCAGGGTGCCGTCCAAGCCGAGCTTGGAGTCGGGCTCGGTGGCGATCGTGAACCACAGGTTGAACTCGTGGTTGCGCAGGTAGTTGTGGGACACGCCGGGGTGCTCGTTGATGATCTGGGCCGCCCGGTGGGGATGCTCGGGGTCGACCTTGGCCGCCACCAGCATCGAGGAGTAGCCGAGCGCGCGCGTGTCGAAGATCGGCGTGACCTGACGGATGATCCGCTTGTCCAGCAGCCGCTGCACCCGGCTCATCACCTCGGACTCGCTCACGCCACCCAGCTCGGCGACGCGCAGGTAGGGCCGGGGGGCGATCGGGAAGCTTCCCTGCATCAGGTTCAAGAGCTTGCGGTCGACGTCGTCGAGCGCCACCGCCGCGCCGTCCTTGCGGCTGCGGAGCTTCGGCGTGGCGGCGGCCGCGCGCTCGGCGTCCGCGCTGTCGGTGATCAGGTCTGCTCTGCTAGCCATCTGGCTGCGTCCTTTGCGTGGTAGGTGACGATCGTGTCGGCGCCCGCGCGGCGCAGGGAGGTCAGGATCTCCAGCACCGCAGCCCGCTCGTCGATGTAGCCGGCCGCGGCGGCTGCCTTGACCATCGCATACTCGCCGCTCACGTTGTAGGCCGCCACCGGCAGTCGCGTCGCCTGCCTGACCGCGCTGATCAGGTCGCCGTAGGCGAGCGCCGGCTTGACCATCACCATGTCCGCGCCCTCCTGCACGTCGAGCAGCGCCTCGCGCACGGCCTCGCGGCCGTTGGCGGGATCCATCTGGTAGCCGCGCCTGTCGCCGAACGCCGGGGTCGAGTCGGCCGCCTCGCGGAAGGGGCCATAGAAGGCCGAGGCGAACTTGGCCGAGTAGGCGAGGATCGGCGTGTCGGCGAAGCCCTCGCCGTCGAGCTCCTCCCTGATCGCGCCCACGCGCCCGTCCATCATGTCCGAGGGAGCCACCAGGTCGGCGCCGGCGCGGGCGTGGCTGACCGCCGTGCGCGCGAGCAGCTCGAGCGAGGCGTCATTGTCCACGGAGCCGTCCCCGCGCAGCACTCCGCAGTGCCCGTGGGCGGTGTACTCGCACAGGCACACGTCGGTGGCCACGAGCAGCTCCGGCACGGCCTGCTTGATCGCGCGCACGGCCAGCTGCACGACGCCCTCCTCATCCCACGCACCCGACCCCTCCTCATCCTTGGCCGCGGGCACGCCGAAGAGCATCACCGCCGCGATCCCCACCGCCGCGGCCTCGCGCGCCTCGGCCACCACCGCCGCGAGCGAGAGCCGCTCGACGCCGGGCATCGTCGCGATCGGCTCGCGATCGCCGCTGGACGCCTCGGCGACGAACAGCGGCAGCATCAGCTGTCCCGCGCGCAGGTCTGTCTCGCGCACGAGCCCGCGCAGCGGGGCGCTCGCCCGCAGTCTGCGCATGCGCGTCTGTGGAAAGGCCATGGCCATTTCCAGGTTAGAGCCTCGCCGGCTCAGCGTGGCTCAATCGGCCCGGCGCAGGCCGAAGCGGGCGAGCGCGCCGAAGATGACGCAAAGGCCGGCCAGGTGCGCGAGCGATCCGCCGATCGACGGCGCGGCGCCGTTGACGGCGGCGTCGAGGGCCTGGAGGGCCGCCTTGAAGGGGAAGAGGAACGACACCGCCCCGATCACCTCGTAGAAGCCGTGCGAGACCGAGCCGCTCGGGACAAGGGCCAGGAAGGCCAACGGCAGCGACATCAGGAACGCGAGCAGCGAGGCGGCGCGCACCTCGCGGGCGAGCGCACCGATGGCGACCCCGAGCGCTCCGAACGAGAGCGCACCGAACGCGAGCGCCACCACCCACAGTCCGGCGCGACTCCAGTCGAGCGAGACGAACGCGCCGACCCCGGCGAGCATCGCCAGGGCGAGCACGAAGGAGCAGCCCGCCGCCAGCATCCCCTTCTCCACGAGCAGCGCCTCACGCGAGACCAGCCCGCGGATGAGGCGCCCCAGCGCCCGCTCTTCGCGCTCGAGCGCGACCCCCCCCGCAGCGAGCAGGACGCACACGAACATCAGCGAGACGCTGACGGCAACCACGACCGCAAAGGTGTTCAGCGGCGTGCGGCGGCCGTGGAGCAGCGTGCTGTGGACGCGGATCGGCTGGCCCACCGTCGAGAGCACCTTCTTGCTCACGCTCAGGTTCTGCGCGGCGAAGTCGGCGAAGCTCGCCACCCGCTCGAGCGCCGCGCGGTCGCTGCCGGCGGGCACGTGCGCGAGCACGCGCTGCAACACCGCCGGGATCTGTTCGAGCCCGATCAGATCGCTCGGGGCGCCCAGCGAGCCGAGATTGCCGCCGCGCAGCAGCCCATCGATCGCCTTGGCAGCGGCTCGCTGCAGCTGTTCGGAGAAGCCCAGATTCGCCTGGGCGAGCGCGGAGCCGATCTGCGACTGCACGAGCGATTGCTCCAGCGCGTCCCCGTTGTAGATCACTTCGAGCTGCCCCTGTGCCGTCCCGGAGGAGATGCGAGCGGCGATGTCGGCGGGGATGACCACGGCCGCGAGCACGTCGGCGGACTTGACCTCTTCGACCGCCTGGGCCCGGGAGCTCACACCGACCGACTGGACCTGGCTGAAGAGCTGGCGGGCGTATTGGCTCACCTCCACGCGCTGGCCGCCCACCTGGATGGTCTCGCCGGCGGGGGTCTCGTCGACGATCGCCACCCGTGGGCGCGACGGGCTGCGCGAGATGGCGAAGCCGATCAGCAGGGCGATGGCGATCGGGTAGAAGACCAGCAGCGCCACCAGCAGCCGCGAGCGGCGCAGGATCAGCAGGTCCTTGCGCAGCAGCCAGATCATGCGGAGACGTCCTGCGGCGCACGCATCGCCAGGAAGCGCACGAGCGCCCGCTCGAGGTCGCCGCGCTCATCCTCCCCGGCCTCCAGCAGCAGGCTTCGCGGCGGCCCGTCGAAGAGCAGGCGCCCGTCGGCGAGCACGAGCACGCGGTCGGCATGGCGTTGAGCCTCGCTGACGTTGTGGGTCGAGAACAGCACGGCCGTGCCCGCCCGCGCGAGCGAGGCGATGAACTGCCACAACCGCTCGCGCTGGCCCGGGTCAAGCGATGCCGTGGGCTCGTCGAGCGCGAGCACGGGCGGGTCGGCGATCAACCCCAGGGCCACGTTGACCCGCTGGCGATTGCCGCCCGACAGGCGCCCTACGGCCTCGCCCGCACGCGCCGTGAGCCCTGTCTGATCGAGCATGCGCGCGACCGCCGCGCGCGGATCGGAGACCTTCTCCAGGTGGGCGAAAAGCTCGAGGTTCTCAGCCACCGAGAGCTTGGAGTAGAGCGCCGGCTGCTGGGGCGCCCAGCCGACCTCGCGGGGGGAGCGGCTGACCGATCCCGAGCTCGGCGGCTGGATCCCGGCGACGATCGACAGCAGGGTGGTCTTGCCGGCGCCATTGGGACCCACGACCGCCACGAGCTCGCCGGCGCACACCTCGAAGCCCACGTCTGCAAGCGCCTGCAGGTCTCCGTAGCGCTTGCCGAGGGAGCTGACGCTGAGAACCGCGCTCACAGGAGCCGGCGGGACTGGCGATCCCACGGTTCGAACTCGATGTGGCGACCCAGGTAGACGGCTGTCTCACGCAGGATCGACAGGATCGGCAGCGCGATCAGCGCGCCCACGATCCCGTGCAGCTGGAGTCCGAGCAGCAGTGCGAAGATCACGAGCAGCGGGTTGATGCGCAGCGTGTGCCCAAAGATCTGGGGGGCCACGATGTGGCCCTCGAGCTGCTGCAGCGCGACGAACATCAGGACCACCCACAGCGCCGAGATCGGGTCGCTGAACAGCGCGATCAGCACCGCCGGCAGCGCTCCGACGATCGGGCCTATGTAGGGGACCAGCTCCATCAGCGCGTAGAAGACGGCGAAGGCGACCGCGTATTTGCGCCCGTCGGGAAAGATCCCGACGACCCCGAGCACATACAGCGCAACGCCGGCGGTGGTGCCCATGATCAGGCTGAACAGCAGCTGCCCGCCGACGTAGCGCGCCACTGCGCTCTGCACGAGGTGGGGGTAGTCGTCCGCGGGCGTGCCGTCCCCTTCAGGCATGTAGGTGCGCATCAGCTTTCCGATGCGCGGCCCGTACAGCAGCATGTAGACGGACAGCACGAACACGAGCACGAAGTCGAACCCCGCGCTCACCACTTCCGTCAGCACCCCGCCGGCGGAGGAGACGATCGAGCTGGAGCCCTTGATGAGTTTCTCCTGCAGGCTCTGCAGCGCGGTCTTGCCCTGCTTGATGAACTGCACGTGCAGACCGCTGTTGTTGAGCGTTGACTGCGCGCTGGCGAGGGATTTATTGGCTTTCTTGACCAGGTTCGGCACGTTGCGGCTGAACGATTCGACCTGGTTGGAGATAGGGTTGGCAAGTAGCACCCCGATTCCGCTCAGCATGAGGAAGAATGCGAGATACACGGCGAGCACCGCCAGGCCACGGGGAAGCTTCGTGCGCTGGAGGAAGGCCACAGCCGGGTTGAGGATCAGCGCGATCAGCGCCGCGACGATGAAGATGACCAGCACTTTCCCGGCGGCTTTCGCCACAGCCCACACCGCGAGCAGCGTCAGCGGCAGCAGGGTCAGCTGCACCCAGCGCGGGACCACGGCGCGCGGCGGCTCCGAGCGTGCGCGCTCGGGCGAGTCCGTCAGCTCGCGCTCCTCCTCGCTCGGAGGACCGCTCGGAGATCGGCCAGCATCAGCCTCGGGGGCTTTCTCGGAGACTCCGTTCACAGCCCTGCTCCCATCGCCAGAGTATGGCTGAGTCCGAGGCGGCCACCGCGGCTGTGCCGGACTCAGCGAAGGCGGTGAGCATCCTGTTCGTCGGCGACGTCGTCGGTGGACTCGGCAAGCACACGCTGCTCGACTGCCTACCCGTCCTGCGCGAGCTCCACGCGCCCACGTTCGTCGTGGTCAACGGCGAGAACGCCGCCGGCGGCCTCGGGATCACCCCCAAGATCGCCGAGCAGATGTTCGCGGCGGGTGTCGACGCGATCACGCTCGGCAACCACACCTACCACCGTCGCGAGATCTACCCCTATCTCGAGGGCGAGCACCCGATCGTGCGCCCGGCCAACTTCCTTCGCAGCCAGCCCGGCCGCGGCGTCTGCGTCGTGGAGCGCGACGGGGTGCGCCTCGGCGTGATCAACCTCAGCGGCAACCTCTACCTGCGCGCGGGACGCTCGGCCTTCACCGAGATCGAGGTGGCGCTCGGCGAAGTCGGGGCGGTGGATCACATCCTCGTGGACGTTCACGCAGAGGCGACCTCGGAGAAGGTCGCGATGGGCTGGCACCTCGACGGCCGGGTCACGGCGGTCGTGGGAACGCACACGCACGTCCCCACCGCCGACGCGCGCGTGCTGCCCAAGGGCACCGCGTACATCACCGACGTCGGGATGACCGGCCCGCGGGGCGGGGTGATCGGCGTCAAGCGCGAGCAGGCGATCGAGTCGCTGCTGACGCAGATGCCCGTCCGCTTCGAGACATCCGAAGAGGACCCGTGGCTGATGGGGGCTCTGATCAGGTGCTCAGGAGCGCTTCGGGCCGACTCGATCGAGCAGGTGCTGATGCCGCGCCCACAGGCGCGCTCGACGGATGGCTGAAGCGCCCGAGCAGCGCGATCATCACCAGCGGGAAGAACCAGGGTATATACAGGTAGAACCAGTGTTCGATGCCGAGCTCCACCGCGATCAGCGCCGCGGCGCAGGCGGCGGCCAGGCCCACCACGTCTGAGCGGCGCGGGACGACGGCGAGCGCCAGCACGAGCACGACAGCCGCGACCTCGACGACCCGCTCGGCCCCGTGCCAGCCGTACAGGCCCCAGACAGAGAACGGCGAGCCGCGGTTGGCCTGGTAGACGAACGTGCGCTCATAGATCGTGTGCAGAGAGTCGTGGTCGAGGGCCGGTATGGCCGCGAGCGCCCCCACGGCGGCGAACGCGAGCAGGTAGACGGCGAGGGTGCGCGCGCGGCGCCGCGGTGAGAGCCCGCGCAGGCCATGGGCCGCCAGGATCGGGGCGAGCGCGAGCGGGGCGAGCTTGGTCAGCCCCGCGAGCGCCGCAAGCCCGCCGCGAGCGGCCGGGGCCAGTCTCGAGCGGTAGCTCGCCGCGAGCAGCGCAGCGAGCACGAGCGCGGCCACGAGGGTGTCGTTGGAGTTGCTCTCCAGGGCGAACAGGGTGAACGGATAGGAGACCCATGCGTAGGCCAGCGCCACGCCGAGCGTCGGGCCGCGCATTCGCCGTCCGAGCAGGAACAGCAGGCCGACGGCCAGCAGATCGAAGAAGATCGCCGCGCCGTGAGCCGCCGGCAGATCGTCCCAGCGCCCGCTCCAGCCGAAGATCTGCTCGAAGGGCACGTAGGCCTCGTAGTTGAACGGCCCGTAGGTGTCGCCGTGTTCGTTGTCGACCGGATAGGCGCCGTACAGGGGCCTGTCGTGGACGATCCGCTGCGCGCCGATCACGCCCGCATAGCCAACGTCGATGACGTTGGAGTCGGTGACGTTCAGGCCGACGCGAAAGCCGAGCAGGAAGACGACGCCGATCGCCAGCCACGGAGTCGGGACGAGCAGGCGCAGCGGGGGCAGGGCACGTGCGCCGCGGCGCCCACGACGCAGCATCGCCAGCATGCGCGCGAGCAGATACAGCAGCGGCGGGTAGGCGAGCGGGACCGAGCCGTAGATCTCGGCGTGGTTGAAGAAGGCCAGCGACACCGAGAAGGACAGGAGCACGAGCAGGTCGAGGTGCAGCAGCGACAGCGGCCTGCGGAAGTCGAGGAACGGCAGGATGAACAGGACGCACAGAGGCAGCCAGATGTAGAGCGCGCTGACGTGCCTGCCGAACGCGCCAGGGTAGCCGCGGGCCATCGTCCAGGCCACCTGAAAGCCGGTCCACTGTTCGACCACGCGACCGGAGAGGTCCTCGATGAGGACCTGCCCTATCTCCTTCTTGCCGGTGCGGGAGAAGAAGCTGACCTGCCAGCGAAATGGCTGCTTGAGATAGGCGCCGCCATAGGAGCCGGGATACTTGCGCCGGACGGCCCGCATCCTGGGCAGCTTTTCGGCGATCGCCAGGACCTGATCGGGCGAGAGGCGCCGTCCCGCCGGTGGCACGCTCGAGGGCGCGACAGGGATCGGAGCTTCGGGGTTGCTCGATTTCGACGAGGCGGCCGCGGAGGCCGCCGCCGTGTCCGTGGCGCCGGCCAGCGACGTGCGCGAGACGCCTGCCGAGAGGCCCGTGTCGGCGCTCGCGAGGGACGGCGCCAGGAGGGCCGCCGAGCAGGCGATAATGGCCGATAGGGCGCGCATCACGCAGCAGCGAAGTGCGCGAGCACGAGCGGAGCGATGTCGCGGATCGCCCACTGGGCGGGCTCGGGGTCGGGGAGCTCCACGCCGTGGAGGATCAGGGCGCCGAGCGAGTCGCTGGCGTGCAGCGAGCCGTGGCTGCCGCCTCCGACGTGGGCCTGTCGCCCCCAGTCCATGAACTCCTGGCCGGGTGCGGCCGAGAGCAGGACCTCTCCCGAGGTGGGGCAGGCGAGCGCCGACCAGGCGCGCGAGAGCGCGTCCGGATAGGCCTCGCTCAGCAGCCTCCCGTCCTCGATTCGCGCCTCGATCGCTGCGAGCTCGCCTTCCACGCTCCAGTCACGCCCGCGCGAGTCGAGCACCGAGCCGCCCGGGGCGAAGCGCAGCTCGCCTCGCAGCAGGCTCGAGATGACGCCTTCGCGGGGGGCGTCGTGGGCGTCTCGCTCGAGCCACAGGACGAGGTCTATCCCCGCAATGCCGAGCGCCAGGGCCACGACCGAGGCGCGCATGGCGTCGCGCTCGGACTCGTGCAGCGCATAGACCATCGCGGCGCGCTGAGAGGGACAGACCGCGATCCGCGGCTCGTCCTCCCGCGGCCCGTCCGAGGGACGCTCTCCCGGGCCGAGGACGCCCAGCTCCGCCAGATCGTCCTGGAGGGCGATCGCACCGAGCACCGGGGCCTGGGAGTGGTCGGCCATGACGATCACGGCGTGCTCGGAGAGGAACTCCTCCACGCCTCCGGCCGCGTTCATCACACGCGCGAGCTGCAGGTCGGCCTGGGCGATCGACTGCACCTGGGCGTCGGGCCCGCGCTTGTGCGAGTACCAGTCGTTGTCTGGAAGCGAGAGCAACAGGAAGTCGAACAGGTCGTGCTCGACCAGGTAGGAGGAGACGCAGCCGGAGTGACGATCGCGCACGCCGGGCATGCCCAGGCCCGAGCGGCAGCCGGTGCGCCGGGAGGCGAAGATGTCCGCGTAGAACAGCTCGCGCGGACCCATCACCGGGTGGCGCATCAGCGTGGCGGCCACGCGCGTGAGCGCGGTGTCGCGCTGGGGCTCGTGTCGGTAGCGGCCGCGGTACATCAGATAGGTCGTGCCGGCGGTGCGCACGTCCGCGTCGTCCAGGCTCTCGAACACCGTTAGCGTCTCCTCGGCGAGGTGGGCGCGATTCATGTTGTAGACGGTGTCGGTCAGCTGCCGGGCGATGCCGAAGCGCTGCGCCGAGCGAAAGCTCGAGCCATATTCGATGTAGCGGTCCTCCTCGCGGTGAAACCAGTTCATCGCCGGGATCCTGTGCTCGTCCTGAGCCAGGCCCGTGACGATCGACGCTGCGCAGACGGGCGTCACGGATGGAAACGCCGCCACGCAGTCAGGCACGTATCGGCCGCCCTGCATCAACCGCTCCAGCACCGGCGCCGCTCCCGCTGCCACGGCCCGCTCGAGCATGGCGGGAGCCATCGCATCGATCACGCACAGAACGAGCTTGGCCGGGCTCGGGCTCGGGCGTCGCCGATCCATCAGCGGCGCAGGATGCGCAGCCCCGCGTACTTCTCCTCACCGCGGTCGCGCCCGCGCCAGGCAAACCACGCGAGCGCCACCACGAGCACGTAGCCGAGGGGGTGCAACAGCGCGACGAGCGCTGCGGCCAGGAGCGCGGCGGCGTCCAGATACAGGCTCAACGCCTCGCGCGCGCCGCGGTCCGACAGCCTGGTCCTTGCGCGGAGCATGACCGGGCCCGATGCCCGCTGGGCGAGGGTGGCCACGATGATGCCGCCGATCAGCCCCGGCCACCAAGCGTCTTCGTGCGCGCAGAGCGTCCCCGCGAACAGGAGGGCACCGGCACCGACCGAGAGACCGGCGATCGCGGCGGCGAGCGAGGAGCCGCCCTTCCCGTCCTGTGAGCGGGTGTCCATGAACGGCGTGAGACCCGCCAGCAGCTGTGCAGCGTAGGCCAGCGCGAGCACGACCACCACGACCAGCAGCCACCAGCCTGCCTGCAGGAAGTGGTAGGGAGCGTGCGGGAAGCCGACGCCGAGCGCCTTGGCCGACCCGAGCGCGCCGGCGAGCAGCACGGGCAGGAACGGTCGCAGGCCGCAGGCGGCCGCCAGGCCGGCGCCGAGACCGATGTAGAAGAAGAGACCGTGCATGCAGAATGGGCCAGAGGGGTGCGATACCGTGCGGTAACGGGCCAGCACGATAGTGGACCCGCACCCAGGCCATGCTGTCTCGCGGCCAGGGCGGATGGCGGCGGCGGCGAATAGAGGTGACGAGCGGATGGAGCGATCGACCAGCGGAGGCGGCGACGGGCGCGGGGCGCGACCCACGGCGCATGAGCTCGCGCGCTACGAGGCTCTGTTCGCTGCGCGCACGCGCGGCATGAAAAGCTCGGCGATGCGCGAGATGATGGCTCTGACCGAGCGTCCCGACGTGATCTCGCTCGCCGGCGGACTGCCCGACACGAGCACCTTCGCACCAGAGCTCTACGCGCGCCTGATGGCCGACGTGGCCGCAGAGTCGACAGCGCGGGCACTCCAGTACGGACCCACCGAAGGCATGGCCGCCACGGTCGGCTGCATCGTCGAGGTGATGGCCGCCGAGGGAACGATCGTGGACCCCGCCGAGGTGATCGTGACCACGGGCGGACAGCAGGTGATCGACCTCGTGTGCAAGACGCTGATCGACCCCGGCGATGTGATCGTGACCGAGGCGCCCACATATCCGGGCGCGATTCCGACGTTCAGCGCCTACCAGGCCGACGTCGAGCAGATCGACATCGATGCCGAGGGCATGCCGATCGACGCGCTCGAGAGCACGCTCGACCGCCTGCAGGCGCAGGGCAGACGCCCGAAGTTCATCTACACGATCCCCAACTTCCAGAACCCGGGCGGGGTGACGATGTCGCTGGCGCGCAGGCGGCGCCTGATCGAGGTCGCGCGTGAGCGCGAGCTGCTGGTGCTCGAGGACAACCCCTACGGCCTGTTGCGCTACGAGGGCGAGCCGCTGCCGACGCTCTACTCGCTCGACGCCGCCGCGGTCGGTCGCGGGGGAGCATCCGATCTGGTCATCTACCTCGGCACCTTCTCCAAGATCCTCTCACCGGGACTGCGCCTGGGATGGGCTGTCGCGCCGCGTCCGGTTCTCGAGAAGCTCAACCTGGGCAAACAGGGCTCGGACCTGTGCTCCTCGCCGGTGACGCAGATGTTCGTGGCGGCGTACTTCGCGGAGCGGGGAACCGAAGCCCCCCTCCCCGGGCCGGCGTGGGTCGAGTATGTGGAGCGCTTGAAGAACCTCTATCGACGCAGGCGCGACGTGATGCTGGAATCACTGGAGGAGCATTTCGGCGGGCGCGCCAGCTGGACACGGCCGGAGGGCGGGCTGTTCATCTGGGCGACCCTGGACGACGACGTCGACACGACCGACCTGCTGGCGCGCAGCGAAGGCGTGGCGTTCGTGCCGGGGCGCGCCGCATACATGGACGGTCGGCGCGGAAGCTCCTCGATGCGCTTGAACTTCGCCGGGGTCCCTGACGATCACATCCGCGAGGGCATCCGGCGGGTCGGCAGGATCATGGGCGGCGACACAGGCCTGCTGGGGACCTTGACCGGTTCCCCACCCGCCCCGACCTCGCCCGCCGCCTCCAAGCGCGAGCCGAACGACGACGATCTCACACCCCTGGCCGACATCGTCGCCCTGCCTCGTCGCGATGCGCAGGACCCCGCCCGCCCGGCACGCCGGCGACGGGATCGATGAGCGCCGCGAGCAAGGTCGCCGTGCTCAAGGGCGGGGGTTCGCTGGAGCGGACCGTGTCGCTGCGCTCGGGCGCACGCGTACAGCAGGCGTTGAGCCGGCTGGGCCACGAGGTGATCGCGATCGACGCCGGCCAAGACCTCGTGGCGCAATTGCACGATTGCAAGCCCGACGCGGCCTTCGTGGCGCTGCACGGCGGCGACGGCGAGGACGGCACGGTGCAGGGGCTGCTGGAGGTGATCGGCGTGCCCTACACGGGCTCGGGGCCGGCAGCCTGCATGCGCTGCACCGACAAGGCGCTGGCGAAGTACCTGATGCGCGAGGCTGGCATCCCGACTCCGGACTTCACCGCCATCAAGGAGAGCGCCATCAAGGAGCTGGGGGTGGCCGCGGCGCTCGGAGACATCGAGCGTAAGCTCGGGCTCCCGCTGGTCGTAAAGCCCGCCAGCCAGGGTTCCGCGCTCGGTGTGAAGTTCGCGCGCTCGAGCGAGGAGCTGCCCGGGGCGATCGTCGGCGCCCTCTCCTACGACCGCAAGGTCGTGATCGAGCGTTACGTCAAGGGCCGCGACCTGGCGGTGTCAGTGCTCGACGCGGAGACCGGCACCGGCGAGCCGCTCGCGTTGCCCGTGGTCGAGGCGATCCCGCGGGAAGAGGAGTTCTACAACTACGAGTCGCGCTACGAGATCGGCATGACCACGTTCGTGTGCCCCGCCGAGCTGCCACCAGAGACGACCAGGCTGGCTCAGAAGCTGGCGCTCGAGACGTACAAGCTGCTCGGCTGCCACGGCGTCGCCCGCGTCGATCTGATGCTCGACGCCGACACCGGGGAGCTGTCCGTGCTGGAGACCAACGTCGGCCCCGGATTGACCGAAACCAGCCTGCTGCCACTGGCCTCAGACGCCGCCGGGATCGGTTTCGACGAGCTCGTCGAGCGGATTCTCGCGAGCGCCTTCAATCGCTGACGGGGCAACACGGAGTGTGGTGACCGGCGCCGCCAACGCTGTACGGAGCACTGGCGAAAGTGTCTCCCAAAGAGGGCTGTATAACGATGGTTATACAGTCTCTTCAGGGCGACACATAAGACTCAGGAGTCGCCTGCGGCGAAGTCCTCGGGGGATACCTGATCGAGGAACTCCTTGAACTTCTCGACCACGTCCTCGGACTCCTCGACGTCGTGCTCGAACTCGATGGCGGACTCGGAGATGACCTCCTCGGCGGCATAGATCGGAGCGCCCGAGCGGACGGCCAGCGCGATCGCGTCGCTCGGGCGCGAGTCGATTTCAAGCTCTCGGCCGTTGACGCTGAGGGTGATGGAGGCGAAGAACGTGTTCTCGCGCAGCTCCGTGACGGAAACCTGGGTGCATTTGACGTCGAGCTCCCCGAGGATGTCACAGAGTAGGTCGTGGGTCATCGGGCGGGGGGTGCCGGCGCCCTGGAGCTTCATCAGGATCGAGGCCGCCTCGGGGTGTCCGATCCAGATCGGCAGGAACTTGTTGCCCTCGACGGTCTTCAGGAGCACGATCGGCTGCTTGCCAACCATGTCGAAGCTGACGCCGTAAATCACCATCTCCTGCACAGGAATCCTCCGGGAGGGGGGATGTCAGAGTATAGGTACCGGACTGGGCTCCGAGAGACCCGTTGGACGTACGAACGCCAGGCTCAGCGGGCCGCTGCGCTCACGCCGATGCCCGGAAGCTCCAGAGCTTGTTGCCGAGGAAGTTGAGCGGGGTCGAGGCCGCCACGGCGAGCGCCTGGGCCGGCACCTTGGCCATCCCCGCGCTCTCCACGAGCACGGTCAGCAGCAGCAGGCTGCAGCCGAACGCCACGAGGCTCACGGCGACGAAGCGCAGCGCCTGGAAGTGGACCTGACCGCCCCGCGCGTCGAAGGTCCAATGGCGGTTGAGGACAAAGTTGTTGAGCACCGCCACGATCCATGCCACCACGGCAGCCACGCGATAGTCGACGCCCACGGAGTGGACGAACAGCGCGTACACGGCCAGGTTGACCACGAAGCCGACCGCGCCCACGAGACCGAAGCGAACCAGCTGCAGCCAGTTGGCCGGCCTGCGCATCCCGTGGAGCAGACGAACGTGCGGCCGCAGTTCCACGGCGGTTGCATCCTCGCGCATCGCACCAGGGTAGCGACACTTCCAGGCGGACGCTGCCGCTAGCCTTGGTGCATGGGCTCTACACGCAAGGCGTCAGCGGCACTGTGCTGTCTGCTGGCGGCCACCAGCGTCGCTGCCTGCGGGCAGGCCGGCGTGGTCTCGGGCGGGGGTGGCGCGAAGGCGGGCGGCGCCGCGAAGGGCACGGGCGGCGCCGTCGCTCCCGCTGCCGCCGTGAAACCGGCCGATCCGTCGAGCGCCTCGGCCACCGCCAAGGAGGTGGCCGACCCGCAGGAAGCCGCCAGCTTCCCAGCTCCGGCATCCGTCCAGCATGCCTCGGCGGCGACGCCGAGGAAGGCCGGCGAAGCGGTGGTTGCGGCGGGCGCCCAATCGGATGCCGAAGTGCGCGCCGAGCTCTCCCAGATGCAGGCCGTCGAACGCAGCGCCAAGCAGGCGCAGAAGCACCGTCTCACGCCTGTGCCGGGCGGCGAGTCGATCGGCGGCAGCGGCGCCCTTCCGATTCCCGCGGGTCTGCCGGAAGTGATCCAGAAGGTGATCGCCGGCGCCAACGAGATCGCCAACTTTCCCTATGTCTTCGGCGGCGGCCACGCCTCCTTCGTGGACAACGCCTACGACTGCTCCGGATCGGTCAGCTACGCGCTGGCCGCCGGCGGGCTGCTGGGCGCACCGGAGACCTCCGGCGAACTCGAGAGCTGGGGCGCTCCCGGACCGGGCCGCTACATCACCGTGTATGCCAATGCCGGGCACACCTACATGTACGTGGACGGCGTTCTCTATGACACGGCCGGGCGCAGCGGCGTGTACGCCTCTCGCTGGCAGGTCGGCGCCACCGACAACTCCGGCTACGTGGTCCGGCATTGGCCGGGCCTCTAGCGAAGCGGGCGATCCACGATGCACTCAGCGAGCCTGATCTCCTCCGTCCCGCTGGCCCTCGACGGCGAATCGGTGACCGGGAACAACACGGGCATAGCGATCATCGCCGTCGTCTCGATGGCCTGCGGCTACGTGCTGCTGTTCGCCCTCTGGTACTTCGTGTTCCGCGAGAAGGCCCGCTCCAAACGCAAGGGGGACTCCCCGGACTGACCGCCTTGGGTCAGTGCGAGAGCGTCGCCGTGCTGAGCACCGTTGTGACCGTCGGAAGGTGCGAGGCGGCGTTGCGCACGCTCAGGCGGAGCATCAGCGAGACCTTGCCCAGCCTGTGCATACGGGCGGCCGTCCGCTTGGAGAGCTGGATGTGCACGACGCTCGAGCCACCCTTCTGCGTCACCAGGATGGCTTTGGCTATCACCGTCTGCGCGGGGGTCCCCGGCGCCAGGCCGCTGGCCGCCGCGCCGGTGATGCCGAGCCGCCGTGCGATGGCGCTGCTCAACAGCACTTCGAAGTGTCCGGCGACCTGCTCGTTGACCGAGTAGCGCACGACCAGCCCGGCCTTGCCCAACGCGCTCTTCAGCGAGCGGGACACGAAGGCTGCGGTGACACGCGGAGCAGGAATGCTCGTCGCAGAGTTTGTCGTGGAGGGCGATCCGCTCGGAACGGCCTGGCCCGAGCCCGTCGAACCACCGGAGGACGGTTCGCTCGACGGTCGCGGGGAACCGGAGACCGTGACCGGGTGGGTGACGCTTGCGACATTCCCGCCAACGTCGGTCACCGTCAGCGTCACTTCATAGGTCCCGCCGTACTGGTAGGAGTGGAATGCGCTTGCCGCGCAAGGACTCAGCCATGGCGCTTCGCATGCCGGGGCGCCCGGTGCGTATCCGGAAACGACCGGAGTGCCATCACCGAAGTCCCATGAGAATTTCGCATATGTGCTCTGGGCGACGCCCTGGTTGGAGTATGCCGTCCCAGCATTGAGCATCACGTCGGACTCCATGCCATCGAATCCGACCGTGTCGCCGGCACGCACCGGATTGGGAGCAGTGAATTTCGGGTTGAGATTGACGCCTGCTACACAGGGCACTCCGTAGCCTGTGAGCTTGTAGGCGGCGACGTTGAACGCATTGTTGAGGTAATAGGGCGTGCCACCGATGATCTGATTCGAGAGTGTCCCAGCGAGTGTCGATTCGTTGGCCAGCGATGCCCCGCCGAGAGTGCCTGACGCAAAGAAGTTGCGGCACTCGTCCGTCGCCTCGCGATGTCCGGCGTCCTGCCACGCGTTCAGTAGAGGATCGGTCACCGTGTTCTGCTGCTCAACGGCAATCTGGTTGATGATCAGATCTGCCAGGCCCGTGTCATAAGAGCCGTCTTCGCCGAGGCCGACCTGGTTCGGCTCCTGCTCGTGAGGACGTTCGCGCTCTTCGAGTTCGAGGGCCTTGAGTTTGCTTTCGATGGGTAGTTTTTCGAATTCTTTGGTTTCCGCTTCCGTTTTTTCCTTCGGAGTCTCCTTCTTCTCGGGCGGCTTGGTGCTGGGGTCGAATCCTCCGTCCTGGCATTCGTAACCCTGCGTCTGATCGACGGGCTGCAGGTGATAGTTGCCAGCGCCACCGGCGATCCACGGGATGGCGGCATAGAGAACGGTGTTGCCGTTCCCGGCCGACACATTGTCCGGGTTTATGTCCGAGTGATAACTGCAAAAGCTCTGGGTGTAGCTTTCACTTTCGAACTTGGATTCTTCTTCTTCTTTTGTCGATCTCGTGTAGTCGGAGCATCTCGTCGCTGCACCGTCAAGACAGATAGTCACTCCCGGAGGAGTGAGGAGGTAGAAGATCGAGCTCATCCCCTTCGGTAGGCCGTGCTGCGCGATGAAGCCCTGGAGCTCTTCCTGAATCTGCGCGTCGGTCAGGCAGGCGATCGCGTTCGGCGCTTGCAGCGGGTGCGGGTCCACGCAGCCCGAGCCGGGGTATTTGTGTGTGTCCGTATAGGAAACGCGAAACGTCGCGTTGTAAGATGCCGGCGTGTTGGTCTTGTCCGTGTACTGCGAGGCGACCGCGAAGACGTTGCCGAGCGTTCCGCTTTCGCTTCCAAGCTGTTGCATGAAAGCATCGACGAGACGCTGCCATTCCGGATGGTAGGCGTCAGTGGGGTCCCAGTAGATCGCGTAGAGGTTGCTGCCGTGTACCACCGGGTTGCCGGCAGGGTTGGCGAAGGTTGGGCCGGAGACTCCCTCAGTGTGCGACACCACATTGCGCGGCTGCAGCCCCACCGTCGTGCTGCCCACGGTGCTCACCATCGCACCGGCGGGCGCGACGAGAAGCAGGCCGATCGTGAGAATGCCGGCTACGAGGATGGCGCCTCGAGCGGCGACTGTGCGCCGCGATGCGGCCGGGAGGGAGAGAAGGCGAGCGAAGATGGTCACGAGCCCCTCATCGGCAGGGGAGGCCCGTTGCCTTAGGGCGGTGGACGAGTTGCAGGACAGCGCCCGCCCGGGGCCGGTCGGGGCCGCGTGTGGGACGGAAGCGCCTTGCGGCGCGCGCGGAGGGCTCTGCTAGCCCTTGCGGGTGGTGGCCAGCTTCCTGGCCCTGGCGACCGCCGCGCGCTGGGCACGGTAGGCGGCGAGCGCGGTCCTGTATGCGGAGCTCAGGTTGGACATCGTTTCGTGCGAGGTTTCCCCGACGGCGGGCATGTCAAGCGGGTTCTTCGAGCCTGCCGGGAGCATCCCGATCTCCAGATGGGGTGCCGAGGAGATTCCCACGTCCCCGCAGCCGACCTCGGCGATCGGCTGACCCGCGCTCACGTGGGTGCCCACCGGCACGAGCGCCGGCGCGGCGTGCCCGTAGTAGACGTAGCGGCCCAGGTCGGGCCCGCTGTCCACCAGCAGCACTGGCGCGGACGGACCGAAGCCTTCCAGCCCCTCACGGACGATCGTTCCGCTCGCCACGGCGAGCTCGCGCAGGTGGGAGCCGCACTGGTTCGCGTTGCCCCCGAGATCCACGCCCTGGTCCAGCGACCACCAGCTGGTCGGGGCGACGTGCGAGACCGGATACAGGGGAAAGACCCAGCCGCTGGGGCTCAGCGGGTAGGGGCTACCCGAAAAGACCGGCGCGGAGACGACGCTCGTCCCCCCGGTGCCTCCCGGCGCAGCCGGAATCGTCGGCGGCGGCGTGGGCGCGGCGGCCGGTGGGGCGACCGCGGTGCCGCCCGTGCTGGCGGCCAGGGCGTCCTGGGCCACGGTTCCGAGCGCCACGAGCAGCACGAGCGCGAGCACGGCCGAATACGTCCGTCGCAAAGCTTGCCTCTCTTCGTCGGCCGACGGGGTTAGCTGACGGGCTAGCGACCTGCGCCTTCCGTGGATTACCGCGGAACTCGCCCCAACAACTCGGTTCCCCCGCTCGCGAACACCGGTCCGCGATTAGGCGTGCGGAAGCCTAGCGCAAGCGAGCGGCGGAAGCACTCGCACAGCGACCGCGGGTCATGCGGAGCCGAGGTAGAGCTGGCGCATGAGGCCCTCGACCACCGCCGAGGTCTCGCCGAAAGCCGGGCAGCAGGTCCCGCCACCCGGCGGCGTGAGGCCGATCTCCAGGTGCGGGCCGGAGGAGAGGCCCACGTCTCCGCAGCCGACCTCGGCAACCGGCTGACCGGCGCTCACGTGGGTGCCCACACTGACAAGGGCAGGCGCGGCGTGGCCGTAGTAGACGAACCATCCGGCATAGGGGCCGCTGTCGATTCGCTCGACCGGCGCGTCCGGCCCGAAGCCGGGAATCCCCTCGCGCACGACGGTCCCCGCCGTGATCGCCACCTCGACAGCGGCGTTGCCGCAGGCCGCGCCCGCAGTCGCGATGTCGACGCCCTGGTCTTCGCTCCAGGTCTGTGGGCCGAGGGCGAGCGTGTGCGGTTGGATCGGGAAGACCCAGCTGGCGCCCCCACCCCCGCCCACATACGTGGCGCCCTGTTCGAAGGACTGGGCGCTGTTGCCCTTCGGGAGGATGATCCCGGCCTTGCGCGCCTGCGCGACTTCGGCGCGAATCTGGGCGTCCGAGGGGGCGCCCGGCGCGACATAGCTACCCGCGCCCGCGGATGCGGGGAGCGAATCGGCTCTCCCGACCTTGCCCGAGACCTCGCGTTTGTCGAGCTCGCTCGCAGGAGCGCTCGGCGGCAGCGGCAGCGCTTTGCTCCCCGACGGATGGCCGCTCCTCGACGCAGCGGCGGAGGGCTGCGATCCGGCGGCGAGGCCGCCCGCCGAGCCCGGCTTCGCCGTGCGTTCCGGGCGCCCCGGTACTTCCGCCTTGCCGCAACCCACCAGCGCGAGCGCCAGCACGCAGCCGCAGGCCACCCGGCCGAGAGCGCCTCTCGTGAGCATCAGCCGATGTTAGCCCGCGTGGCTGCCCTCGAACGAAGCCTGCTGGCATGTGTCCCAGGAACAGTCGAGGACGCTCCTGCCGTATATCCGTCCACGTGAGGTTGAGGCTTCGACAGCTCGGGTCGTCCCGGCCCGATCTTCGCGCAGCATCCCGTAAGTGAATAAGAGATCGCGTGTCTGCAATCGCTACCAGCAGCCCAAATCCACGCCCCCCAATCAACGCCTTCTCGACGTCCGGGGCCCGCGTTGGCAGGCTGGCAGGCTTCCGTCCCGTGGTCAGGGACCGCACGAGCATCTGGGCGGCGGCCACCGCGCTGCTGGTGATCGCGGGCATCGTCGCCTCGGTGCTCGGCGCCAAGGCCGTCGCACGATCGGACGCCGACAAAGCACGCCTCAGCTTCCACCTGGCCTCGGCCGAGATCGCCTCCACGCTGAAGCTCGCGATCCAGCACGAGGAAGATCTGGTGGTGAGCGCCAGCGCCTTCGTGACGGGCAAGCCGTATGCCTCGGCTGCCGAATTCGACGTGTGGGCGGAATCGGTTCACGCCATGCAGCGCTACAAGGAGCTCCAGAACATCGGCCTCGTGACGGTGGTTCCCGCGGCCCGCCTCGCCTCGTTCCAGACGGGCATGGCCGTTCATCCCCTGCGCCCCCTGGGCCCCCTGTCGCAGGCGCCGGCGGAAGCGCCCGGCGTCCTGCCGGCGGGCGAGCGTACCTTCTACTGCCTGGCGGTCGCCGGGCTGGCACGCAACGCCAAGACCTACCTCCCGGGAGACCTCGACTACTGCGCGCTGGCTCCCAGCCTCGTTGCAACCCGCGACACCGGGCTCTCCAGCTACGCCCCCTTCGTGGTCGGCGGCAACGCCGCCCTCGCGGTCGAGACGCCCGTCTACCGCGGCGGTACCGCTCCGGCCACCGTCGCCGCCCGCCGGCACGCGTTCCTCGGCTGGCTGGGCGAGCTGCTCGTCCCGAAGGTCGTGCTCGCAAGGGCGCTCGAAGGCCACACCAACCTCGCGGTCACGTTCCACTTCGACTCCCCGCAGTCACACGTGGCCTTCACCAGCGGCGCGGTCAAGCGCGGTGAGCAGAGCTCGCGGATCAACGTCCGCAACGGCTGGAGCGTGCAGAGCTTCGGCCCGAAGATCGCCGCGGGCGTGGCCGGTAACTGGCACGCGCTCACGCTCCTGATCGGCGGAACGCTCGTGAGCCTCATGTTCGGCCTGCTCGGCCTGGTCCTGGGCACGGGGCGCAGGCGTGCGCTGGCGCTCGTGCACGAGAAGACCCGCGAGCTCTCCCACCAGGCGCTGCACGACACTCTCACAGGGCTGCCCAACCGCGCCCTCGTGCTCGACCGCGCCGAGCAGCTGCTCGCCCGCGCGGCCCGCCAGCCGGGGACGCTCGCCGGCGCCCTGTTCATCGACATCGACGGCTTCAAGCACGTCAACGACAATCTCGGGCATGCCGCCGGAGACCAGTTGCTCAAGACCGTCGGCGAACGCCTCCAGGGCGCTGTCCGCGACCACGACACCGTCGGGCGCCTCGGCGGCGACGAGTTCGTCGTGCTGGTCGATTCCACCGCCGACGAGGCCGCGCTCGACCTGCTCGCCGACCGGCTGACCGAGGTGCTGCGCGAGCCGGTCACGCTCGAGGACGGACGTAAGGTCTTCTCGGTGACTGCGAGCATCGGCGTCGCGATGGGCCAGTACACGACGCCCGACAGCCTGCTGCGTGACGCCGATCTCGCGCTGTATTCGGCCAAGGCCGCCGGCAAGGACCGCTACGTGCTCTTCGACTCGAGCATGTACGCCGGCGCCGAAGGGCGCATGGAACTGGAGAACGACCTGGGCACGGCTCTGCAGCAGAACCAGTTCTTCCTTCTCTATCAACCGATCTTCGACCTTCCGAGCCAGGGCATCGTGGGCGTCGAGGCCTTGATTCGCTGGCAGCACCCGCAGCGGGGCCTCGTGGCGCCGGACAGCTTCATCCCCCTGGCCGAGGAGAGCGGGATGATCGTCCAGATCGGGCGCTGGGTGCTCGAGGAGGCCTGCAGCCAGGCGGCGGCGTGGGCGGCCGAAGGCCTCGAGCTCGGGATCGCGGTCAACGTCTCAGCGCACCAGCTCAGCCGCAGAGGCTTCGCGGACGATGTCCGCCTCGCCCTCGAGCGCTCTCGGATCCGCCCGTCGCTGTTGACCCTCGAGCTGACCGAGACGACGCTGATGCGCGACGTGTCCGCCGCCGCCGAGGCGCTCAAGTCGATCAAGGAGCTCGGGGTGCGCATCGCAATCGATGACTTCGGCACCGGCTATGCCTCGCTCTCCCAGCTGCAGCGCATGCCCGTGGACATCCTCAAGATCGACCGAAGCTTCGTGGCCGCGCTGGGCGACGGCGGGCAGAGCCGCGACCTGCTGCAGGCGATCCTCGGCGTGGGCGAGGCGTTGTCGCTGTCGGTCGTGGCCGAGGGCATCGAGGAGCGCGGCCAGATGGCGACGCTCGAAGAGATGGGCTGCGAGATGGCCCAGGGATTCCTGATGGGTAAGCCGGGACCCGCCGAGGTCATCGAGCGCATGCTGGGCCGACGCGCGCCCGACACGCTCAGCACCCCGACCGTCTGATTTCTCGCCCTCCCGAGGGACACGCGGTGATGTGCCTGCTCGGACCGTCCGGGTCGGGCAAGTCGACGTTCCTGCGCTGCATCAATCACCTCGAGAAGATCAACGCGGGACGGTTGTCGGTGGACGGCGAGCTCGTGGGCTACCGCCAGGTGGGCGACAAGCTGCGCGAGTCGGAGGTCGCCCCCAAGCGCGCCGAGATCGGTCGGCCTGGCCGACAAGCTCGACTCCTATCCCGCACATCTCTCCGGCGGCCAGCAACAGCGCGTGGCGCTCGCTCGCGATGGAGCGAGGTGCTCGCACCATGCAGCAGCTCGCCCGGGACGGGATGACGATGATCGTGGCCACCCATGAGATCGGCTTCGCGCGCGAGGTGGCCGACACTGTCGTGTTCATGGACGGCGGCGTGGTGGTCGAGTCGGGCCCCCCGTCAGAGGTGCTCGTCAACCCGCGCCACGAGCGCACCAGGACGTTCCTCTCGAAGATCGCAGGCCGCGGGAAGACGCTCGCCGGGGTCGTGCTCGAGGCCACGGTAGACCTCGTCGCTGAAGAGCACCAGCGCGTGCTCGCGGACGATGTCGAGGAGTCGCTCATATGTGGCCGGCGCCATCGGCGTGCCCGTGGGGTTGTGGGGAGAGTTGATGTAGACGAGCTTGGTATCGGGCCGCAACAGCCGCTCGAGCTCGGCGAGATCGTGCGCCCAGCCGTCCTCGTAGCGACGCTTCCACAGGCTCACCTCGGCGCCGGTGCTTCTCGCGACCTCGACCGCGACGCCGTAGGAGGGAGCCTCGACCACCACGTGATCGCCCGGGCCCAGCAGCGCGTGGTAGGCGGTGAAGATCCCCTCCTCGGCAGCCGCGAGCGTGAGGACGTCATCGGGGCTGTGCGAGCTCGTAGCGGCTCGCCACGGCCGCGCGCAGCTCGGCCGAGCCGGCGACCTCAGTGTAGCCGAGGCGCATGCCTTCAAGGCGCTCGCGCGCGTCGGGCTCGAGCGCGAGCAGGTCCCCGACGGAGAGCGACTCGCAGTCGCTGCTCGACAGCATCAGCTCCGCACGGAACTCCCATCGCTCGTAGAAGCGCTCGAGTGCAAAGGGGCGGGTGTCCACGGAGGCGATGCTATGAGGTCAAACGGCGCGTGGGAGCCGGCGCCTTCTCGAGCCTGGCCGAGGCGGCCGGACTGCTGGCGCCCGGTCGCGTGGTCGAGCCGCGCCTCGACGAGGTCGAGCGCCGGAGTCGATACGAGCGCTGGCGGACCTTCGTGCAGGGTGCCGCGCAGTTCGCCTGAGCGCTACTCGACGACCACCTCGTAGCCGGCGCCCTCGAGGGCCTGCACGACCTCCTTCGTATGCCCCCGCCCACGCGTCTCGAGCGTGAGCTCGACGCCGGTCTCGCGCACACGCAGCGACACCGCCTCGCGCACGTGCTCGAGGCTGACCAGGTTGGCGCGCGCGTCGGCGACGAGACCCAGGAGCTCGGCGAGGCCACCCGGTCGGTCGGGCACGCGGGTGAAGATCCGCACGCGGCGCCCCTCCTCGGTTTCGCGGCGCCGCAGCAGTCCGGCGAGCAGGCCGCTGTCGACGTTTCCGCCCGAGACGATCGCGACGGTCCTGCCCCACGGAGCCGGGCTGACACGTCCGCTCAGCAGGGCGGCCACCGAGACGGCCCCGGCTCCCTCGGCCACGAGCTTGGCGCGATCTGCGAGGAACACCATCGCATCGGCGATCTCATCCTCAGCGACCGTCTCGACGGCCGTGAGGAGCTCGCGCAGCAGCGGCAGCGTCAGGGTGCCGGGGCGCTTGAGCGCGATGCCGTCGGCGATCGTGAAGCCGGCCGGGGCCTCGACGCCGGTGGCCGAGCCCGGGGAGGCCAGGGCCGCGGCGACGGGAGCACAGGCACGCGCCTGCACGCCGATGATCTCGACCTCCGGGCGCGCGCGGCGCAGCGCCACCCCAACGCCGGACGCGAGGCCGCCGCCGCCGACCGGCACGATCACGCGGGCGAGGTCCTCGACGTCCTCGAGCAGCTCGACGCCGAGCGTTCCCTGTCCGGCGATCACGTCGAGGTCGTCGAAGGGGTGGACGAAGGCCGCGCCCGTCTCGGCCGCGCGCTCGAGGGCCAGCTCGACGGCGTCCTCGACGGATCCGCCCCCGAGGTGGGCGCGGGCCCCCAGCCGCTCCACAGCCGCGACCTTGGAGACGGCTGCGTCGCGCGGCATGAACACATCGCACTCCACGCCCCGCAGCCGCGCGGCCTGGGCGACGGCGCGGCCGTGGTTTCCGGCGCTCGCGGTGATGAGGCCGGCGGCCGCCCGCTCGCCGAGCGCGGAGACCTTGTTGAGCGCTCCGCGGAGCTTGAACGAGCCTGTTCTCTGCAGGCACTCGGCCTTGAGGGCGACGACGCCCCCCACGGCCTGCCCGATCTCGTCGCAGTCGATCGTGGGGGTGCGCACGATGGCGGTTGCGATCGCGGCACGCGCCGCCCACGGGTCGACGCGCTCGATCAGCTCGCTCGCGGGAGGGATCGACGCCTGCTCATTCACGGCGTCGCCCGCCGGCAGTCCAGTCCTCACAGGGCATGACTTGAAGGTATAGGCTGCGCGCCTTATCGCGCAACGGTTGGCTGGGAGCGGTGGGCGAGCTGAACGACATCATGCAGGGCCTCGAGTCCTCGCTGGGGCCCCTGAGCGGTGTGCCTGTGGCCCTCGACGGCGGCATCACCAACCGCAACTACCGCGTCACGCTCGGCGGTGGCGAGTACGTAGTGCGCCGCCCCGGCAAGGACACGGAGCTGCTCGGGATCGACCGTGAGACCGAGCGCCTGGCAACCGATGCCGCCGCCGGCCTCGGCCTCGCGCCGACCGTCGCAGCGGTCGTGGGGGGTTGTCTGGTTACGCGCTTCGTGGCCTGCCGCTCGCTCGGCGCGGGCGAGGTGGCGGACGGCGTGGAGGAGATCGCCCGCCTGCTGCGCGCCTTTCACGACTCGGGGGCCGGGCTCCCCAGAGGCTTCTGGGTGGGGGACCTGCTGAGCGCCTACGCGGAGATCGTCGCCCGGCGCGGCGGCGCGCTGCCTAGTGCATACGAGGCCGCGCTCGGCAGCGCCTCGCGCATCGAAGCAGCCCTCTCGCGTGACCACGTGCGGCCGTGCCACAACGACCTGCTGCCCGGGAACATCATCCGCGCCGAGGACAGCGGGCGCATCATGATCGTGGACTGGGAGTACGCGGGCATGGGCGATCCCCGCTTCGATCTCGGCAACCTGTCGGTCAACAACGACTTCGACGCCGAGGAGAACGAGCGACTCCTGAGCGCCTATCACGGCCAAACGCCCACCGACGGCCAGCGCGCTGCGCTGAAGCTGATGCGGGTCCTCTCCGACGCCCGCGAGGCGGCGTGGGGAATGGTGCAGTCGGTGGTCTCGGAGCTCGACTTCGACTTCAAGGCCTACACGCGCGAGCACTTCGAGCGCCTGCGCGAGGCGGTGGCCCAGCCGGACTTCGACGAGTGGCTCGCGACAGCGCGGGCGTGAGGAGGGCACAGCCGTGGTCAGACCCCGTGAGATCCCCGACCGCGCCCGCGTGGTCATCATCGGCGGCGGCGTGGGCGGAGCCTCGATCGCACACCACCTGGCCAAGCTCGGTGAGCGCGACGTGGTCCTGCTCGACCGTAACGAGCTGACCAGCGGGTCCACCTTCCACTCGGCCGGACTGGTGGGACAGCTGCGCTCGAGCGTGTCGCTGACGCGCATGATGATGGACTCGGTGGAGCTCTACCGCACGCTCGACTGTGGCTGGGTGGGATGCGGAGGCATCCGCCTTGCATGCACGCCCGAGCGCGAGCAGGAGGTGCTGCGCCAGGTGGCGTGGGCCAAGACGTTCGGCCTCCCGCTGGAGCTGATCTCCGCGGAGCAGGCGCGCGAGCTGTTCCCCTTGATGAGCACAGAGGGAGTGCGCTGCGCCTCCTACCTGCCGAGCGACGGCTACCTCGATCCCTCGCTTCTGACCACCGCGCTCATCGACGGAGCGCGCGGGGGCGGCTGCCGCGTGTTCACCCACACCCGTGTGACCGGCATCGACGTCGAGGAGGCGGTGCCCGGGCACCCGCGCGTGCGGGGCGTGCAGACCGAGTGGGGCCCGATCGAGGCCGAGGTGGTGGTCAACGCCGGCGGCATGTTCGCCGCGGAGATCGCCCGCCTGGCCGACGTGCGCGTGCCGATCGTCCCCTTCGCCCACGAGTACCTGGTCACGCAGCCCTTCCGCGAGCGCACGGCCGGCGAGCACCTGCCCACGCTGCGCGACCCCGACCTGCTGATCTACTTCCGCGAGGAGGGCGGCGGGCTGGTGATGGGTGGCTACGAGCGCGACTCGGCGCCGTGGGCGCTGGACGAGCACCTGGTGGACGCGATCCCGGCGGACTTCAACGGACGACTGCTCGAAGAGGACTGGCCCCGCTTCGAGGAGATCGCCACGAACTCCCGCCGGCGCGTGCCGGTGATGGACGAGATCACGGTCACCCGCCTGATCAACGGGCCCGAGGCCTTCACCCCCGACAACGAGTTCTGTCTCGGTGAGAGCGAGGTGTCGGGCTTCTTCGTGGCTGCCGGCTTCTGCGCGCACGGCCTGGCCGGCGCGGGCGGGATCGGGCGCGTGATGGCCGAGTGGATCCTGGCGGGCGAGCCGGCGATGGACGTGTGGGAGATGGACATCCGCCGCTTTGGCCCGCACTTTCGCTCGCCCAGCTACACGCTGAAGCGCACCAAGGAGGTCTATGAGACCTACTACGACATCCGCTACCCGGGGCACGAGCGCCAGGCGGGGCGGCCGCTGAGGACGTCGAGCGCATATCCGTGGCATTCGGAGCACGGCGCGGCCTTCGGCGAGAAGTCCGGGTGGGAGCGGGTCAACTGGTATGAGAGCAACGCATCGGCGGGGGATGAGTCGCTGCGCCCGCGCGGCTGGGCCGGCATGCACTGGTCGCCGGCGATCGGCGCCGAGCATCTGGCCACACGCGAGCGCGCTGGTGTCTTCGACGAGTCCTCGTTCGCCAAGCTCGAGATCGCCGGGCCCGGCGCGGCCGCCTTCCTGGAAGGGCTCTGCGACAACCGCGTGGCGGGCGAGGTCGGTGCGATCACCTACACGCAGATGCTCAACAGCCGCGGCGGGATCGAGTGCGACTTCACGGTCACGCGCGTGGAGGAGGAGCTCTTCTCGATCGTGACCGGGACGGCGTTCGGCAACCACGACCTCAGCTGGATCCGCCGCCACGCCCCCCGCGACGGCAGCGTCCGCTGCGCCGACGTGACGGCCCGCTGGGCGTGCTTTGCGCTGTGGGGCCCGCGCGCCCGCGAGATCCTCGCCCCGCTGACCGACGACCCGCTGGAGTTCGCCTACATGCGCATGCGGGAGCTGGCCGTAGGGGACGCGCCCGTGCGCGCCCTGCGCGTGACCTTCGTGGGCGAGTTCGGTTGGGAGCTCTACTGCCCGACGGAGTACGGGGCGGGATTGTGGCGGACCCTGTGGGAGTCCGGGCGCGAGCACGGGCTCGTGGCGGGCGGCTACCGCGCGATCGACTCGCTGCGGTTGGAGAAGGGCTACCGCGTATGGGCGACAGACATCACCCCCGACGAGACCCCTTATGAGGCCGGCCTCGGCTTCTGCGTGAAGAAGGAGGGCACGTTCGTCGGCTCGGCAGCCCTGGGGATCGGCTCGCCCCAGGGACGGCCCGCCGCGGAGAAGCGCCTGCGCTGCCTTGTGCTCGAGGATCCACGCTCGGTCGCGCTGGGCAACGAGCCGGTGAGGGTGAACGGCGAGGTGATCGGACGCGTGACCAGCGGCGGCTACGGCTACTCGGTGGAGCGTTCGATCGCCTATGCCTACCTCCCCACCGAGGTCGAGCTCGAGACCGCCGTCGAGGTCGACATCTTCGGGGTGTGGGTGCCGGGCGTCCTCGCACGCGAGCCGTTGCTCGATCCCAAGGGCGCGCGGGTCAGGGGCTAGGCATGGACTCGCGCGAAGGAGAGCGCGTCTCCGCGGACGCGGACGGGGGCCGTCTCAGCGCCTCCGCCGCGAGCCCCAGTCCGGCATCGAGCAGACGATCTGCTCGTCGTCGAGCGCGGCGCAGGGCATCGGCGAGGGCCGGCGGCGGTCGGGGCGAAGGCCGCCGAGCCGGCACTGATGGCGCATTGAGCGCCGCGCTGGGCTGGGCTGGGCTGGGCTGGTCAGCCCTCGTTCATCGGGTCAGCCGCCTCCTGCGCGAGGCGCGCGTAGGCCGCGGGGCGGCGGGTGGCGAGGAAGGGGAAGAGCTCGAGCCAGTCGCCCCGCTGGTCGAGGTCGAGGTCGGCGACCAGCAGGGCCGGCTCGTCGCGGGGCGCCTGGGCGAGGATGCGCCCGTAGGGATCGCAGATGAAGGAGGAGCCATAGAAGCGCAGGGGCGGCTCCACGCCGATGCGGTTGACGGCGACCATGAATACGCCGTTGGCTATGGCATTGCCGACGATCACCCGCTCCCACAGCGGCTGGGTGTCGAAGTCGGGGTGCTCGGGCTCGGAGCCGATCGCGGTGGGATACACGAGCACCTCGGCTCCCTCGAGGCTGTAGGCACGGGCCACCTCCGGGAACCACTGGTCCCAGCAGGTCGGCAGGCCGAAACGGGCCTGATCGAGAGCGAGGACGGGGAAGGGATCGGATTCGCCGGGGCCCGGCTGGAAGTAGCGGTCCTCGTGGTAGCCGGCGGTGACCGGGATGTGCAGCTTTCGGGTTCGCGCGAGGAGCTCTCCGTCCGGGGCGACGACGATCGCGGTGTTGTAGCCGAGCTCGTCGCTGCCGGCGCGCTCGTACAGCGAGGCATGAACGTGGATCCCGGCCCGCGCGGCGGCGCGGGCGGCGAAGCGGTGCGTGGGGCCGCCCGGGAGCGGCTCGGGCTCGATCGCTCCGGCCTCCGGACCGGCGGGGTCGACCGCGAAGTAGCGGCTGAGCGTGAGCTCCTGCAGGCAGACGAGCTGTGCGCCCTCCTCGCCCGCGAGCACGATCCCGTCTTCCAGTGCGGCCTCGTGGTCGGCGGGATCGGGGTGCCAACGCTGCTGCAGGGCAGCGATGCGGAAGGCTGGCCGCCGCGGCGGGCGCTTGCGGGCCGGTGAGGCATGCGGACCCGGCGCACGAATCACCTGTATCTCCTCCATCGACGAGCACTGTAGGGCGAGTTCGGCAAGGATGGGGCCATGAGCGCTGTCGCTGTTCCAAGCTGGGGGCCGTGAGGTGCTCGTCGTGGTGGCCCTCGGCGGAAACGCGTATCCCGCGGTGGCGATCCTCCGCTACAAGGACCCCGACCGGCCACGGCCGTTCAAGATCCCCGGCGGAGACAGGCTCGTCGTGGCCCTAGCCGCGATCCCCAGCGTGATCATCCTCGGCGGGGTCGTGCTGTTCCTCTGGCCGGAGATCCCCAACGCCCCGAGGGAATGGTCATACACGGGTCCGCTGCTCGGGATCGTCGGATTGACGCTCGTCGCTGGCGAGGTGATGCTCTGGCGGATGAGCCACCCGCGCCAGCCGCGGACGTCGCCGGTGGCAATCCAGAAGGCCACGCAGCAGAGCGCCGGCGGGCAGCTGTGAGCGCGACGCTCGCCTCGACCCCCGCGGCGGACGGCTACCGGATGCCCGGGGAGTTCGAGGAGCATCAGGGCTGTTGGATCGCGTGGCCGGAGCGCAGCGACAACTGGCGGCTGGGAGCCAAGCCCGCGCAGGAGGCCTACGCCGCGGTGGCGGAGGCGATCAACCTCTCCGAGCCGGTGACGGTGGCGGTGTCCGACAGGCAGTTCGAGCATTGCCGCACCGTGCTCTCGCCCTCCATTCGCGTGGTCGAGATCTCCACGGATGACGCGTGGATACGCGATATGGGGCCGAGCTTCGTGGTCGATGGCAGTGGCGGCAGGCGCGGCGTCGACTGGCACTTCAACGCATGGGGCGGCCTGGACGGCGGCCTCTACTTTCCCTGGGATCGGGACGAGCGTGTCGCACGCAAGGTCCTGGAGGTGGAAGGCGCCGATCGCTACCGCGCGCCGATCGTGCTCGAGGGCGGCTCGATCCACGTGGACGGCGAGGGCACCGTGATGGCGACCGAAGAGTGCCTCTTGAACGCGAACCGCAACCCCGATCTCTCCCGCGAGCAGATCGAGCAGGCGCTGTTCGAATACCTCGGCGCGGAGAAGATGATCTGGCTCAGGCGCGGCGTCTACAACGACGAGACGGATGGGCACGTGGACAACCTCGCCTGCTTCGCCCGTCCGGGCGTCGTCCTGCTGACCTACGCGGAGGACGAGTCGGACCCCCAGCACGCGATCTCCCGCGACGCCGAGGAGCGCCTGCAGCGTGCACGGGATGCCCGCGGCCGATCGATCGAGGTCGTGCGCCTGCCCTCGCCGGGGCCGATCACGATCACCGCGGAGGAGGCCAGCGGCGTCGACGCGGTCGCCGGGACCCTTCCCCGCCGCGACGGTGATCGCTTGGCGGCGTCCTACGCAAACTTCTATCTCGGTACGACCCGGGTCGTCTTCCCGCTGCTCGACGAGCGCTGCGACGAGCGGGCCGGCGAGATCCTTCGGGGCTGCTTTCCCGAGCGCGAGGTGATCGGCGTCCCCGCTCGCGAGATCCTGCTCGGGGGCGGCAACATCCACTGCATCACCCAGCAGGTCCCTGCGCGGCGCGAGGGCGTGTGAGCTCCCGGCCTCGGCATCTAAACGGGGCTGGCCGCAGCCACATCCTCGCACCACTTGTGCTTTGGTAGACAGCAAGCGCCCAGTCGGCCACCGATTATGCTCGGTGGCCGCACTGCCGATCTCTCGCCCATGTCAATGGGAGAGGCGGATGACCTTCATCGTCTAGGAGGGGCGTTGAATGGGCGAACCGAGCAGGTGGTCGAGGCGATGCTCCGCCGCACGAAGAGCTCCGGATTCGAGCTCGACGCGCAGGTCGAGGAGCGTTTCGCGCGGGTGGGAACGGTCTCGACCGTGGCGGTCGCCCGGTGGATGTCCGGAGAGGGGGCCGACGTGGCGCGCGAGGTCGGGCAGGAGTCCTGGCAGATCTTCGGACAGCTCGCCTCGCAACGCGCGGCGCCGTTGAACGAGGTCACCAAGCGCTGCCTTCGCTGGTGCGATGCCGCCGGGGAGGTTCTAGTCGAGTGCGCGCATGAGCTCGAGATCCACCCGGCCGTGCTCTCGCAAGCACTCGCGATGCTGCAGCGAAGCCTGAATGTGACGCTGGTGCGGATGTGTGAGTCGTTTGAGACCGAGCGGCGACGGGCCGACGAGGAGCTGTCGCGGCGCCAGCACGAGCTCGCATTCCTGGCGACCCACGATGCCTTGACGGGCCTGCCGAATCGCACGCTCATCCTCGATCGAGTCGAGCAGATGCTGATGCGCTCACGGCGCGATCACACGCCACTCGCGGCCCTGTTCATCGATCTCGACAACTTCAAGGCCATCAACGACACTCTCGGCCACGCGACCGGCGACGAGCTCCTGCAATCGGTCGCCTCGAGGCTGACGGCCGTGGTCCGGGAGACCGATGCGGTCGGGCGGCTCGGAGGTGACGAGTTCGTTGTGGTGGCGAGCGAGCTCTCGCTGGCCTCTGGGCCCGAGCTCATCGCCGAGCGCCTGCTTGCGGCGTTGGATCAGCCGTTCAAGCTCGAGAGCTCCGCCCAGCCGCAGCTGAAGGTCACCGCGAGCATCGGGATCGCCGCCGGTGAGCGCGAGACAGCCGGCGATCTGCTCCGCGACGCGGACATCGCGATGTACCAGGCCAAGTGGGATGGGCGTCATAGATACGCCGTGTTCGAGTCGGGAATGCAGACGGCCGTCCAATCGCGGATGGAGCTCGAGATGGACCTGCGGATGGCACTGGAGAACGATGAGTTCTTCCTCGTCTACCAGCCGACCTTCAACCTGCGGGACATGACGCCCACGGGGATGGAGGCCCTGATCCGCTGGGACAGCCCCACCCGCGAGCTCGTCCAGCCGGACGACTTCATCGGGCTGCTCGAGGAGACCGGCCTGATCGTGGAGATCGGCCGGTGGGTGCTTCAGGAGGCATGTTGCCAGGGCGTGCGCTGGCGCGAAGCGGGCCACCCGATCGGCATCGCCGTGAATGTCTCCGCCCGCCAGCTCGACAGCGACGACTTCGTGGAGGACGTGCGCCGCTGCCTGCTCGAGTCCGGACTCGAGCCGGAGTCCCTGACGATCGAGATCACCGAGACGGCGCTGATGCGCGACACCGTTGCGACGACCGCTCGACTTCAGGCGGTCAAGGAGCTCAGGGTGCGAATCGCCATCGACGATTTCGGCACCGGCTACTCCTCGATGGCGCACCTGCAGCATTTTCCCGTCGACGCCCTGAAGATCGACCGGTCCTTCATCACACAGATGACGCACAACCGGGAGGGCGAGACGATCCTCAACACGCTCGTGCAGCTCGGCAAGGCGCTGTCCATCGAGACGCTGGCCGAGGGGATCGAGCAGGCACACGAGCTCTCGCTGCTGCGTGGTCAGCTATGCGACAGTGGGCAGGGCTTTCTGTTCGCGCGACCTCTCGACGCCGCCGACACAGCGGCATTCCTGGAGAATTGGAAGCAGGGCCAGAGCGCGCCCTCTGAGCTGCCCGCGCAGCCGCTGGCCGGCTGACGGCGAATATTCTGGCCGCCCACCAGAACGCGGGGCGAGAGTGGGCGATCCAGGATTCGAACCTGGGACCTCTTCCTTGTCATGACTCGATGCAGAGGCGCTGAAAGCGCCTGATCGCCAGTGTTTGCGAGAGATTCTCGTGGCCGGTGTACCGCGCGGATACGGCGGGATTGGGTCCGATTCGGTTGGGTTTGGGCAGCGGAACGTGCCTGCTGCCCCGGACGCCCGGATAGCCTGCGTTCGCCATGTGGCATCGAGATCGCTCGGACTCAGCGCTCGCGGCCGTCGCGGCCGCAACGACGGCTGCTCATTGGAGCGGGTAGCCCATGCCGAGGATCAGCGCGTTCTACGGGATCGTGATCTGGATGTACTACGACGAGGTTCACCACCGCGGTCGGCCGCACTTCCACGCCACCTATGGCGAGGACGAGGCCACGATCGACATCGAGAGCCTGGCGATCCTCGCCGGGGAGTTGCCACCTCGTGGTCGGCGCCTCGTGACCGAGTGGGGGCAAGCGCACCAAGCCGAGCTGCGCGAAAACTGGTCGCGAGCGCGCGCCAACGAGCCGCTGCTGCCAGTCGACCCGCTGCGCTGAGCGCTCTAACATTCCTGCTATGCGCAGCACGCCCCTTCTCGCCGACGCTCAGGCGATAGACGGCTACGCTGTCCACGTTCGCTTCGATGACGGCACGACAGCCGACGTTGACCTCTCCTATCTGCTCGAGTACGGCGGCGTGTTCGAGCCGCTACGCGAGCGCTCCTACTTCGCTCGCCTCACCGCAGACCCTGAGGCCGGCACGATCGTCTGGCCCAACGGGGCAGACATAGCGCCCGAGACGCTGTACGCGCACGCTCAGCGGCGTGCGGCCGCCACGGCGTAAGCCACGACCATAAGCCTCACCTCTCCCGGGACCTCTTCCTTATCAGGCCGTGGCGCAGACGTGCCGAATAGCGACGACTACACGACAGGGGGCTTACGGCGCGAGGCCTGCGTGCGATCGACCGCACGTACGACCTCACGCCCGTCCCGCACCCACTCGTGGGCCGGTGCGACGCGCGCAACCGTTGCCCTCCGACTCGGAACGTTGGCCGCTTCAAGGACTGCCTGCAACTCGACAGCGGGCTTGGCGGCACTCGGCCCACTGTACGCAACGAACAGATCATCCCCGACGAGTGCGACCCAGGCCGCCTTGACCGTCGCTTCGGCATCGGTTAGAGCCCCAAGAAGGTCGACGGCATGCCCAGGACCGGCAGACGCCCTGACTACCTCCTGCCCTTGCCGGAGAACGCCTGGTGGTACGTATGCGGTCAAGTCTCGAGAAGCGCGCTTGCGCTGTGCCGGCGACATGCCGAAGCCTTCGGGCTTCGGGCCGCGCTTACTTGGGCTTGCCTGGCGGCGCGCACCGCGCTGGATCAGCCCGGCGAGAGCCATCCGCTCTGCTTCCTTCTTGATGTTCGACTGGTGCGAAGATACGACGGCTGCTAGGTCCGCCGCCGTCATCGTCACGTCGCTCGCGAGCAGAGCCCGGCCAATCGCTACACGCAACTCGGATGCAGTCCATCCCGAGTCTTCCGCCGTCCCGGAGATCATGGTGGGACACCATATTGACTGCCAACCCAGGTTGGAGATTTTGCCCCCATGAAACTCAGTTTAGGGACGTCCGAACGCCAAAGCATAATTTCGTAGTCCACCAAGAAGTAGAACGAACGCCCGGTCGGTGCGTGTTGTGGCCGGCGCGGGGTATAGAAATGACCTAAGGTCCCGACCGACGTGGAGATGACGATGGCGATCGACACCACAGACCAAGTGATCAGCGAGGAGATCGCCGCAGCGGGGCAAGCGCTGCTTTCGCTCGCCGGCGAGCAGCCAGAAGAGGGGTGGACCGCGCGTGATCTGCTAACGCGGGCACGCAATGGCTGGAGCAGCGCGGTGATGGGGCTTGCCTTGAGAAGCCTCCTTGACGACGGAAGGTTGGAACAAGGCGAGGACTTGCGCATCCGCCCTCGCGCCTAATCTGCCGTGTGTGGACGAACTCCTCACTCCGCGCAGTGACGAGGCTATAGGCGAGCTTCAGAAACGCGCAGGCCAAAGTACAGCCTCATCCGACGCCCGCGACAAATGGGGACAGGACTATCGAGGTCCCGGAGAGCGTGATCGCGATCGGGTCCTCTACTGCTCAGCCTTCCGGCGACTCGCTTACGTTACGCAAGTTACGGCACCCGAGGCCGGGCACGCGTTCCATAACCGCCTAAGCCACTCCCTCAAGGTGGCCCAAGTCGGGCGACGCAACGCCGAGCGACTCCTGGAGATCGCCGCGCAAGACGGGATATCGGGACGGGCACAGGCAACCGTGCGGTCGCTCGACCCGGGAGCGGTTGAGGCAAGCTGTCTCGCCCACGACCTCGGGCATCCTCCGTTCGGCCACATCGCTGAGGCCGAACTCAACGAGATCGCTAATGACTACATCCAGGACGATGGCGTCTTCGAGGGGAATGCCCAGAGCTTTCGGATCGTGACGTGGCTCGCGCAGCGGTCGGGCGGTAGCGGCCTCAATCTCACCCGTCAGACACTGGACGGCATCTTGAAGTACCCGTGGCGCTGGTGGCGCCAAGACCCACTCCAGGCTCGAGCACGCGAGCGCAAGTGGGGCTTTTACAAGGAGGACGACGAAGCTTATGCTTTTGCTCGGGCGTTCAGCGGACGGGTCGATGACGACGAACATTTGCCCGAGCGCAGTCTGGAGGCGCTCATCATGGAGTGGGCAGACGACCTCACCTATGCAGTCCACGATACTGATGACTTCTTCCGCGCTGGCCTGATTCCGCTCCATCGCCTCGGCGAGCCGACCGATGATGAGTTCAAGCGCCTGCACGAGCTCCTCGAGGACGCAAAGCAGGCAGACCTCACGTCTTGGCCCCGATATACCGTGGACCAACTGCTCGACGCTATAGGCACTGTGGCGGCTGCATTCGCTCCGACTGGCGGCTATCGCCACGGAAGGGATGATCGCCGACTGATGCGGCGCTTTGACTCCGACCTGATCACGCGTTACATGAGCGCCTTCAGAGTGGAGGACGTGGTCGCCTCCGGCAAGATGCGCGTTTTTGTCAATCCGGACATCGTCCGGGAGGTCGAGGCGCTCAAGATGCTAGTGCGCGTGTATGTGATCCGGAGGCCAGGCCTTGCCGTGGTACAGCACGGGCAACAGCGCGTCGTTCGGGAGCTGTTCGAGGCCTACTACGCAGCAAGTGGGGAGGGCAAAGACGGCGATCGACGTATATTCCCGCCCGGCGCGAAGCGCACCCTAGACGAGGGTGGAAACGAACCAGCCCGTCGCGCGCGCGTCGTCGTAGACCTCATCGCCGGGCTTACGGAGGAGACGGCCGTGGAGTTGCATCGGCGTTTGTACGGCGATGGGACGGCGGTCACGCTAGATGCCACGGCGCATATGGCGTAGCTGCACGAATGGCGAGGACTTTGGCCCGACTGCGATGATGGGCGATCCAGGATTCGAACCTGGGACCTCTTCCTTATCAGAGAAGCGCTCTAACCAACTGAGCTAATCGCCCTTTACCTGCAACCGCGCACTTTGCCGGAAAACGAGAAGCTACGTGCGCCCGAAAATGGCACATCCATGGCACGTGGCTCGCGCTTAGGCTCTGTTGCGCGACGCATTGCGTGCCATCTTACCGACGGCACGCGCACGCCAGCGAAGCGACCGGACGTGCTCGGACAGACCGTGGCGGCTCACCCGCACGAAGCAGGCGGCTCGCTGCTCACGCAGAGTGGCCGCGTTGGGTTCAGCGGTCCGGATCCCGCGACACACCCGAGAGGCGTCGGGATATCCAGACACAGGCCGTATGTCGTGATATCTCGACATGGCATGCTTGTCGGGGTATCCTGACATTGCTACAATGTCGGATTATGCCGACAGAAGACACGCACAAAGGCTCGAAGGGACCCTTTCGGGTCTATTCGCCCGCCTCGCTGGGAGATGCTATCCGCCACTATCGAACCGCTGCTGGGTTGACCCAGGCTCAACTCGCCGAGATGGCTGGGCTGCAGCGCAGCTACCTATCCGAACTTGAGAGCGGCAAGGAGACCGAGCAGCTCAAGCGGATTCTCCGCGTCCTGAGACAGCTTGGGGTCCGCATGACGCTCGATGAGGCTGACTGGTAGTGGCCGACGAGCTAGCCGTCTGGTTGTACGGCGACCGGGTCGCCACCATCGACCGCGACCGGGGTCGACCGCGCCTGGTCTACACGGAGGATGCCCTGGGTCGCTACGAGCTGGGCACACCGCTGCTGTCTTTGTCGCTGCCGTTGAGTGAGCGTCGATACACGCAGGGTGTCGTGCGGCCGTTCATCGATGGCCTCCTTCCCGAGGGCGAGTCGCGCAAGTCGATTGCCCGAGACGTCAGCGTGCGCGCGGACGACACATACGGCCTAATCCGCGAGCTCGGGCGCGACTGCGCAGGCGCAGTCGTGATTCAACCGGCCGACGAGCCTCCGCCCCCGACGCCCACCACGGTCACCGCCGAAGCGCTGACTCCGGATGACGTTGCGACTCTCGTGGGCAACCTGCGGAGCGCACCGCTGGGTGCAGGCGGCAGGGTGCGCATCTCGCTAGCGGGCGTGCAGGAGAAGCTTCTGCTGACGCGCATGCCGGATGGCAAGTGGGGCCGACCCGTGGACGGCACGCCTTCGACGCACATCCTCAAGCCCGAGATCGCCGCCTACCCGAAGACGGTGGAGAACGAGGCGTTTTGCATGAGGATCGCGCGGAACCTCGGCCTCGCCGTTGCCGCCGTCGAGACGACCGAGATCGCGAAACGCAAGTTGATCGTCGTCGGGCGGTTCGACCGCACCGTTAGCCCCGACGGCGCCGTCGAGCGCATCCACCAGGAGGACTTCTGCCAAGCGACGGGTGTGTCCCCCGAGACCAAGTACGAGGAGGACGGTGGCCCCTCGCTACAGCGCATCGCCGGCATCCTGCAGTCAGTGGCCGCTACCAACTCCTTGGAGCGGCTCTTGCAGGCCGTGACGTTGAATGTCTTGATTGGCAACGGCGACGCCCACGCCAAGAACTTCTCGTTGCTGCACCACGCGTCGGGTGCGTTGACGCTAACGCCGCTATACGACCTCATGTGCACCCTGCACTACGGCGACAACCGACTGGCGATGTGTATCGACACCGTGCAACGCACCGACCGAGTCACAGCCGAGCGGATTGCGAATGAGGCGGTGAGCTGGGGCATGTCACGCGAGCGCGCGGCGGCCACTATCAACGACATTCTTGATCGCGCCCCGGCGGCGATGTCTGCTGCGCGCAAGCAGACAGCCCGTCTACCGCGCGAGCTTTACGCGACGGTACGGGGCCAGCTCTCGCAGTTGCGTTCGCATCAGTGATCGCCCGCTGCCCCGTCGCTCGTCTTCGCCCGCCATCTTATCGCCGACCCCGGCTCAGGCCACCGCGCGGGGGCCCACGCGACGTGCGAGCTCCACGGCCTCCTGGAGGCTCGAGAGCGACAGCTCGGCGCGGTAGCGCCCGTCGCGCGTGGGCTTCACCTGGACCTCCGCCCCCAGCGCGCCCGAGAGCGTCTCGGCGATCTCGCGGGCGGCCTGCTCCTGGTCGGGGTGCAAGCGGCGAGCAGCGGCGCCGCTGCGCGATCCAACCTTGCGCGGGGCCGGCGCGGCGTTGCTGTCGCGGGCGCGCTCCTCCACGACCCGAACGGACCATCCCTGCTCGACGGCCGAGCGGGCGAGGGCGCGGCGGGCCTCGTGATCCTCGGCCAGCAGCAGCGCGCGTCCGTGCCCCTCGCTGAGGGCACCCTGCTCGAGCAGCTCGATCACCGCATCCGGCAGGTCCAGGAGCCTCACCAGGTTGCTGACGGCCACGCGACTGCGGCCCACGCGCAGGCCCACCTCCTCACGCGTCAGGCCCAGCTCCTCGACGAGCGCCGCGCAGGCGCGCGCCTCCTCGATCGGGTTGAGGTCCTCGCGAGCCATGTTCTCGATCAGGGCCACCTCCAAGGCGGCGGCGTCCTCGCGATCGCGGACCAGGGCCGGGATGGTCTCGAGGCCCGCCAGGCGCGCGGCTCGCCAGCGCCGCTCACCGGCCACGAGCTCGTACTTCCCGCCAGGCCTGGGACGGACGAGCACCGGCTGCAGCACGCCGCGCTCCCCCAGCGACCCCGCGAGCGCCGCGAGCGCCTGCTCGTCGAACGCCCGGCGCGGCTGATGGGGGCTGGGCGAGATCAGCTCAACCGGCAGATCCCGCAACTCCTCCTCGCGCGCCTCGGTGCCTCCGCGAGCGGATACCGACAGGATCGCATCGAGTCCCCTGCCCATCCCGGGTCTTGGCTTAGCCACGCGCAGCCACCTCCTTGGCGAGCTCGAAGTAGGCCTCTGCACCGGCGCTGTGAGGGTCGTGGTGGGTCACCGGCAGACCGTAGCTGGGAGCCTCCCCGACTCGGACGTTGCGGGGTATCACGGTGTCGAAGACCAGGTCGGGAAAGTGTGCCCGCACCTCGCGCTCCACGTCCTGGCCGAGACGCGTGCGGCTGTCGTGCATCGTCAACAGCATCCCCGCGACCGTGAGGCGGGGGTTGAGCTCTCGCTGGACCAGCGCCAGGGTCTCGAGCAGCCCGGCGAGGCCCTCGAGCGCGAAGTACTCGGTCTGCACCGGCACGATCACACGGTCGGCGGCCACCAGCGCACAGACTGTCAACGGGCCGAGCGATGGCGGGCAGTCCAACAGGATGTACTGGAAGCTGTCCTTCAGCGGCGCCAGGCAGTCGCGCAGGCGATACTCGAAGCCCTCCATCCGCGGGAGCTCGACGTTGGCCCCCGCCAGGCCCGCCCCCGCCGGCAGGGCGCGCAGCCCCTCCACCGCCGAGTCCGTGAGCGCCTCCTCGGCGCTCGCCTCACCGGTGAGAACCTCGTAGAGCCCCGGCGACTGGGTGCGCGGGATTCCGAGCCCCACGGTGGCGTTGGCCTGAGGGTCGGCATCCACGAGCAGCGTCGTGTACCCAGCCTCGGCGATGCACGCGGCCACGTTGACCGCCGTCGTCGTCTTACCAACGCCGCCCTTCTGGTTGGCGACCGCATAGATGGTGCCCATGCGCTGCAAGCTAGCGCCGATCGCCGTTCAGCAGCACCCCGACGCCGGTTGAAGCTCCGCACGGCACCCCGCCGCCGCAGCGCTCACACGGCGAGGGGCCGCTTGCGTGCCATGCCTGCCCGTCTCGGAAATCGCGGCGGGGTCTCCCGGAGCTTCTCGAAGACGTGGAGGTGGTGATCGGTCACACCCGCGACGGAGCTCACCCGCAGCACCTCGGTGCGCTGCATGCCCAATATCTCGGCAGCCCGCTCGCCTGCCGCCTCCTCCTCCGATGAGCGCCTGCCGCGCCAGTCGACCAGCGAGCCGCCGATACGCAGCAGCGGCGCCGCGTACTCGAGCACGACCGCCTGTGGCGCGAGGGCGCGCGCGACGACCAGGTCGTTCCGGGCGGCACCGTCGTCCCAATCCTCCGCCCGGGCACACACCACCTCGGCATTCTCGACGCCGGCGGCCGCCCGGATCCTCTCGAGGAACTCGCACTTGCGCCGCTGGCTCTCCACCAGGCTGACCTCAGCCGTCGGCAGCGCCACCGCCAGCGGCAGGCCCGGGAAGCCCGCGCCGCTGCCGAGATCGGCGATCCGGCTGGCGTTGCGCACCTGCCCCAGCTCCAGGGCGGCCAGGGAATCTGCCAGGTGCAGGCGCGCAGCCCGCTCGGGCTCCCGGATCGTCGTCGGCGAATGCGCATCCGCGGCGATGACCTCCAGCAGCGTCGCCAGCCTGCGTCGTTGCTGCAAGGTCAATCCAGACGCCGGCTCCCCCACGTCGATCTCAGGCAGCAGATCATCCATATTGCGCGAAGAATCCAGCGTACTTCGCCCGCATCTCGTGGATCCTTCCCAGCACGTGGGCGTCAACCTCCTCGCTGAGGACCGACTCCACCACGGGCAGGACGTCCTCCGCCAGCACGGGGCCGCGGGCCATCCATTGGTAGTAGCTGCGACCGCCGTGGTCGTAGGGCCCATACAGCCGCGAGCGCGGGAAGCGGGCCTGCAGCCAGTGGAACAAGGTCTCGTGGCGCGTGTGCATCCGCAGCGTTATCTGCGGATACTTCCCATCCCCACCAAAACTGCCCTCGCCGATGAGGATCCCCGCTACGAGACCCCGCTCGACGTCGCTCAGCGGTGTTTGCGTCGGCGCGGACATGTCTGGGATTGTTTCACCGTCAAGAAAAACGTGAAACGCCCGCTGCCTATGGCAGCGGAGAAATGACGAGATACCGCTCGGGCTCGTTGCCCTCGCTGTGGGTATCGACGTCGCCGCGCTCGCGCAGATACTCGTGGACGATCCGCCGCTCGAATGGAGGAAGTGGGTCCAGCTCGACAGGTTTGCCGGAGCTCACGGCATCGTCCGCGGCATCGTCCGCCTCGGCACACAGCGCCTCGGCGCGGCGCTGTCGATAACCGTTCGCGTCGATCACGACCCTCACCGACGACGGTCCTTCCGGGAAGACGATCCGTTGGGCCAGGTGCTGCACCGCGTCGATCGTCTGGCCGTGGCGCCCGATGAACAGGCCCACGTCCTCGCCCTCGAGTCGCCCCGTCAGAATCCCATCGGCTTCCTCGACCTCGACCTCGCCCCCCAGACCCAGGCTCTCGACGATCTCCTCCAGCAACTCCTCCAGCGCCTCTGCGGGGTCGAGGTCCTCCGCCGCGATGCCCTCACCCTCGTCTCCCTGGTCGGTCATCGCCGCCTGCCCGAACGCTTCTTCTTCTTCCGCGGGGGTCGGGGTGGCGTTGCGGCCGGGGCGCTGGGGCTCGGTGCGGCAGCCGGGGCAGCGCGGCCCCCAGCGCCGGCGGCGGCGCTGGCGAACGCCTCGCGCAGCGAGCGTGTGGGTTTGCCGTTAGCCGCCCCCGCCGGCGTCTCCACCTTCGGCGGCGGCGGCATGCGGCGGCGGATCAGCGACTGCTGGCCGATCGTCCACAGGTTCGTGGTGATCCAGTACACGAGCAGGCCGGCGGGATACCGATAGAGGATGACAACGAACACCAGGGGCAGGAGCAGCATCAGACGGCGCTGATTGGGATCGGCGGTGGCGGTGGCGATCAGCGTGGAGGCCAGCTGCGAGCCCACGTACAGGACGATCAGGACGATCAGGGCCACGCCCGTCGCCTTGTTTGTGATGTCCGGAAGGAACAGGAACTTCGCCGAGTGCGGCTGAACCAGGTCGCAACTCGTCTTTTCGAGGTATTTCGCGGGCAGGTGCGCGATGCTCTTGACGGTGGCGGTGGGATGCAGCGTGTTGTAATGCGACACGAGACTCGACCCGCAGATGTGCTTCTTCAGATCGGTCCGCAACATGTAGAAGAGCGAGATGAACACGGGCAACTGCATGAGCAGCGGCAGACACGAGGCCAGCGGGTTGATCTTGTTCTCCTGGTAGAACTTCATCAGCTCCTGTTGCTGGCGCTGTTTGTCCTCTTTGTACTTCTCTTTCAGCGCATTGATCTGGGGCGCGAGGCGCTGCATCTCCTGCATCGACTTCAGTTGCTTGAAGGTCAGGGGCACGAGGACCGCCCTGATCAACACGGTCAGCCCCACTATCGCCAGGCCCCAACTGCCCCCCACGAGGTGCGCGTGGATGAACACCATGACGTGTTCGAAGAGGCTGATCAGCGGCGAGAACGCGTCCTGGATCACATTGGCGAGGATGGGCATGCTCTAAGGGTTCTCGGTGGTCTCGGTCGTCGTCAGTTGACTGTGGGCTGGTGAGATGCGGGTTTGGCCGCCGGGGGATGGCTCACCGGGCGCGGCTCAGCCGCCGGCGCCGGAGTCCACGCTGAACACTCGCTGAGCCTCAACCGGATCGTATCCGCCGTGGCTCCACGGATTGCACCTGAGCAGCCGCCACCCCGCGAGCACCAGGCCCCTAAGTATGCCGTACTCCCGGATCGCGTCGACCGCGTAGCGCGAGCACGTGGGCTCGTACTTGCAACGCCTTGGTATCGCCGGCGATACCAGGTGCTGATAGACGGTGATCGGGGCGCTCACGAACATGCGCGTGGCGCGCGATAGACGATGAGCGCTCGGGCTCGCGTCTTGCTCAGGTCGGGAGGCGCTCACCGGGCTCCTCCGGCGGCGGCGCGCCCCCGCCCGTGCACAGGCCGGCCTTGACGAGCAGCTCTCCCAACGACCCCTCCACACCCGCCAGACCGTCGCGCTCGGCCAGCTCGCGCGCGGACGGACGGGCCACCACGACGATGTCGTGTCCGGCCGCAATGTCACGCTCGACTCCCGCAAACGCCTCGCGCAGCAGGCGCTTGACGCGGTTGCGCTCGACCGCTCCGCCGACCTTCCGCGATACCGACAGCCCCAGTCGCGGCCGACGGGAAGACTCGTTGGGAAACGCGTACAGGACCAGGTGCCGGTTGGCCGTCGATCGGCCATGGCGATAGACGCGCTCGAACTCCGCGCTGCGTGACAGGCGACCACCGCGCCCCGGAGTCCGCGGCCTCATCGCGCGTCCGTCCACGAGCGCGGGCTCACCCCTCCGACCTAGGCGGAGAGGCGCTTGCGGCCCTTGTCGCGACGGCGCTTGAGCGTGAGCCGGCCGGCTCGCGAGCTCATGCGAGCGCGAAACCCGTGTGCGCGGGCACGCTTGCGCTTCTTTGGCTGGTAGGTGCGCTTCATGGTCTCTGTTCTCCAATGACCGCCGTACTCCTTCAGCGGCCGCAGATATCCCACCGCAACCCGGCGGCGATCGGACCCGAAGTATAGGACCGATCGGCCCCCGCTGATTTTTCCCGCCAAATGCGAGCACCCACGTGGACCCCGTCAGGTCGTTGGATATAGTCGCCCGACCGGGCCCCCAGCGGGTCCTCCTTCGAATAGTTCTCGTCATCTGCCTCTGGGAGAGGAGCTGGACAGCGCTGCCGTGAGCGTCGAGCTCGAGCACATATGGTCGCGGGTGCAAGCCCAACTCGCACTCGCCGTCGACGAGCCCACCTACCGCATCTGGTTGGGACCCCTTCGACCCGTCGAGCTCGAGGGGGAACGCCTGCTCATCGAAGCCCCGCCCCACGCACGCCGGTGGGTTCAGGATCGATTCGGCCGGATCATCCAGGGCAGCGTCGAGCTCGTGCTCGGTGAGCACGTCGCCGTCGAACTCGTCGGCCCCCAGCCTGCGGAGCCGGCCGCGATCGCCAGGGTCAGCCGCTCCTCCAGCGCCCGAGAGCGTCCGCTACACGGTGGCGGCCCGGAGCTCACACCCCACGCCAGCCCCCTTGGCAATCCCAAGCTCACATTCGACCAGTTCGTGATCGGCGACTCCAACCGCCTCGCCCACGCCGCGGCCCTGACCGTCGCCGAGATGCCATCCCACGCCTACAACCCGCTGTTCATCTGTGGTCCCCCGGGCGTCGGCAAGACGCACCTGCTCAGCTCGATAGCGAACCTCCTGCTAACCCACAATCCCGCACTGACCGTCCGTGCAACCACCGGCGAGGCCTTCACCAACGAGTTCCTCGGTGCCCTCGGCGACGGGGATACCGAAACCTTCAAGGCACGCTTCCGCCACATCGACGTCCTGCTCATGGATGACGTCCAGTTCCTTGAGCGCAAGACAAAGACGGAGGAGGAGTTCTTCCACACGTTCAACGCGCTCCATGACGGCGGCCGTCAGATCGTTCTCAGCTCCGACCGGCCGCCTCACGACCTCCAAGCACTCGAGGAACGCCTGCGCGAGCGCTTCCAGGCCGGGCTCGTCGCCGACATCAAGGCCCCCGACCTGTCGACCCGTATGGCGATCCTGCGCAAGCGCGCCAGCCACGATCGGATTCCCCTTGCCGACGAGAGCGCCCTGACGGTCATCGCAGAGCGCGTCCACACCAACGTCCGTGCGCTCGAGGGGGCATTGATCCGCGTCGTCGCATTCAGCTCGTTGACCGGCCGCGAGCTCACCGCTGAGCTCACCGAGGAGGTCCTGGCGAGCCTCTACCCCCGGTCAGCCCAACCTGGGCGGCGCACCCGCACCGTCGCCGACATCCAGCGCGCCACCTGTGAGCTCTTCGACCTCTCGCCCGAGGAGCTCACCTCCAGCGCCCGCACCCCGCGAATCGCATGGCCGCGCCAACTCGCCATGTACCTCACACGCGAGCTCACCGGCGAATCGCTGCCCGCCATCGGAAGGCACTTCGGTGGACGCGACCACACCACAGTCCTGCACGCCTGCAGACGCACCTCGGCCCGAATCGACTCCGACGAGGAGTCCCGCGCGGCTGTGGAAAAGCTGTGCCGGACCCTTGACTGCCCGCTGCCATGACCCATCCCACGCGCCCGACCGCCGTGCCTGAGAGACTTCCCTTGACCTATCCACAGGGACGCCCACCGCTACACCAGGGCAACCTGCCCTGTCCACGCCGAATGCACACCTTCACAGCCCCTACTAACCCTTATTCCTTTCTCATGGCACCGTCATGAAGCTCTCGCTCTCCTCCGCGCACCTCATCACCCAGCTGCAGACCGCAGCTCGTGTGGCCTCGACCCGCAGCGCCGTTCAGGCTCTCTCCGGGATCATGATCTCGGCCCCTGCCGACTCGAAACCGGAGCTGCTTGCCACCGACATGGAGATCGGCCTCCGGGTACCGCTGGACGCCGAGGTGGCTCGGCCCGGCGCAGCCGTTCTCCCGGCGCGCCTGCTCCTCGACGTCGCCCGCTCGCTGTCGGCCGAGCAGCTCACGATGGAGCTGCGAGCCGCCGAGCAGGACGTCGAGCTCATCTGCGGTCCCACCACATTCCACCTCCGCACACTACGAGCCGAGGATTTCCCCACGCTTCCCCTCCCGTCACCCGAGGCACGGGTGACGCTGCCGACAGAGGCCTTCGTGCAGACGGTTGCCCGCGTCGCGAGATCCGCGTCGCGTGACGAGACGCGCCCGGTTCTGACCGGGATCCTGATGTCGGCCGCCGGCCAGGAGCTGAGGATGGTGGCCACGGACTCCTACCGCCTCAGCGTGAAGGAGACGGCGCTGGAGTCCTCGCTGCAGGGAAGCCTCGAGGCCAACGTCCCGGCACGGGCGCTGCAGGAGCTGGTGCGGATCGCCCAGCAGGCACCCGGCGAGTCGCTTGCGGTCAGCGTCGGGCAGAACCAGGTCATCTTCGAGCTCGGCGACATCGTGCTCTCATCGCGGTTGATCGACGGACAGTTCCCCAACTATCGTCAGCTTCTGCCCGAGTCGGTCGAGCATGAGCTGCGCCTCTCGAGCGCCGAGGTGACCGACGTGGTGCGACGCATCAGTCTCCTTGCTCAGAAGAACGCTCCGCTGCGCCTGAGCTTCACCGAGGGCACGCTCACCATCTCAGCCCAGACTCCCGACGTGGGGGAGGCCAGCGAGGCGATCCCGGTGCCCTTTCACGGCGAGCCCTTCGAGATCGGCTTCAACCCGGAGTTCCTGCGGGACGGGCTCGAGAGCGTCGACTCCGATGAGCTGGTCCTCAAGCTCATAAGCCCCCTGCGCCCCGGCCTGATCGAATCACCCGACACCGGGGACTTCGTCTACCTCATCATGCCGATCCGCCTGAACGTGTAGCGGTGGCATGCGCGTCGTCAGCGTGGAGATGCGCGACTTTCGCACCTACGCCCGCGCCGAGGCGCGGATCGGCGCGGGCCTCACCGTCGTCCACGGGCCCAATGGCGCCGGCAAGTCGAACCTGCTCGAGGGCATCTATTTCGGGTGCACGGGCCGGTCGCCTCGCACGCGCAGCGACCGCGAGCTGATCCGCTTCGGCGCGCCGGCGACCAGGGTGGCCGTGCGCCTGCTCGACGGCGAGGAACCGCATGAGTTGACCGTTGGATACGAAGCCGCGACCGGCGGCGCCCAAGCGGTCAAGCGGATGAGCGCCGACGGCGCCGAGGTGGAGCGCCTGCTCGACGTGCCCAGCAGGCCGCTGATCAGCGTCTTCATGCCCGATCGCCTGGAGTTGCTGAAAGGCCCACCCGCGCTGCGCCGAGCGCATCTCGACCAGGTGGTCGCGGCGATCTGGCCGGCGCGCGCGCAGGCGCGTCGCGAGTACTCCCGGGTGCTCGCCCAGCGCAACGCCCTGCTCGCCCGTATCCGTGCCGGCCGCGCCTCGCACGCCGCGATGGCCACGTGGGATCGTGAGCTCGCGAGCAAGGCGCTGACCCTGCGGGAGCAGCGAGCCGGAGCCGTGAACCTGCTGGCGGAGCCGTTTGCGCTGAAAGCAGGCCAGCTCGGCTGCAACGGTGAGGTCTCGATCGAGTACCGCCCCCGTTCCAAGGCCCTCGACGAGGATCAGTTCGTCGCCGAGCTGCAGGAGCGCCTCGACGGCGACCTCGAGCGCGGATTCTCCGGTCACGGCCCGCACCGCGACGAGCTCGCGATCGTGCGCGACGGCCGCGAGCTGCGCGTCTACGGCTCACAGGGCGAGCAGCGGCTGGCGCTCCTCGCGCTGCTCCTCGCCGAGCGCTCGGTGCTCGCCCGCGAACGTGGACGCACCCCGCTGATGCTCCTCGACGACGTGATGAGCGAGCTCGACGGCGAGCGTCGCGAGTTGCTCGTGGGTGAGCTCTCGGCCGCCGGACAGAGCGTGATCGCCACCACCGACCTCGGCCACGTCCCGACCGCCGGCGAGGCCCACGTCACCCGCCTGCGCATCTCCCCCGGAACGATCCTCCAGGAGGCGATCGCGGCTTGAGCAGAGCCGCCCCGCGAACGCTCTCGACGGCGCTGGGGAACCTGACCTCGGCGATCGCGCCGGCGACCACCCTCGCTCGTGTCCAGGAGGTCTGGGGGCGCGTGGCCGGCCCCGCCATATCCTCCTCCGCCAGACCCACGGCCGAGCGCGACGGCGTGCTCACGGTGACATGCGAGGCGGCCGTGTGGGCCCAGGAGCTCGACCTGATGGCCGGGGAGCTCATCCCCCGCGTCAACGAGGCTCTCGGCCGGGAGCTCATCCGCGAGCTGCGTTGCCGGACCGGCTGACGGACTCCCCGCTCCCACGCCCACCCGCCGCGTCCTCGTGAGCACCCAGTTTCCCGGCAGTTTGCAGGGATTTAGGGGTGTTTTACGGCGGTGGGAGAACCCCTCGCCTGCTATGATTTGGGACATACGAAACCCGCCCCGGCCGTGGACTTCGCGCCCCGGAATCCGGGGCGTTCTCACGTCATCGGAGGGCCATTGGCAACAGGTAGCAACAGCTCTGAAGAGAGCGTCGTCGAAAGCGGCGTGAACAACCCGTCGATGACGGGCGGATCCTCGAGCTACGACGCCCAGGACATCACTGTCCTCGAGGGCCTCCAGGCGGTTCGCAAGCGCCCCGGCATGTACATCGGCTCGACCGGGGTCATGGGCCTCCACCACCTCGTCTACGAGGTCGTGGACAACTCCGTCGACGAGGCCCTGGCCGGCTTCTGCACAGCCGTATCGGTGACGATCCACCCCGACAACTCCGTCACGGTCGTGGACAACGGCCGCGGCATCCCCGTGGCCAAGATGGACAAGGAGGGCCTGCCGGCCGTCCAGGTCGTGCTCACCGTCCTTCACTCCGGAGGCAAGTTCGGCGAAGGCGGGGGCTACAAGGTCTCCGGTGGGCTGCACGGCGTCGGCGTGTCGGTCGTCAACGCCCTGTCGGAGAAACTGGACATCGAGATCAGGCGCGACGGTTACGTCTTCTCGCAGGAATACGCGCGGGGGGCGCCACAGAACGAGCTCGAAAAGGGCGAGAAGCTCGCGCCGGGCGCAGGGACCGGCACGACGATCACCTTCCTCCCCGACGCCGATATCTTCGAGCAGCTGGACTTCGACTTCTACACGCTCGAGGAGCGCCTGCGCGAGACGGCCTTCCTGACCCGCGGCCTGAAGATCTCGCTCACCGACGAGCGCGGCGAGGGCCACTCCGCTGCGTTCCAGTACGAGGGCGGCATCGAGGACTTCGTCTCCTACCTCAACGAGAACAAGGAGACCGTGCACCGCAAGGTCGTGTTCTTCGCCGGCGAGTCCGAGGAGGGCGCCGCCGAGGTCGCGATGCAGTGGAACGCCTCCTACCAGGAGTCGATCCATTCGTTCGCCAACAACATCAACACCCCCGAGGGCGGCTCGCACCTGAGCGGCTTCCGCTCGGCCCTCACGCGCACCGTCAACAAGTACGCCCGCGACCACGGTCTGCTCAAAGACAAAGAGGACAACCTCTCGGGCGAGGACGTGCGCGAGGGGCTGACCGCGGTCGTCTCGGTCAAGCTGCGCGACCCCCAGTTCGAGGGACAGACCAAGACCAAGCTCGGCAACCCGGGCATGGCCGGCTTCGTCGAGTCGATCGTCAATACCGGCCTCGGGGAGTTTCTCGAGGAGAACCCGAGCGAGGCGCGTGCGGTCATCTCCAAGGCCGTCCAGGCGCAGCGCGCCCGCGACGCCGCGCGCAAGGCCCGCGACCTCACCCGCCGCAAGTCGGCGCTCGAGAACTCCACGCTCCCCGGCAAGCTCGCCGACTGCTCTGTCAAGGATCCCTCCCTCGCCGAGCTGTTCATCGTCGAGGGCGACTCCGCCGGCGGCTCGGCCAAGCAGGGCCGCGACCGATCCACCCAGGCGGTGCTGCCGCTGCGCGGCAAGATCCTCAACGTCGAGAAGTCGCGCATCGACAAGGTGCTCCAGAACGCCGAGGTGCAGGCGCTCATCACAGCTATCGGCACCGGGGTCCGCGACGAGTTCAACATCGAGAACGCGCGCTACCACAAGGTCGTGCTGATGACCGACGCCGATGTCGACGGCGCCCACATCCGCACGCTCGTGCTCACGCTCCTCTTCCGCGAGATGGAAGAGCTGATCAAGGCCGGCTACGTCTATATCGCCAAGCCCCCGCTGTACAAGCTCAAGCAGGGCTCGCGTGAGCGCTACATCGAGAAGGACTCCGAACTCGAGGAGATCCTGCTCTCCGACAAGTGGGAGAAGATCGAGGTCTTCGACCGCCACGGCAAGCAGTTCAAGCTGACCGAGGCGCGCTGGCAGCGTTTCACCCGGTTGCTCAAGCAGTACGAGGGCTGGTCCTCCTCGATGCGCGCCGCCCACGGGCACGATGTCGTCCAGTTCCTCGAGGAGTCCTCGCTGCTGGATGAGCAGGCGCTGAGCGCCGAGGCTGCGATCGCGTGGCTCGAACGCAGCGGCGTCGACGGTGACGCCCACGCCACCGAGCTGCTCGAGACGGACGCGCTCGAGCTGCGCGTACGGGCGGTGGAAGAGAAGACCGGATTCGCCCGCGTACACCGCATCAAGCGCAGCCTGTTCGACTCCCAGGAGTTCCGCTCGCTGGCCCGTGTGCACGCACAGCTGATCGAGCTCGCCGGTGCTCCCGCCTTCGAGGTGCGACTCGGCGACGCGCGAGAGACAGCCCCCTCCTTCGAGGATCTGCACCCAGCCGTGATGACGGTCGCACAGCGGGGAATCAAACTGCAGCGCTTCAAGGGCCTCGGCGAGATGAACGCCGAGCAGCTCGGCGAAACCACGATGGCGCCCGCCACGCGCACGCTCGCGCAGGTCACGCTCGATGACGCCTTCGCCGCCGACCGCATCTTCTCGATGCTGATGGGCGACCAGGTCGAGCCGCGCCGAGCCTTCATCGAGGACAACGCGCGGGCCGTTGCAAATCTGGACGTATAGGAGGTGACGAATGGCTAGCGCCGATGTAATAGGCGGAGGCAACGTGGAACCGCGCGCGCTCGAGGAGGAGATGCGCACGGCCTACCTCGACTACGCGATGTCGGTGATCGTCGGGCGCGCGCTGCCCGACGTGCGCGACGGCCTGAAGCCCGTGCACCGTCGCGTGCTCTACGCGATGAACGAGCTCGGCCTGGGACCCACCCGCTCCTACGCCAAGTGCGCCAAGATCGTCGGCGAGGTGATGGGCAACTATCACCCGCACGGCGACTCCGCGATCTACGACACGCTCGTGCGCATGGCCCAGGAGTTCTCGATGCGCTACGAGCTCGTCGACGGCCAGGGCAACTTCGGCTCGATCGACGATGACCCGGCTGCCGCGATGCGCTACACCGAGGCCCGCCTCGCCCGCCTCGCCACCGAGATGCTGCGCGATCTCGACATGGACACGGTCGACTTCGTGACCAACTACGACGGCTCGCGCCGCGAACCGCTCGTCCTGCCCGCGCGCTTCCCCAACCTGCTCGTCAACGGCTCCTCTGGCATCGCCGTCGGTATGGCCACCAACATCCCCCCGCACAACCTGCGCGAGGTGATCGACGCGACGGTCGCCTACATCGACGACCCCGAGACCGACGTGGAGGGCCTGATGCGCCACATCAAGGGGCCCGACTTCCCCACCGGCGGCATCATCCTCGGCCACGCGGGCATCAAGGACGCCTACGAGACCGGTCGCGGCCGCGTGCGCGTGCAGGCCCGCGCGCACATCGAGCCGCTCAGCCACGGCAAGGAGGCGATCGTGGTCACCGAGCTGCCCTTCATGGTCAAGAAGGGCGGCCCCGGTGGGCTGATCGAGAAGATCGCAGAGCTCGTCCGCGACAAGAAGATCTCCGAGATAGCCGACCTCAACGACTACTCCGACAAGCGCGGCATGCGCCTGATGATCGAGCTCAAGCGCGACGCCATCCCCAAGGTGGTGCTCAACAAGCTCTACAAGCACACGCCCATGCAGACCACCTTCGGCGTCAACATGGTCGCGCTCGTGGACAACGTCCCGCGGACGCTCAACCTGCGCTCGGTGATCCACAACTACGTGGCCCACCAGCGCGAGGTGATCGTGCGCCGCACCAAGCACGAGCTCTCCGAGAAGGAGGCCCGCGCCCACATCCTCGAGGGGCTGCTGACCGCGCTCGAGCACCTCGACGAGATCATCGAGCTGATCCGCGGCTCGCGCGACCGCGACAACGCCCGCGAGCAGCTCGTGGCGCGCTTCGAGCTCAGCCCGATCCAGGCGACCGCGATCCTCGACCTGCGCCTCTCCCAGCTGACCGCCCTGGAAGCCGACGGGATCAAACAGGAGCACGCCGACGTCTCCGAGCGGATCGCCGAGCTGCGGGCGATCCTCGGCGACGAGTCCCGCGTGCTGGCCGTGATCAAGGAGGAGCTCGCCGAGATCAGGGAGCGCTTCGGCGACGAGCGGCGCACCGAGATCAGCCACTCCGAGGACGAGATCGACATCGAGGATCTGATCGCCGACCAGCAGATGGTGATCACGATCACCCAGACCGGCTACATCAAGTCGCTGCCGCTGGCCACCTATCGCCAGCAGCAGCGCGGCGGCCGCGGCGTGACCGGCATGGACATGAAGGACGGGGACTTCATCGAGCACCTGTTCGTGTGCTCATCCCACGACTACCTGCTGTTCTTCTCCAACCGCGGCAAGGTCTACCGCTCGAAGGTCTATGAGCTGCCCGAGGCCCAGCGCACCGCCAAGGGGCGCGCGCTCGTGAACATCCTCCCGCTGAGCGAGGGCGAGCGCATCCAGGCGGTCGTCTCCACCCGCGACTTCTCCGAGACGCAGTTCGTCGTGTTCGCCACACGCAACGGCACCGTCAAGAAGACCGAGCTGGCCGCCTATAACACGCCGATCAAAGCCGACGGCATCATCGCCATCAACATCCGCGATGACGACGAGCTGCTGGCCGTGCGCGCCGTCGACCCGGGCGATGAGGTCATCATGGTCTCCCGCGCCGGGCTCACCGTGCGCTTTGCCGAGTCAGACGTGCGCTCGATGGGCCGCGACACCACGGGCGTGCGCGGGATGGACGTCGGCAAGGGCGGGCGCGTGATCGCGATGGACGTGGCGCGCGACGACATGGACCTGCTGGTCGTCACCGAGAACGGCTACGGCAAGCGCACGCAGATAAGCCAGTACCGCAAGACCAACCGCGGCGCCAAAGGCGTAAAGACGATCGGGCTGACCGAGAAAAAGGGTGGCCTCGCGGGAGCGCTCGTGGTGCGCGACCACCACGAGCTCGTGTTCATCAGCGTCGGCGGGATGGTCCAGCGGACCTCCGCCGCCGGCATCTCCCAGCAGGGTCGCTCGGCCACGGGCGTGCGCGTCATGAACCTCAAGGACGACGACGTCGTGAGCGCGGTCGCGCTGGTGGTCGACGCCGGCGAGGGCGCCCCCGGCGTGGAGCTCGATGGCGAGGGGCCAGGCGTCGCCGAGGACGTCCTCCCCGCAGAAGAGGCCGCAGAGGTCTCACTGGAGGAGACCGACGAGGAGCAGGAGCAGCCCTAGCTCGCCACCAGCTCGCACTCCCCGGCGTGCGGATCGCCACGAACGCGCTCCCCGTCCAAATTCAGGGCTGGGCGCTCAGACAGTGAGCAGCCACGTCCGACAGACTGAGTGTGAAGCCCTCAGTCAAGATCTTCGCCACCACCGTCTCGATCTTCGCCTGCGCCTCGATCGGCGCTCTCTCCGAGACACCCGCCGCGCTGGCCTCCGGACCGATCGCAGTGCAGGCAGGCGTCCACCACACCCACGCCAAGCGCACGCACCGAGGCGCCTGCTCCTCGACAGGCCCGCGCCGCACCAGGCGCACCTGCCGCTCGACGACACACCACCCCCGTGCCCGCACCCGCGTCAAGGTGCACCCGACCCCCACGAGCCACCGTGTCACGGTCCCCCCGAGCTCCGTGGCCCCCGCCGGCGCTGAGGAGCGCGCCGCCGTGGCCGCCGCGCTGTCGGCCCCGTGCGCCAACACCGAACTGACCCCCGAAGAGGGAAACATCGCTCTCGTCCGCGCCGCCGTCCTCTGCCTCGTGAACCGCGAGCGCGCCCAGGACGGGGTGCCCCCGCTGACGCTCAGCGGCCAGCTGGAATCGGCCGCCGAAGGTCACTGCAGCGAACTGATCGCCGACGACTACTTCGCCCACGTCTCCCCCAGCGGCGAGACCCCCGTGGACCGGGTGAGCGCCAACGGCTACATCCCCGGCCCTTCGGTCGGCTACGTGATCGGAGAGAACCTCGCCTGGGGCACCTACAGCCTCTCCACGCCGCAGTCGATCGTCTCCGCGTGGATCGCCTCGCCGGGCCATCTGGCCAACATCCTCGAAGCCAAGTACACCGAAACGGGCATTGGGGTCACCCCCGCCGTTCCCGCCTCCCTCGTAGGTGGCGCCCCCGGCGCGACCTACGCGCAGGAGTTCGGCGTGATCATCCGCTGACCCCTGCAGTCGCGTTCCGGCGCCCACGTCAGCTCCGTTCGCTACTCTGGCGAGACCAGAGAAAGGAGGTGGTCCAAACGTTGAGTGACAGTTCTTGCGGGACCCTGGAGGTGACCGGCCACTAGGTCGGGAGGCTGGTCCGCCTGGCGGAATCCAACCCGGGACACCCCGAGACGACTGCCGGTCCTGGTCCCTCCGGCAGCTGTTCAGTCGATCTCGGTCTTTCCAGTCAGAGCCGTACCGCGAAGGGCGCTTCAGTCGAGGCGCCCTTCGTGTTTCTGAAGGCCTCCCCTGTCAGGTGACCAGGCCGCATGCGGCCTGGTCCGGGGCCGCACATGTGCGGCCCCGCCGGCTGGCACATGTGCCAGCCGGAACAGAGGTCAGCTATAGCCCGGACAGCGCACGCGTTCAGGCGGCCTGCGGGAGGTACTGCAGCCAGGCCGTGGGGATGGTGGGGCTGGCGACGTGGATGAAGATCTCGGCGCGCGGAGTGCGCGGCGCGTGGCGAGGATGCATCCCGGCCTGACGCGGCAGCCGGTCTCCCTTGCGCCGGTTGCAGGGTGCGCAGGAGGCCACGATGTTCTCCCAGTTCGATCCTCCGCCCTTCGAGCGGGGGATCACGTGGTCGACCGTGAGGTTGGAGCGCGAGCCGCAGTACTGGCAGGTCCAGCTGTCTCTCGCAAAGACCGCCCGCCGCGTGATCTTGCGGCGGTGCGCGTCGCGCGGGACGTTGACGTAGCTCACCAGCCGGATCACGACCGGGCGCGCCAGGGTGGAGCTCTCCGAGTGCAGCTCCCAGCGGCTGCGCTCCAGCAGCTCGGCCTTTTCCTTGAGCAGCAGCACCACCGCGCGGCGCACCGTGCACACGTTGATCGGCTCGAACGTGGCGTTCAAGACAAGCACCCGGCCACCCATCGCCGAGCTCGGCGATGATTCAGGTCCGTGCCGCTGGTGCTCTGAAGGCGACACGGACCCCACCGGCTCTGGTGGGACTGTGCTCTCCATGTTCAGCGCCGAGTGTAGCGGGGGCGCTGACGGCGCGCAGCGCCCGAAACGGCCAGAGCGCTCACGCGGGAGGCTCCTGCGCACGCGGTGCGGCCGGGTAGGTGCCCAGGACCCGGACCTGTTCGCAGATCTCCTCGAGTCCCCTGATCGCTTCGGCCACGGGCGCATCCTGTGCCCGTCCGCTGAGGTCCACGTAGAACATGTAACTGCCCAGGCGCCCGCGCTGGGGGCGGGACTCGATCTTCGTGAGGTTGATCTCCCGCCGTGCGAACTGCTCCAGGCAGCCCAGCAGCCAACCCGGGCGCCCGGCTCCCGCCCCCCAGAACACGAGCGACGTCTTCCACGCGCGTGCCGTGCCGGCGCGCAGCGGCGGCGGGCTGGCGGCGTCGCCCTCCCGCGCGAGCCACACGAACCGGGTTTCGTTGTCCTCGCGGTCCTCCACGCCCTCGCGGATGACCGTGGCGCCGTAGATCCTTGCCGCGAGCACCGTCCCCAGGGCGGCGCGGCCGGGGCCGGGCTCCTCCACGATGCTGCGCACCGCCTCCGCGGTCGAGGCGGCGGCCAGCACGCGTGCGCTCGCGAGCTCGCCGCGGAGCAGGCGGGTGCACTGTCCCGGCACCTGGGGGTGGGTGATCACCGTCTCGATCTCATCGAGCGCGAGCGGTTGCGCGGCGATCAGGCAGTGGCGTACACGCAGGAGCGCCTCGCCGACGATCCGCACGTCGCTCGCCTCTCCCGCCAGCAGGTCGAGCGTGACGTTGATCGACCCCTCGAGCGAGTTCTCGATCGGCACGATCGCAAAGCGCACCTCTCCGCGCCGCAGCGCCGAGACCGTGTCGTAGATGCTGGCAAGCGCTACCGGCTCGACCGCATCGGCGGCCGCGCTGCCCAGCAGGGCCTCCTCGCTGAAGGTTCCCTGCGGACCCAGATAGCCGACGCGTGCGCGCCCGGCCGGCGGCTCAGGCGCCTTGCTCATCTCCGGCGGGATTCTGTCCTGCGGCGAGAGCCAGGCGCACCGCCTCGGCCTCCTCGGGCGAGAGCTCGAGCTCGCCGCGCCCGCCGCGCACCTGCTTGCCGTACACGCGTGCCTGGTCGCGGTGGTGGATGCACGACAGCACGATCCCCGACTGCTCGTCGTCCAGCAGCGCGATCGACATCGACTGCTGCCCCGACAACTCGTTGTAGGCGTCATAGCGAACGAGCGCACGATGGGAGATCGTCCCGCGCAGCGCCGCCTCCACGCCCGCGAGGCGCCCGTCCAGGCGTGCTGCCGCCTCATCCAGGTACTCGCGCAGCGCCTCGAAGGCCTCCTGCATGCCGGCCGCGTGCGCCACCACGTCCTGGCGGTCGTGCTCGCCGAGCACCATGCGCTGGGCGCCGCGCAGGCGGCGCACGCTGATGCTCAGGGCGATGCATCCCAACAGGGCCGCCACAGCCACCGCGGCCGCGGCGATCGCGATGATCCCCTGGGTGTCCGTGATCGTGGCCGGAGGCATCGCCACAAGTTAGCCGCTGGCGAGGGCGTCGCGCCGAGCAAGCGTCCCCGGCGCTGCGAGGCGGGCGGGCCCCTGCGGCGATCTACTGACCAAAGATCGCCAGATAGGTGCTCTTGTTGTTTTCCAGGTCGTTCTCCCCGGGCACGCCCTCGATGCTCACCTGGATCTTGGAAGCGACCGCGAGCGGGATCCCGGTGACGGGGATTTCGACGTTGAGGGTCTTGCCCGGTTCTGTCTTTTCGATCACGTGCGACGCTTTGTACTGCTTGCCCGCCGCCGTGACCGTGATGTCGACTTTGACGTTCGTCTCGGAGAATTCGCCCGAGTTTTCGACCTGGACCGTGAATGTCGGGTTGCCGCCGCCGCTGATGTGGTTGAGGGTCGATTCCGGTGCCAGCGTGTTCGTGCCCACGCTGACCGCCTTCAGCGCGCTGCCGTGGTTGCCGGTGACCGTCGCCGGCTGCGACGAGCTGGTGCCCTGCCCCGTTATGCGCGCCTGCACCGTGTTGGGTTCCAGCCAGCCGACGTTGGGCAGGAACCTCGAGGAGGAGGTGCTGAGGCCCTGGATCCCGCTGCTCGCGAGGGTCTGCTCGACCAATGGCGCCACGCGCTGGGAGTAGACGACGTCGGAGGCCAGGAAGACCTCCATGTCGCCGGCTATCTGGGCGGTGGCCTGCTTGCTCTTTCCGCCGAGCGCCTGGGGCACGAGCGCCGCCAGCTTGGTCATCCCTTCCAGGCGCAGGTCCAGCGCGAGCAGCAGCATGCGCTGGGCACCCGCCATTTCGCCGGGCACGCTCAGTCCCTTGGCGTGATTGGCGATGCTCTGGGCGGCGATCCGCAGCTGGTCGATCTGCTCCTCCACGTTGAGCGCCGGCTTGCCCGAGGCCCCGGCAAGTGCCTGGAACAGGGGGCTCGCGACCTGGGAGCCGGATTCTTCGGCGAGGCGGCTGACTTCGCGGTTGTAGTCCTTCAGCGACTGCTGCTTCTGACTTTTCACGCAGCTGTTGATGACCAGCACGATCACGATCAGCACCACGACGGCCGCGCCCGCAGCGATGCGCCGGCGCACCATCAGCGTGTGCTGGTCCAGCCCGGGGGGGCCGCCCGCGTGCTGGGGCCTGCGCGGCCGCGGCCGCTGTGGTGGACGGGACGACGGCCGAGCGGCTGTGTCCTCCTCGCCATCGTCAAAGAACGACAAAAGCCAACCGCTCCTTTGCAGGGACTTTAGGGAGGGCCCCAGTATGACCGCAGGTCACATTGGTGACGAGCCTGCAAGTTCTCGGTCAGAGCGCTTTTTCCTGCCCTCGGCGGCAGGGAGAGCCCCCGGAGGCGGCGAACGCGGGATCCGGTGGAGTCTTCGAGAACCCTCGTTCAACCGGCCCGAGGAGCCCCTGAACCGGAGCTCGTGCTCGGCCGCTATCGGCTGCTCGAGCGCCTCGGCTCGGGAGGCTTCGGCGTCGTCTGGCACGCCCACGACGAGATGCTCGACCGCGAGGTCGCGCTCAAGCGCATCTGGCTCGGCCCGGACGGAGACCGCGAGCGCGCCACCCGCGAGGCCCACGCCAGCGCGCGCCTATCGCATCCGGCGATCGTCGCCCTGTACGAGGCATGTGTGGTCGAGGAGGCCTTCTACCTGATCTCCGAGCTGGTCGAGGGGAGCACCCTGGCGCGGCTGATCGCCGCCAGCGAGCTCTCCGACGAGGAGGTGCTCGAGATCGGCCTGGCGCTCGCGGGCGCTCTCTCCCATGCCCACGCCAGGGGTGTGATCCACCGCGACATCAAGCCCCAGAACGTGCTCGTACCCCACCGTGTCGGCAAGGGCGGCCAGGCGGCCAAGCTCACCGATTTCGGCGGCGCCAGCCTGGTCGGCGAGGACGCCCTGACACGCACCGGCGACGTGCTCGGCACCCTCGCCTACATGGCGCCCGAGCAGTCCGAGGGGCAGGCGGTCGGCGAGGAGGCCGATCTCTACGCGCTGGCGCTGGTCCTCTACGAGGCGCTCTGCGGCGTCAACCCGGTGCGCGGCGCCACGCCCGCGGCGACCGCCCGGCGGATCGGGCGCCCACTCGAATCGCTCGCGCGGCGGCGCGGCGATCTGCCGCGCGCGCTCATCGACGCTCTCGACGGCGCCCTCGCCCCCGCCCCCGAGGACCGCGGCTCGATCGAGCACCTGCGCCTCACGCTCGAGGACGTGCTCGAGCAGGGCCTCGCCACCGCCCGCCCTCACCCCTCTCACCCGCGGCGAATCGCTGCGGCGCACACCCTCGAGGCGGCCGAGCCCGCCCGTCATGCTCTGCCCGGCGCCAGCGCCGCCGCGCGGGCGCCGGCCGAGCGCGGGGAGCCTCTGCCCGCCTCAGACCCTGACGCGGCGACCGAGCCCGCCGAGCCTGCCCAGCGCCTGGCCCTGCCGCGCGCTGTGTGGATCGCGTGTGTGACCGCGGCCGTAGCCTGGCAGTGCTGGATCGGGCACTCCGGCGTGGCGCTGCTCGCCCTCGCTGCGCTGGCGCCGCTGCTCGTGCTGCCGGCAGAGCCCCGCTCCACCCGCGTGGGGGCCGGATGGCTCGTGTGCGCGCTGGCGCCGATCCTCGGCCTCGCCGGCCTCGCCGGCGCCTTCCCCGCAGTTGCCGGCCAGGGCTCGCGCTGGCGCGAGCGTGCGGTCCACGGCGCGCTCGGCTACTGGTGGCTGCTCCTCGCCGAGCCGCTGCTGGAGCGGCGCCTGTGGCTCGGGTTGCCCGCCGGCGCGCCCGCACGCGGCGCCTGGGAGGGCTCGATCGCGACCACCGCCTCCCACGTGATCGGCCCGGCCCTCAGCCTCGGAACGCTGTTCGGGGCGCTGCTGTGGGGGTGCGCCGCCACGGCGCTGCCGTGGCTCGCGCGTGGCCGCAGCGCCCCGCTCGACGTGATCGCCGCGGTGGTCTGGTCGGCCGCGCTCGCCGCCGCCACGCCGCTGCTGGACAGCGGGCTCGCCGCCCACGGGGCTCACCCGGCTCCCCGCGGGCTCGTGCTCGCGGCGATCCTCGGCGGCGTGCTCGCGGTCGCGGCCCGGGCTCTGCGCGGCCCTGTCTGACGTAGGCTGCGTAGCATGGCTCCCGGTGCCCGACCGTTCTCCGATCGATCGGCCTAGCCGTCCGCCGATGAACCTGCTCAAGAGCGTCGAGACCACGATCGCCAACCTCGTCGAGGGCGCCTTCGGCCGCGTGTTCCGCTCGGAGGTCCGTCCGATGGAGCTCGCCCGCAAGCTCGCCCGCGAGATGGACGCGCACCGAACCGTGTCGGTCTCGCGCGTGTACGTCCCCAACGAGTACTCCGTCTGGCTCTCCCCCGAGGACCGCGAGCGCTATCAGGGCGTCGAGCACGAGGTGATCGACGAGCTGTCCGCCTATCTGCTCGAGCACGCCCGGCGCGAGGATCTGATCCTGGCCTCGCAGCCGCACATCGAGTTCCACACCGACGAGCGCCTGGCGCTCGGCGAGTTCGGGATCCAGGCGCGATTGGTCCGAGCGCCCGGTCACAGTGACGAGCATCCCGAGCCGCCCGTCAACGAGGAAGAGCACGGCCAGACCATGATCTACAGCACCTCGGCGCGAGTCCGAGGCCCCGTTCAAGAGATCCAGGCCCGCCGCAGGACCCCTCGCGCTCTGCTCGTGGTCGGGGGGCGGCGCCTGCTCGTCCCTCCTGCCGGCGGGGTGATCGGTCGCAGCCGCGACTGCGAGATCGTGCTCGACGATGCCGGCGTGTCGCGCCACCACGCCGAGCTGCGCCCCGCCGGCGATGGCTGGACGATCGCCGATATGGGCTCGACCAACGGTGTGCTCGTCAACGGCGAGGAGATTCGCGCAGCGCACTCGGTCCACTCCGGGGACCGCCTCGAGCTGGGCTCCACAGAGATCCTCTTCGAGCTGGGATGAACACGCTCGAACCCGTATCGGTGGCGCTCAAGTTCGGCTTTCTGATCGTGCTCTACCTGTTCCTGCTGTGGGTGGCGCGAAGCGCCCGCCGCGACCTCGGCGGGAGCACGCCCCTCGGTGCGCCCGCGGGACATGATCCGCGCGCGATCCCGCCGGACGCCACGGGTCTTTACTCGGCCTCGACGCTCGGCAGCGCCGGTGCGATCCACGGCGCCCCGCGCCTGGTCGTGGAGCGCGCGCCCGGACACGATCCGGGGATGATCTACGACCTCGACGGCGAGATCATCCTCGGTCGCGGCGAGCGTGCCGAGATCCGCCTCGAAGACCCCTTCGCCTCGGCTCGGCACGCGCGTCTGTACGAGCAGGGCAACATAGTGGTCATCGAAGACCTGGACTCCACCAACGGCACCTATCTCAACGAGGAGCTGCTGCAGACGCCGCGGCCGCTGCACCCCGGCGACCGGGTGCGCATCGGCGACAGCGAATTCTCCTACGAGGTCGACTGAGGTGCTGCGCGTGGCAGAGCAGTACGCGGGCACCGACACCGGCCGCCAGCGTCGCGCCAACGAGGACTCGCTGCTCGCCCGCTCTCCGCTGTTCGTCGTCGCCGACGGAATGGGCGGCGCGCAGGCCGGCGAGGTCGCCTCGCGGATCGCCGTGGAGTCGTTCCAGCCCGGCCTGCGCGACGCATCCGAGCCCGAGCTCGCGCTCGCCGAGCTCGCGCAGGCGGCCAACGCCCGCATCCACGAGCTGTCGCACTCCAACGCCGAGCAGGCCGGGATGGGCACGACGCTCACCGCGGTCTACGTGGGAGAGGAGGAGATCGCGATCGCGCACGTGGGCGACAGTCGCGCCTACTGCATGCGCGACGGCGAGCTGCTGCGCCTGACAGACGACCACTCGCTCGTGGACGAGCTGATGCGCCAGGGGCGCCTGACGCCAGAGGAAGCCGTCGAGCATCCGCAGCGCTCGGTGATCACCCGCGCGCTCGGGCCGGAGGGGACAGTGGAGGTCGACACCCGTTCGTTTCGAGCTCGCGCAGGCGACGTCTACCTGTTGTGCAGCGACGGGTTGACCACGATGATCTCCGAGGAGCAGATAGCCGCGGTGCTGCGCGCGCGCACTCGCCTGCACGACGCCGGCGAGGCGCTGATCGCGGCCGCCAACGAGGCGGGGGGACGCGACAACGTCACGGTGCTGCTGCTGCGCCTCGAGGAGGTCGTTGCGGGGAAGCCCTCCGGGCTGCCCGAGCACGTGACGGCGACCGGCATGGCCGCCGTCGTGCCCCCGCAGAGTCGCGTGCCATCGCAGGGTCCCGTGCGCCCGCCGCGTCGGCCGCGTCCCGGCGGCGAGCCCCCCATCGCCGCCGCGCACGGCTCTCGTCGCAGGAGGCTGCGCCGCGCGGGCGCGCTCGCGGTGACGCTCGCGATCGTGGGCATCCTCGGAGCGGGCGCCTACCTGGCGCTGCAGTCCGTCTACTTCGTCGGCACCAACGGTCGCGGGCTGGTCACGCTGTTCCGCGGGGTTCCCTATCGGCTGCCCGGCGACCTGGAGCTGTACAGCAGCGACTACGTCTCCGGGGTGAGCGCCTCCACGCTCTCGCCGCAGCGCCGCCATACGCTGCTCGATCACTCGCTGCGCTCCGAAGGCGATGGCGCCTCGCTGATCCGCAGCCTCGAACTGGACCAGCTCGAATGAGGGCCTCGCCGTGAACCGTCCGATCATCCGCCTCTACGGCCTCGTCGCGCTGCTGTTCGCGCTGCTGATCGCGTTCACCTCGCGCTGGAGCGTCTTCGAAGCGTCCTCGCTGCGCCACAACGGCCTCAACGCGCGCAACCTGCTGGAGCAGCAGCGGATCGACCGTGGGCCGATCGTGGCGCGCGACGGCACCGTGCTCGCGCGCAGCGTGCCCCGCGGGGAAGGCACCTTCGAACGCTCATACCCGCAGGGCGGCGAGTTCGCCCAGGCCGTCGGCTACTACTTCACCAGCCTCGGCAGCGTCGGCCTCGAGCGCTACCGAAACGCGCAGCTGAGCGGCGAAGGGGCGAGCAACCTGCAGACGATCCTCAACCAGCTCCAGGGCAAGAAGCCCGTCGGGGAGAAGGTCGTCACGTCACTGGACCCCGCCGCCCAGAAGGTCGCCAACGCGGCGCTCGTGGGACACAAGGGAGCGGTGGTCGCGCTGGATCCGCGCAGCGGTTCGGTCGAGGTGATGGCCTCATCGCCCGGCTATGACCCGAGCTCGCTGCGCTCCAGCGCGAGCGCAGCCGCGATCAAAGGGGATCCCAGCGGCCGGCTCATCAACCGCGCCACCCAGTTCGGCTACGCGCCCGGCTCCACCTTCAAGGTGCTCACCGCCACCGCCGCGATCGACACGGGAGCCTTCACGCGCGAATCGACCGTCAGCGGGCGCAACAACGTTCCCATCTCCGGTGTCCCACTGAAAAACGACGAAAACGAGAGCCTCGGGCAGATCACGCTGACGCAGGCGCTCACCAAATCCGTCAACACCGTGTGGGCGCAGGTGGCCGAGCGCCTCGGCAAGCGCACGCTCGCGCGCTACATGGATCGCTTCGGCTTCAACCGCAAGCCCGAGCTGGACTATCCGGCTGACGAGATGTCCGCCAGCGGCGAGCACGAAGGCGAACGGGTGATCCCGCCCACCAGCCCGAGCGTGGACGTCGGGCGCATGGGCATCGGCCAGGACAAACTCGAAGTCACTCCGCTGCAGATGGCCGAGGTCGCCGCCGCCGTGGGCAACCGCGGACGATTGATGGTTCCTCACATGACACAGCGGATCGTCGACTCCGAAGGCCGCACCGTGGAGCGGGTCGCGCCGCGGGTCCAGTCGGTCGTGATGAAACCGTCGACGGCCGCGGCGGTCACGGCGATGATGGAAGCGGTCGTCAACGAAGGCACCGGCACCTCCGCCCAGATCCCCGGCGTGCAGGTCGCGGGCAAGACCGGCACGGCCGAGACGCAGATCGGCAACACGATCAACAACGTCTGGTTCATCGCCTTCGCGCCCGCCGCCAACCCGCGGGTGGCGATCGCCGTGACGCTCCAGGGAGTGCCGGGCCAGGGCGCCGCGTTCGCCGCGCCGGTCGCTCGCGAAGTCATCGAAAGGCTCCTGCATGATTGATCCGGAGACGATCATCGACGGCCGCTACCGCGTCATCTCGCGCCTGGGCTCTGGCGGCATGGCCGACGTCTACCTCGCCCAGGACCAGCTGCTGGGCAGGGAGGTGGCGGTCAAGGTCCTGCACCACCACTTCGCCGAAGACCAGGAGTTCGTCGAGCGCTTCCGCCGCGAGGCCTCCAGTGCGGCCGCGCTGTCGCACCCCAACATCGTCGGGATCTTCGACCGCGGCGAGTGGAACGGCACCTACTACATCGCCATGGAGTACGTGGCCGGGCGCTCGCTGAAGACGATCGTGCGGGAACAGGGGCCGCTCGAACCGGCGATGGCGATCGAGATCGTGATCCAGATCCTGCGCGCCGCCCGCTTCGCCCACCGCCGCGGCGTCATCCACCGCGACCTCAAGCCCCACAACGTGATCATCGACGAGGAGGGCCGGGCGCGGGTCACCGACTTCGGGATCGCCCGTGCCGGAGCCTCGGACATGACGCTGACAGGCTCGATCATGGGCACCGCCCAGTACCTCTCCCCCGAGCAGGCGCAGGGCTACGCGGTCAGTGGCGCCTCGGACCTCTACTCGGTGGGAGTAATCCTCTACGAGCTCCTGACCGGAGTCGTGCCATTCGAGGGCGAGACCGCCGTGGCGATCGCCTTCAAGCAGGTCTCCGCCACGCCGCGGGCGCCCAGCGAGCTGAACCCGGCGCTGCCCCCCTCGCTCGACGCCGTGGTCCTGCGCGCGCTCGCCAAGGACCCCTCCGAGCGCTACGCGGACGCCGATGAGCTGATCGTCGCGCTCCAGCACGAGCGCGACGCGCTCCCCGCCTTCTCCGGCGCCGCGGTCGCGAACGCCTACGAGCCCCGCCACGTCCCGCCCGCGACCCCGCCGATGGATGGCCCGACGGGAGCGCTGCTGCTCGCGCCGGGTGGGCCGCTCAGAGAGGAGTACGCCGCGGGCGAGGAGAAAGGCCGCAGGCGCCGGGCCCTGTGGTGGGCGCTCGCGGCGCTGGCGCTGGCGGGCGTGGCCGTGCTGGTGTTCGTGCTGGCGCAGTCCAAGCACACCGTCACCGTGCCCGACGTCACCGGCCAGAGCGAACTGAGCGCCGGCGGCATGCTCAGGCGCGTGGGCCTGGAACCGGAGTCCTCGTTGTCGCCGAGCACCACGGTCGAACCCGATCGGGTCATCAGCCAGTCGCCGTCGCCCGGTAGCGCGGTCGCAAAGGGCAGCCGCGTGAAGATCGTCGTCTCCGAGGGCCCGGGCAGCGCAGCGCTGATCGACGTCACCGCGCTGACCGGCACGCAGGCCGTCGCGAAGCTGAAGAAAGCCGGCTTCAAGCCGACGACCAAGAAGGAGTCGAGCTCCACGGTCTCCGCTGGGCGCGTGATCGGCACCGAACCCTCCGCCGGAACCGAGCTCCAGGAGGGCAGTGCGGTCACCGTGCTCGTCTCCAGCGGCCCGGCGCCCGTGCGCGTGCCCGACGTGGTCGGGGGGTCGCTGTCGGCCGCCGAAGCGACGCTCACCAACGTCGAACTGGGCGTCGGCACCGTGACCCAACGCGTCTCGAGCAGCGACTCGCCGGGGACGGTGCTCTCGCAGTCGCCCACCACGGGCTCCTCGCTGCACGCCGGAGACAAGGTCAACCTGACGGTCGCTCAGGCGCCGAAGGAATCGGCGGTCCCCAACGTGGTCGGGCAGAGCGAGACCAAGGCCGCGGCTGCCCTCGAACAGGCGGGCTTCAAGCCGAAGGCCGTGTCCCAGTCCACCACCGAACCGCCACAGGCCGGGATGGTGTTGGAACAGAATCCCGCCGGCGGCGCCAAGGCCCGCAAGGGCGCCACGGTGACGATCACCGTCGGCGTGCTCACCACGACGACGACCACCCCTACCACGACGACCACCACCACGCCCACGCCGCCAGCGCCCACGCCGCCGGCCGCGTCCGGGTGATGGCGGCCGTGAGCGCCGAGCCGATCGAGCAGCCGCTGCGGGTCGCCGTGCTCGCCGGCGGGCGCTCCTCCGAGCACGAGGTGTCGCTCGCCTCGGCCGCGAGCGTCGGTGACGGGCTGCTCGCCCGCGGGCACCGCGTCGTGTGGGTCGAGGTCGGCCGCGACGGTGCCTGGCGCCGCGACGGGCAGGAGCTGAGCGTGACCCCAGGGGGCGGTCTGCTGGGCGTCGACGTGGTCTTCCCGGTCCTGCACGGCCCCTTCGGCGAGGACGGCACCGTGCAGGGGCTGCTCGAGACTCTTGACGTGGCCTACGTGGGGGCCGGCGTGGCCGCCTCGGCGGTGTGCCTGGACAAGGTGCTCTTCAAGGAGCTGATGTCGGCGGTGGGGATTGCGCAGGTCGACTACGTGGGCGTCCGCGCCGAGAGCATCGCGCGAGGCATGGAGCAGATCCCCCGCCTCGGGCTGCCCGTGTTCGTCAAGCCCGCGCACCTCGGCTCCTCGGTCGGCATCGTGAAGGTGGACGATCCGGCGGAGCTCGAGGCGGCGCTGCGCCAGGCCTTCAGCTACGACAGCCTGGTGATCGTGGAGGCGATGGCGCGTGGCGTTGAGGTCGAGTGCGGGGTGCTCGGCACCAGGCGCCACGAACGCGAAGGGGGCGGCCCGCTCGCGTTCGCATCCGAGCCCGGAGAGATCGTCCTGCCAGGAGAGTGGTACGACTACAAGGCGAAGTACTCCGCCGGTGGCATGGAGCTGAAGATGCCCGCCGGGATCTCCGCGACCGCGCGCGAGCGGGTGCGCGAGCTGGCCGTCGAGACCTTCCTCGCCAGCGGCTGCGAGGGCCTGGCGCGCGTGGACTTCTTCGTGGAAGGCGAGAGCGTCGTGGTCAACGAGCTGAACACGATGCCGGGCTTCACGCCCACGAGCGTCTACGCCAAGCTCCTCGATGCTTCCGGAGTCCCCTACCCGGAGCTCGTGGAGCGCCTGTGCACGCTCGCCCGCGAGCGCCACGAGGCGCGCCGCGCCTACAGCTACTGACCGGTCAGGGACGCCCTCACCTGAACAGCGTCAGATCGGCGATCGTGGCCGACTCCCTGCTGGGCGGCAGCGCGGTCATCCACATGAGGTAGTAGCGGTAGGCGCGCCCGCCGAGGTCGAGCTGGATGCGCTGCCTGTTGCGCACGTATCCGCTCGAGCCGACCGGCCCCTGCCACCCGCGCGCGGCGAGCGACTCCGAGGAGCCGTAGGGCTGGGAGAGGTCGACGTGGTTGGCCACATACAGCTGGGTGGCGAAGCCCGGGGTCGGCGTCTGGATTTCCAGGGCCTTGGCTGCCACCTTCGGGGCGGCATCCAGATACAGCCCGAGACCGACGCCCCCGGGCTTGCGCAGCGAGTGTTCGTAGTACTGCTCTGTGCTCCAGGTCGTGTTGGGGTCGTTGTCGACCACGTTGTCGATGAGGTCGCGGTTTTCAGGGCCGGTGCCGAACGGGTTGTAGTCATGCGCCGCCGTCTGGCTGAGCGCCACCTGCTCGAGCCCGGGGCGTTCCGGGACGTTGGCGGCGACGCCGGTGCCTTTGTGCGTCTGTCCCGCCAGCACCACGAGCACGATCGCCACCGTCGCGCCCAGCAGGGCCAGCGAGACGGCCCAGCGCGCCGGGTGACGCATACGCCATGGCAGACGCCTGCGCGTGCCCCCGGGAAGCGAGCGCAGCACCGTGGTCACCTCGCCCGTGGCCTGGCCGGAGCGCGACGCCTCCAGGGCGAGCGCGTCCTCGAGGTCGGCGAGGAGGCTCGCAGCGTCGGGGTAGCGGCGGGAGAGATCCTTGGCGACCGCGCGATCGACCACGGCGGCGGTCGCGGCCGAGAGCGCCGGGCGGCGCAGCTGCACATCGGGAATGTCCTCGCGGACATGCTTCATCGCCACCGCCACGGGCGTCTCGCCGTGGAACGGAACCTCGCCGGTGAGCATCTCATAGAGGACCACGCCGAGCGAATACAGATCCGACTGCACCGTCACGGGATGTCCGAGCGCCTGCTCGGGCGAGACGTAGTCGGTCGTCCCGAGGACCCTCCCGGCCATCGTGAGGCCCTCCTCGGTGAGCGTGCGCGCGATCCCGAAGTCGGTGATCTTGGCGCCGCCTTCCTCGCTGATCAGGACGTTGTGCGGCTTGACGTCGCGGTGGACTATCTGGCGCTCGTGCGCCGCCCCGAGCGCTCGCGCGATCTCGATCGCATAGGCGAGCGCCTGCGGTATCTCCAGTGGCGCTTCGCGGCGGATAACGTCCTTGAGGGTCTCGCCTTCGACGTACTCGAGCACGATGTAGGGAGTCCCGACGGTGCCAGCCGGGCCGACCGGCGTGCCGTCGGGGGACGGCTCCTCGCCGGCGTCGATCACCCGCACCACATGGGGGTGGTTGATCTGGGCCACCGAGCGAGCCTCCCTGCGGAAGCGCTCCAGCTGATCGGAGTCGGCCGCGATCTCGCGGTGCATCATCTTGATCGCCACCGGGCGTTCCAGAACGATGTCGAAGGCGCGATACACCGTCGACATGCCCCCCCGCCCGATCTCCGCATCGAGCCTGTAGCGCCCACCGATCAGCGTTCCGAGAATGCCCACCGCCTCTACCCCGCGCGCCGCAGGCGGATCATCACCGCGCCGGCCAGCAGGCAGCGGTAGAGCGAGTAGGGCGCCAGCGAGCGGGTGCCCCCCGTCCGCCTCAGCACCCGCGCGCTGAGCGCGGTGGAGAAGAACGCGCTGGCGGTGGCCGCCGCGAGCGCCGGGCGCGCCTGCGGCGGCGGCGCCCCGCGGCCCGACAGAAGGCGGGAGCCCTTCAGCACGCTCGCGGCTCCGAGCACCGGCAGCGCGACCTCCCACGACAGCGTCTGCGCGTCCCGCCGCGAGAAGCCGCGCACGCGCGCGGCGGTGAGGGTGGCGCCGTTGCGGGAGACCCCCGGGATCAGCGAGGCGGCCTGAGCGACGCCCAGCGCCAGCCCGTCGCACGGGCCCGCCTCTGCGCTCGCGCGGCCCTCGGCCGGGCGACGGGCGTCAGCCAGCGCCATCGCGATCGCCCCCAAAGCCAGGCCCGCGGCGACCGAGCGCGGGCCGCCGAGGCGGCGCTCGATCGGAGCGCGCAGGAGGAATCCCGTGAGCGCGGCCGGCGCCAGCGAGAGAGCCATAACCGCCGCCCGATCGGAGCTCATGCCCCGCGCCTGCGCGAGCAGCTCCCGGCGCATGTCGATCGCGAGGGCCGCCCCGGCTCCGGCGTGCAGGGCCACCTCGAAGGACTTGCGCAGCTCTCCGTCGAGCTCCGCGTAGGGCCAGCCGGCCAGCCAGGGCAACAGCGTGGTGTGCCCGGAGGATGAGACCGGCAGGAGCTCCGCGGGACCCTGCAGCAGGCCCAGCGCCACGGCGTGGCGAATCGAGAGGGCGCTCTCAGCCGGCCGCATCGGTCGCCGGCTCGCGGCGTCCTCGCCGCCGGCGCACGACGAGGTACACGACGCCGATCACCACCAGCGCGACGATCGCGTAGTCGACGTACTCGAAGCCCTTGCGCACGCTCTTCCAGTCGCCTCCGAGCGCGTGACCGGCGAGCGCCAGGCCCAGCACCCACGGAACGGCGCCGATCAGCGAGAAGACCGTGAAGCGCCCGAGCGGCATCCGCGCGATGCCGGCGGGGAGCGACACGAAGGCCCTGACGACGGGGATCACCCGGCCGAACAGCACGGCCGGCTCGCCGTAGCGCTGGAACCAGCGGTCGGCCTTCTCGATCTGGGCCGGGCCCATGTGCACCTTGTGCCCGTGGCGTTCGAACAGCTCCAGGCGCCCGCCGCGCCCGACCGCGTAGGCCACCCACGAGCCGACCATCGTGCCGAGCAGCCCGGCGAGCACGATGCCGAGCATCGTCAGGTGGTGATGGGAGGCGCTCTGGCCGGGATCCGCGACGGCGAATCCGGCGAACAGCATCACGATCTCCGACGGGATCGGGATGCAGGCGCTGGAGATGGCCATCAGCGCGAAGATCCCCGGCAGGCCCGCGTCGCGGACGAAGTGCGAGGTTTCGTTGACCAGCGTTTCCGATATTGACGCTATGACGAGCACTGGCCGGCCAACGATACCGGCAACGCACGGCGACACCCGCAGACCCCGCCGTCCGTCGATCGTTACCGTCCGTCGCCGATGCGCGTCTGGATCGACCTGACGAACAGCCCTCACGTGCTCGTGATGCGACCGGTCGTGGAGCTCCTGCGCGCCGACGGCCACGAGGTGGCGGTGACGGCCCGCGACTTCGCCCAGACGCTCGAGCTGTGCGAGCGCCTCGGCGTCGCCCACACCGCCGTCGGACGCCACCGCGGCGGTCGCGTGGCGGCCAAGGCCGCGGGCATGGCGTCGCGCACGGCCGCGCTCGTGCGCTGGGCCAGGGCCGACCGCCGCGCGTCCGGCGGACGCGGCTTCGACATCGCGCTCGGGCACGGTTCCAACGACGTCACGCTCGCCGCTGCCCTGCTGCGGATCCCCAGCTCCACGATGTTCGACTACGAGTGGGCGACCGTCCAGCACAACGTCAACTGCCGCCTGGCCGCCGCGGTCGTGGTCCCGGACGCGATACCGCCGGCGCGCCTGGACCGCTATGGCGCCCGCGGCAAGGTGCACGCCTACGAGGGCCTCAAGGAGGAGTACTACCTCGCGGACTTCGAGCCCGCCCGCGCCGTGCTCGAGGAGCTCGATCTCGACCCCAGGCGACCGATCGTCGTCGTGCGCACGCCCCCAGTTGTCTCGCTGTACCACCGCTTCGAGAACGACCTGTTCGCCCGTGTGCTCGACCGCCTGGCACGGGCGGCGATGGAGCTCGGCACCCAGACCGTGGTGCTTCCGCGCGTGGAGTCCCAGCGCGAGGAGCTGCGCCGCGCCGGCGGCTTCGTCGTGCCCGCGCACGCGATCGACGCCCAGTCGCTGATCGCGCATGCCGACCTCGTGATCTCGGCCGGCGGGACCATGAACCGCGAGGCCGTGGCGCTCGGCACGCCGGTCTACACCACCTTCCAGGGGCGCCTCGGCGCCGTCGACGAGCGCCTGATCGCAGAAGGTCGGCTGCGCATGCTCTCCGCGCCCGAGGAGCTCCCGCTGGGCAAGCGCGAGCGCTCCGCCGTGCCCGCGCGCGTGCGCCGCGATCCCAGGAGGCTCGTCGAGCTGCTGCTCACGCCCCTCGGGTGAGCCGCGCATCGCGGCGCCCAGGAGCGCCCGAGTCTGGATAGGCCCTTACAATCTGCACAATGCGCCGACGGATCCGCTCGGCGGCCCTACCCCTCCACCGTCACTCCTTGCCGCAGCTCGCAGTGGACGGGGCGCTGGTCGCGCTCGCGTACTACCTCGCCTTCCAGCTGCGCTTCGAGCATGGCCCGACCGGCTACTACGAGCACCTGCGCGAACGAACCCTCTGGTGGGTGCTCGGCGGGAGCCTGCCCGTGCTGGTCCTCTCGCGCGTCTACCAGCGCCGCTGGCGCTATGCGGGACAGCGCGACTACGAGGCGGTCGTGCGGGCGGTGGCGCTGATCGTGCTGCTCGTGGTGGTCGCGATCGTGGTGATACGCCCGGTCGAGCGCGCCACGCACCACGGCACCTCGGCGATCCTGCTGCCCAACGGCGTCACCGTCCTGTTCGCGCTGCTGGCGCTGGTCTTCCTCGTGGGCATACGCGCCGTGGCCCGCAGCGTCTACGAGCGCCGCCCGCTCGCCGCCTTTCGTGGCGGGGGCAAGGGCCAGCGAACGGTGATGATCGCCGGCGCCGGCGAGGGCGGGCGGATGGTCGTGCGCGAGATCCTGCGCAACCGCGAGCTGGGGTTGCTGCCCGTGGGCTTCCTCGACGACGACCCGGGCAAGCGGGGGCTGCGGATCGACGGGGTGCGCGTGCGGGGCAACACCGAAGGCGAGCTCCCGCGGATCCTCGACGAGGCCGAGCCCGACGAAGTGATCATCGCGATCCCCTCGGCGCCGGGCTCCACACGGGCTCGGATCGTGCGCGAGTGCCGCGCGCGCTCCATCCCTGTGCGGACGCTGCCGACCGTGTTCGAGCTGCTGCAGACCCGGGGTGCCCTCGCGCGCCAGATGCGCGAGGTGCGCGTCGAGGACGTGCTCGGGCGCGAGCCGGTGCACATGGAGCTCGAGCGCGTGGGCGCCTACCTGGCCGGCGAGACCGTGCTCGTGACAGGTGCCGGTGGCTCGATCGGAGCCGAGCTCTGCCGCCAGATCGCGCGTGTGGAGCCGCACCGGATCGTGCTGCTCGACCACGCCGAGGACAACCTCTTCTCGATCCAGCGCGAGCTCGAGGACGAGCGTCACGTCCCGCCCTCGATGCTGGCGGCCGTGCTGGCCGACTGCAAGGAGGAGGAGCGCATGCGCGAGGTCTTCGCCGAGTACCGCCCCACGGTCGTCTTCCATGCGGCCGCCTACAAGCACGTGGGCCTGATGGAGGCGAACCCGGTGGAGGCCGTGCGCAACAACGCGATCGCGACGCGGCTCGTCGCGCACGTGGCCGGCGAGCTCGGGATCGCCCGCTTCGTGCTCGTCTCCACCGACAAGGCCGTCGCGCCCGCCACGGTCATGGGGGCCTCCAAGGCACTGGCCGAGTTCGCCCTCGAGGCCGCCACCGCCCGCTTCCCGGGCACCCGCTACGCGGCGGTCCGCTTCGGCAACGTCCTCGGCTCCTCCGGGAGCGTCGTGCCGATCTTCCGCCGCCAGATCGAGCGGGGCGGTCCGGTGACGGTCACCGACGAGCGGATGACCCGCTACTTCATGACGATCCCCGAGGCCGTCCAGCTGATCATCCGCTCGGGCGCCCTCGCGGCCGGAGCCGGGGACGCTCGTCCGAGCGGCGCGGCCAACGGCACCGCACGCAGGGGAGCGGACGTGTTCGTGCTCGACATGGGCGAGCCCGTCCGGATCGTGGAGCTTGCACGTGCCATGATCGACCTCTCCGGGCTGGATCCCGACCGCGACATCGACATCGAGATCGTCGGCGCCCGCCCGGGAGAGAAGCTCCATGAGGAGCTGTTCAACAGCTATGAGCGCCCGCGTGCCACCGAGGCCGAGAAGATCCTGCTCGCCGACCGCGAGCCCCTGGCCGTGCAGGCGGTCGAGTCGATGTTCGCGGAGATCGGGCTGCTGGTGCTCGAGGGCGATGCTGCCGGCCTCGCCGCCAAGGTATCCGAGCTCTCTGCCGAGCGCCATGCGGCGCCGGGCCACCAGCGAGACGCCCCCGGGCGTCCCCCCACGCCGAGTGGCGGCGCAGCCGCTACCGCAGCTCCACCCCCCGAGAGTCAGCGCGAGGCGCCTGCTCCCCTCGTACACTCCCCGAATTCATGACCATCTCGCCGCTCGCGCTCTCGCTCTCGAGCACATTCACCCAGATCGGGGCGATCGTGGCCTTCGCCGCCCTGGTGGGCATCGCGGTGCTCTCGCTGCTCGTCTTCTCACAGGGGCGCGAGCTCAAACGCCTGCGTGAGTGGGCCGGCAGGGCCCCCGAGCGGGACGCCGACGTGGAGCAGCGGGTGGCCGCCGCCGCGGCCGCGCGCCTGCAGCAGCAGGGCGCAGCGGCCCAGGGAGTGCGCCCGGTTCCGCGCGCAGCGCCCATCCACAACCGCGCCGCCGCCACGGGCGCGGGTCCCGCCACGCGCGTGGCGGGGGCACCGGCGCCGACGGCCGCGGCCCCAGGGCAGGCGCTCACCGCGGCGGGAACGCCTGCGGTGCCAGTGCCAGTGCCGGTGCCAAGTGCGCCCGGCGCTGCGACGACGGCTGCCGCGGGATCGCCCGCGCTGCCCGCCGCTCCCGGGCGCGCCGCCGTGCCGGGCCAGCCCGCGCCGGCATCCGGACAAGCAGCCGCGCCACCTGCACAGCCGGTTGCCGGCCAGCAGCCGGCAGCGGGGCAGGCCGCCCCGGCCGCGCAGCCAGGGACACCGCCGCAGAGCCGGCCGGGAGCGCCACCTGGGCAGCCCGCTTCGCCGGTGGGCGCGGGGGCGCCGGCTTCGGCTGCGGGCGCCGCGCAGGCGGCG
>JADGPL010000028.1 GCA_017882455.1 Solirubrobacteraceae bacterium | reverse complement strand
ACCGCGACCTGTGACACCGAATTGCATGGCCAGAAGATCAAGGAGGGCGAGAAGGTGGTGATGTGGTACGTCTCCTCAAACCGTGATGAGACGCGCTTCCCTGAACCCGACCGCTTCGATCTGACGCGCACCGAAGAGCACCAGGCCTTCGGTGCCGGTGGACGCCACTTCTGCCTCGGCACCGCCCTCGCCCGCCTCGAGCTGAAGATCATGCTCGAAGAGACCCTCAAACGCCACCCCAACATCCACATCACAGGCAGCCCCGTCTACGTCGAATCGCCCTTCATCAACCAGCTGAAGACACTTCCGGTGCATCTCGGCGCCTGACGCGCCAGATCGGCGCGCCGCTGCGCGCTCCGCCGAGCGGGCGATAAGTTGGGCGGGTGAGCGCCGCCGGCCGATCGACAGCACTGCCCACGGGCGCCCACGACGGCGTCGTGGCCGAAGGCCTCGGCAAGCGCTACGGCGAGCTGTGGGCGCTGCGTGAGGTCGACCTGGACGTGCCTCCCGGCAGCGTGCTCGGCCTGCTCGGCCACAACGGCGCCGGCAAGACGACCGCGATCCGCATCCTCACCACGCTCGCCCTGCCCAGCGCCGGCCGAGCCAGCGTGGCCGGCCTGGACGTGGTCGCGGAGGCCGCGCGTGTGCGCGAGCGCATCGGACTGGCCGGGCAGTACGCCACGGTCGACGGACTGCTCTCCGCCCGCGTCAACCTCGAGATGGTGGGACGCCTCTACCACCTGCCGCGCGCCATTGCGCGTGCTCGCGCGCGCGAGCTGCTGGAGCGCCTCGGGCTGCTCGAGAAGGCCGACATCCTCGTGCGCACGTTCTCCGGCGGCATGCGCCGCCGCCTCGACCTCGCCGCCAGCCTGATGGGGGAGCCGCCCGTGCTGTTCCTCGACGAGCCCACCACGGGTCTCGATCCGCAGGGGCGCAACGACCTGTGGACGCTGCTTCGCGAGCTCGTCGACGGCGGCACCACGCTCGTGCTCACCACCCAGTACCTCGAGGAGGCCGACCGTCTGGCCGACAACATCGTGGTGCTCGACCGGGGGCGCATCGTGGCGGCCGGGCCGCCGGAGGAGCTGAAGGCACGCGTGGGGGGCGAGCGGATCGAGGTCACGCTGGCAAGCGAGGAAGGACTCACGAGCGCAGCCGAGGCGCTGAGCGCCTTCGCCGACGGGCAGTCCGTGACGGCGCCGGAGGAGCTGCGTGTGACCATGCCAGCGCGGGCCGGAACACGGCTGGTGGAGGTCGTGCGCGCGCTCGACGCGGCCGGCGTCGATGCGCTCGACGTGCATCGCCGCGAAGCCACGCTCGACGACGTCTTCCTTGCCGTGACCGGATCGCATGGGAGTCCCGAGACGCCCGCGACGGAGGCCCTTGCACGATGAGCGAGAGCTCGACAGCCGCGCCCGGATTGGCCACGCGCCTGCGCTGGGAGCTCTCTGACAGCCTGATGCTGGCGCGTCGAAACGTCGCCCACGTGCGTCAGGTGCCCGAGCGGCTGCTCGACGCGACCGTGCAGCCGATCATGTTCGTGCTGCTGTTCGCCTACGTCTTCGGCGGCGCCATCCACGTGGGCGGTGGCGGCTACCGCGAATATCTGCTCGGCGGCATCCTCGTGCAGACGCTCACCTTCGGGATCATCGGCCCCGCCATCTCGATCGCCACGGACCTCACCGAGGGCATCGTCGATCGCTTCCGCTCGCTGCCGATGTCGCGCTCGGCCTTCCTGTACGGGCACCTCATCTCCGACCTGGCCTCCGCCACGCTCGCGCTGGTGATCATGACCGCCAGCGGGCTGATCGTCGGCTGGCGCATCCACTCCGACCTTCCCCACGCGCTCGCCGGCTTCGCGCTGCTGGTCCTGTTCGCCTTCGCGATGCTGTGGGTGGGGATGCTGCTCGGCCTGCTCGCCCGCACGCCCGATGCGGTCAACGGCGTGGCGTTCATCCTGATCTTCCCGCTCACCTTCATCGCCAACACGTTCGTCCCCGCCGGCAGCCTCCCCGAAGGGCTTCGCCAGGTCGCCGAATACAACCCCGTGAGCGCCCTGGCGGCCGCCGTCAGGGCGCTGTTCGGCAACCCGACCGCGCTGCCCTCCGCGGCCGCGTGGCCGCTGCAGCATCCGGTGCTCAGCGCCCTTGGCTGGTGCCTGCTGATCCTGGTGCTGGTCGTGCCGCTGACGATCAGGCGCTACCGCGTGCGGACGGCCGGCTGAGGCCTCACGGCTCGCTGAGCCGCCCGCGGTGACTGGCGCAGATCGCCTCGATCACCGCCAAAGCGCGCTCGGGGTCGATCGGGATCTCGGCCAGACCCTGCGCCACATCGACGGCGTCATCGATGCTCGCGCGTCTGCGCAGCTCCCCGCACCAGCGCTCGAGCCAGCGCAGCGCCCACACGTCGAAGTCCTCCGGCCGCTCGGCCGCGATCAGCGGCAGGAAGCGGATCGTCACCGCGAGGTCCAGCGGACGCTCGCGTTCGACCGCAAGTGCCCTGGCGAGCGCGAGCGCGAATTGCAGCTCGCCGCGTTCCAGGTGGGCTTCGAGCTCGCGGACGGGACGGTAGGGCCTGGCCATACGAACATATGTTCGCACTTTCACGGGCCGCTCACGTGCTCACTCTGCCGTCTGGCAGACCGTGATCTGCGGGCGCCTGGGGCCGATCCGGACCGCCTCCGGCGGCCCTCATATCCTTAGGGCCCATGTGTGGCCGCTACACCAACACCGCCGGGCCCGAAGAACTGAACGAGCGCTTCCGGGTCCCGATCGAAAGCGCCGAGGGCACGCGGCGCTTCAACATCGCGCCCACCGAACAGGTGCTCGCGATCGTGGCGGCAAAGGGCGAGCCCGAGGCGCGGATGCTGCGCTGGGGCCTCGTTCCCCACTGGGCCAACGATCTCAAGGTCGGCGCCAAGATGATCAACGCGCGGATGGAGACCGTCGCCACCAAGCCGGCCTTCCGCGACCTGATCCCCAAGTCCTCGCGCCGCGCCCTGCAGATCGCCGACGGCTACTTCGAGTGGCTGAAGCCCGAGAAGCGCTCAGAGCCCCGCCAGCCGTTCTTCTTCCAGCTCGACGGCGGCGTCCCGTTCGCCTTCGCCGCGCTGTGGACGCCCGCCAAGATCGAGGGCGAGTGGATCGCGAGCGTCACCCTGCTCACCTGCGACGCCGCCCCCAACCGCATCGCAGCGCCGATCCACGACCGCATGCCCGTGATCCTCGCCGACACCGAGGCCCAGCGGGCCTGGCTCGATCCCGCGCTCGGCGCCCGGGAAGCGCTGGCCCTGTGCGGGACGCTCCCCACAGAGCGGCTCTCTGCGCGACCCGCCAACCCCAAGGTCAACAAGGCCGGCGTCGAGGAGGGACCGGAGCTGCTGCTCGCCCCGGCGTGAGCGCCCCCGCCCGGGGCTCCGGCTCTCAGGCGGTCAGCCAGCGCCGCGGATTCTCCACGAAGATCGTGTTGAAGCCCGCGTCGTCCAGCGCGCCGAGCTCGCGCAGGGCCGGCACGACCTCCTCGAAGACGAGCGTCATCGACCAGTTGCGGATCGCTCCCGCCGTTTCGAAGACCTCGGCGGCCTCCGGCGGGAACCAGTCGATCGTGGCGCAGAAGTCCTGGGAGATCAGCAGCCGCTCGGCGTACCCGCGCCGCAAGAGCTCCGCGGCGGTCGCGTTGCGCTTGTCCATCGGCAGGTACATCTCCAGGCCGTAGCGGTCGAGACCCACGTACACGCCGCGCTCGATCAGCCCCTCGATGTAGGCCACGTCGTCGGTGTCGCCACAGTGTGCGATCTGCACCTTCGCCGGGTCCACGCCCTCCTCGGCGAAGATCTCCACCTGGCGCGGTCCCGTCACCACCGCCGGCATCGAGTGCGCCATGATCGGCGCGCCCGTCTGCACGCTCGCGCGAGCCACCGCGCGATGGATCTTCTCGACGTGCTCGGTCACACCCGCCGCATCCGCAGCGCACTTCAGGAAGGCCGCCTTGATGTCGGTTCCCTGGATGCCCACTTCGATGTCCTCGACGAAGTGGTCGGCCATCACGTCCACGTCGCGGTTCTCGAAGTAGTGGGGGAGATAGTCGTAGCTGTAGATGCCCGTGCACGCCACGATCTGCACGCCCGTCTCCTCAGCCACACGCTTCATGAAGCGCACGTCGCGCCCTCCGAACATGGCCGTCGGATCGACGATCGTCCTGACCCCGTGCTCCTTGGCCGCTCTCACCGCGACCAGGGCCGCGTCCAGCTCGAGCTGCTCGTCATAGCGCCCCGGCCACTCCGCCGCCACGGCCTCGTCGCGGAAGCGGACGTGCTCGTGGACGAGGACGAGGCCCAGCTCGTCCTCTGCGACGGCGCCCTGAACGGTCTCTACGGTTCCCATCGGCTCTCTCCTCGGGGTGTGGTCGTCAACGAAGGGGCTTTCCCCACCGGGTCTCCTCGCGCAGGTGCGCCTTCAAGAGCTTGCCGCCCGGGTTGCGCGGGAGCGGATCCTCACGCACGGCGATGTACTGGGGGACCTTGAAGTCGGCGAGATGGGCGCGGCAGTGCCCGAGCACGGCGTTGACGTCGAGCTGGCGACCCGGCAGCGCCACGATCACCGCCCCGACCTTCTCGCCCATCATCTCGTCAGGTACCGCCACCACCGCCGCCTCGCCCACGGCCGGCGCGCCCGCGAGCACGTTTTCGACCTCGATCGAGTAGACGTTCTCGCCGCCGCGGTTGATCATGTCCTTCTTGCGGTCCACGATGTAGATCAGCCCGTCGGCGTCCACGCGCGCCACATCGCCGGTGTGCAACCAGCCGTCCACGAACGTCTCGGCGGTGGCCTGGGGCTTGTTCCAGTAGCCCGCCACCACGTTGGGGCCGCGCACGAGCAGCTCTCCCACGCCCGTCCGCGGATCCGGTTCGTCCAGCGCCACGTCGACCACCGGCATCGCGAAGCCAACCGAGTCTGCATGCGCCGCAGCCTCCTCGTGGGGCAGGAACGAGGTCAGGGAGGAGGTCTCGGTCAGGCCGAAGCCGTTGCCCACGCGAGCCCCCGGGAAGGCCTCCTTGATGCGCTCCACGAGACTCTCGGATATCGGCGCGCCGCCGTAGGAGACCCAGCGCACGCCGCTGACGTCGAGCTCGGCGAACTTGGGGTGGCGCACGAGGGCGTGGTAGATCGCCGGTACCGAGACGAGCTGGTTGACCCCGTGCGAGCCGACCGCCTCGAAGAAGCCGTCGAGATCGAGCGGGCCGGAGAGGATCTCCACCCGCCCGCCCATCTCGAGCACCGGGATCAGCTGGCTGTTGCACCCGGTGACGTGGAAGAGCGGCACCGAGACGAGCGTCGAGATCTCAGGGCCCTCGGAGCGATCGACCGACAGGCAGCGGAAGGCGTTCTCGCTGTTGGTCAGGAAGTTGGCGTGGGTGGTCATCGCCCCCTTGGGGAAACCGGTGGTACCGCTCGTGTAGAAGATCGCCGCGAGATCGTCGGGGACGAGGTCCTCGACCACGAGCGGAGCGCCGTCCGGCAGCGCGGCGCCGGGAGCGAACGTGAACGCCGCCCCTGAGTCCTCGACCACGTAGGCGACCTCCTCCTCGGTGAAGCGCGTGTTGACCGGCACCACGACCGCGCCGGCCAGCTGGGCGCCGAAGAACGCCAGCACCCAGTCGATCGAGTTGGCCAGGCGCAGAGCCACGCGATCGCCGCGCTGCACCCCGAGGCCGCGCAGGCCGCCCGCGACGCGGGTGGCGCGCTCCCACAGCTCGCCGTAGGTGATCGTCGAGCCGCCCACCTCGACCAGGGCCCTGGCCTGCGTTTCACGCTCGACGCTCGCCTTGAGCATCGCCACCAGCGAGTCGGGGCGGGCACGGTAATGCGCGCGGCCCTGCGCGTCGCGCGCGACACCCATCTCGTCGAACGGATTGCGCCCCCGTGGCAACGGCTCGATCACTGCCCTGCTCCTCTCTCGCTGTTTCCAGGAGCCTACCCGCCGCTCGCTGCAGTCGGGGTCACTCGCAGAAGTGCCTGGCCGCGATCTGCTCGACCGTTCCCTTGGTGCGCATGGTCATCGCTCCCGCCAGCCGCTCGATCGCCTTCATGTCGAGCTCGGACTCCAGGACGCCGCCGCTGGGCAGCCAGTAGAGCTCGCGCCGATCCAGGACCAACCCATCCTGCCCGCTCGCCAGCGAGAGCAGCTCCCTGCGCGCCGGGGCCGGGGGCTGCTCGAACAGCATCGCCACCTGCAGCTTGCCCTTCGAGGCAGCCAGCCGCGCGGCCGGGAAGGGCTCGCTTGCGGCTATCGCCCGCACCTCGGCCGCGCTGCGGACGAAGGCGGGCACCGCATAGCCAAGCAGGCCTGAGAGACCCTCCTCGATGCGCCTCCTCACATCCTCGGGCTCGGCCGCCTCGCCCGCGAAGACCACGTTGCCGCTCGCCCGGAAACTCGCCACATCGAGGAAGCCCATCGAGTCGAAGTGCGCGCGCAGCTCCTCGTTTGTCAGCCGGTGCCCGCCCACGTTCATCCCGCGGAGAAAGGCCGCGTAACGGGACACGCTAGGAGGAGCGGAAGGCTCAGGCCGCGGCTGAGGCGCGGACCTTGTCGGCCAGGATCTCCGCGAGGCGGGCACGGTGTCGGCCGGCTCCACCGAGCAGCACCGCATCGACCTGTGCACGCTTGTAGAGCCAGTGCACGTCCGCCTCCCAGGTGAAGCCGATGCCGCCGTGGGCCTGGATCGCGCTGGCGGTGACCTCACGGCCGGCATCCGATGCGGCCGCCTTGGCCATCGCCGCCGCCTCGGCCAGGCGCTCGGGGTCCGAATCGGCCGTCCATGCCGCAAAGGCAGCGGTCGAGCGGGCCTTCTCGGTTTCCAGCAGCATCTGCGCGCAACGGTGCGAAACGGCCTGGTAGGCGCCCACGGGCACGCCGAACTGCTTGCGCTCCTTGACGTACTCGACCGTCATCGCAAGCGCCCTGTCGCACACGCCGACGAGCTCCGAGCTGACGGCCACCAGCGCGCGTCCGAGGCCCGCGCAACCATCGGCGAGCAGCTCGCCGCCGTCCTCCGCGCTCACGCGCGCCGCCGAGCGGGTCGGGTCGATCGAGGCCAGCGGGCTCACCTCGGCCTCATCGGCCGCCAGGACCCGTGCACTCCCGTCGTCTTCGATCAGCACGATCACCTGGGCGTCCGCGCCGCCGATCACGAACTCGGCTGTGCCGTCGAGCGCCGTGCCGAGGGCGCCGATGCTCTCACCGGAGGCAAGGCTCGGGAGCCAGCGCCCGCGCTGCTCGGGCGAGCCGCCGTGCTCGATCACCGCTGCCGCCATCGCGCTCGGGAGGAAGGGGACGGGGGCGAGGGAGCGGCCGAGCTCCTCGCAGAGGATCCCCAGCTCGATCAATCCGAGACCGCCTCCGCCGTGCTCCTCGGAGATCGCGATACCGGGCCAGCCGAGCTCGCACAGCTCGCGCCAGAGCTCCGTGTCCATCCGTCCGGACTCCGCGTGCTCGCGCACCCGCTCCGGCCTGGCGCGCTCGCCCAGCAGGTCGCGCGCCGTGCGCTGGATGTCGCGCTGGTCGTCCGTGAAGCCGAAGTCCATGACTAGGCAACCCCTCCAGCGGAGCCCGAAGGGCGGAGCTCCTTAAAGATCATGCCGCCACCTTGAGTCGCGGCAGCCCGAGCACGCGCTCGGCCACGATGTTCTTCAGGACCTCCGTGGTGCCGCCCTCGATCGTGTTGCCGCGCGCCCGCAGCAGCTCATAGCTCCAGCTCTCACCCGCCGTCAGGGCCTCCGGTCCGACGATGTCCACGGCGAGCTGGGTCAGACGCTGGTTGGTGTCCGACCACAGCCACTTCACGAGCGACCCCTCGGGCCCGGGCTGGCCGTAGCGCTCGACGTCGGTGAGGCCCTTCCAGGCCAGCAGGCGGATCGACTCGCAGCGCACATGCAGCTCGGCCAGCGCATCGGCGATGCGCGCGTCATCGAGCAGCCCGCGCTCGGCCGCCTTGGCGATCAGATCGTCGAGCAGCTGGCGCAGGCGAATCTGCAGCGCGAAGCCGAGGCCCGCCCGCTCGTTCATCAGCGTCGTCAGCGCGACCTTCCAGCCATTGCCCACGCCACCGACGACATTGGCGTCGGGGATGCGGGCCTCCTCGATGAACAGCTCGTTGAACTCCGCCTCCCCGGTGATCTGGCGCAGGGGTCGCACCTGCACGGCATCCTGCTCCATGTCCATCAGGAAGTAGGTCAGGCCCTTGTGCTTGGCCGCCTCGTTGTCCGAGCGCGCCACGAGCATGCACCACTTCGAGTACTGGGCGCCGCTCGTCCACACCTTCTGGCCGCTCACCACCCACTCATCGCCCTCCTTGACCGCGCGGGTCTTCAGCGAGGCCAGGTCCGAGCCCGCGTCGGGCTCTGAGAAGCCCTGACACCAGATCTCCTCGGCCGAGAGGATCGGCGGCAGGTGGCGCTCCTTCTGCTCGTCCGTGCCCCACACCATCAGCGTGGGGCCGCCCAGCAGCAGGCCGAGCACGTTGGCCGCCATCGGCACGCGCGCGCGCCCGATCTCTTCGAAGTAGATCGCCGATTCGGTCAGCGATGCCCCGCGCCCGCCGTACTCGGTGGGCCACGCGGGCGCCGCCCAGCCGGCGTCGTAGAGGCGCCGCTGCCAGTCCCGGCGCCACTTGAATTGAGCCCCTTCCCCGCCCTCGTCCTCGCCGCCCTCGGCGGGCTCGGGGGCTGGCGGGTTCTCGGCCAGCCAGCCGCGCAGCTCGTCGCGGAAGGCGATCTCCTTGGGGCTGAAGGTCAGGTCCATGGTTGTTCGGCGAAGCCTACCCCAGGAGCGTTGCCCACGTCGCGGACCAGAAGCCCCACGCACGGGCGTAGGGCGGCACGGCCATTGACAATTCGTCTAAAATTGTCGGTCAAGCTGTTGGAATGTAATGCCCCCATATTCAGCATGCTGGACTAGGCTCGATCCCCAGGCCACCCATCGCGAGGCAGCGTCCCGCGCCCGAGCAGGTCCGCCGGCGGGACACACCCCAAGCCCCCAGGACCGATCATGTGATTTCGATCGGGGTCCCCACCGAGATGATCCGCCACAGGCGTGCGATGTCCGCGTTGCGCATGCGGATGCACCCGTGCGACGGTCGCCCGGGGATCAGCTGCGGTTCGTCGGTCCCGTGCACGCCCACCACGCCTCCGCCCGGCCATTCGTTGAGCGTTGGCGCATAGGCGCTCGTGCCGAGCGCGAACGGTCCGTAGAGGGGTGCGTTGAGCGTGATGAGCTTCTCCATCACGTAGAAGTGCCCGGCGGGGGTGACCGTGCTCGCCTTGCCCGTTCCCACCGGCGCGCTGAAGATCGCGCGGCCGTCGCGGAAGAGCGTCGCGCGCAGATCGCGCTGGTCGACGAGCAGATAGCCATCGACCGTGTGAAATGCGCCGAGCGCGTCCCGGGGCACCCAGCCGGTCCTGCCGTTGGGCCTGCCCGGCAGCTCGAGGCGAACCCAGGCCGCGGCGGAGAGGGGCTGCTCGGCTGCCAGCACCACGTACAGCTCCGCCTGCCCGTCGCCGGTCAGGAACCGCAGGTGCCCGAGCGTGCGCGCACGCGGGGAGGGGCTCGCGCGAACGGCCGCTTCGTAGGTGGGATAGGCCCAGCGGGAGATCCTGTGCAGATCTGAGATGCGCACGAGCGCAGTCACTGAGCTCTGTGCCTGCGCCGGGGGAACGAGCGTGCAGAGCTGCATCGCGACCAGCACGCCGGCGCCCAGCACGGCCAGCGATGCGCGGCGCCGAGGGGCCCCGGCTGCGTGGAGCGCGAGCACGCTAGCCGGTGAACTTGGGCGTGAGCGCCGCCGAGGCGCAGCGCAGCACGATCATCCGGCGCGATGCCGTCACTGCCCTTGCTGCGCCCGGGGCCTTGACCATCGTGATCTTCGCCAGCAGGCGGTGTGCCCCCACACGCAGCTTCGACGGGTCGATCACGATCGACAGCTGGCCTTTGCGCGCGCTGTGGGCCGTCAACCGCTTCAGCTTGTGCCCGTCCAGGTAGAAGGTCACGCTCGCCACTCCCGCCGACTTGATCGTCACGCGAAAGCCGCGGCGCACGCAGCCCTGGGGCCCGTTCAGCCTCGGGACGCTGGCCGAGAGGAACGCCAGCACTCCCGATCGGGGGGGCTGGGTGGTGATGCTGCCGAGCGTCGAGGAGCTCACGGTCGGCGGGGGAGTGGTGGTCGTGGTCGAGGACGTTTTTTCTTTGCTCGGCGGCGTCACGGGTGGCACCTGCACTTCCACCGTGTTCGAGGTTTCCGAGATCGGCGAGCCTTCGCCCTCGGGCGGGGTCGCGGTGAGCGTCACCGCGTTCAGGTACCTGCCGGATGTCCGGTCGGCCGTGCCCAGCAGGTGGCTGCAGAGGTAGGTCGTCGAGGCGCCCGCCGCCAGTTCCGCCACCCCGGGGCCGCCGCTGATCGTTTCTTCGTCGCAGCGGGGGTCGCTGAAGTTGCCGAGGCTCAGCGGGACGTTGCCCGTGTTGCGCACCACGATCTCGTAGTCGACGGTCTGGCCGACCTGGCCGGTCACGGGCGTGCTCGTGTAGGAGCCGCCGGCGCCCGCGATCTGCTGGAGCTTTTCGATCGCCAGCGCTGGGGCGGGGGGACACGTGACCTTGGCGTGGATGTCGAACGCGCCGTGGAAGCCGTTGGTCGTCCATTTTCCCCACGCGTCGATCTTGTAGCCCGCACCTCCGGGACCGGGGGGTGCGTTGATCGCCACCACGTCGGTCCCGGTCGTGCCATCGAAGGTGAACGTCCTCAGCGTCGCCGGAAGGTGGCCGATCGTGAGTTTCTCGGTGACCGTGTTCCCCGGCAGGTCCGGGAAGCCCCTGAAGGTCCAGCTCACCTGGGTGCAGCTGATTTTGACCACGCCGTTCTCGCGTTCTTCCTCTTTGGTCTTGGCCCGCTCGGAGCGTTCCCTGCGCGCCCTTTCCTGCATTTCGCGCTGGGCCTTGCGTTCCTCGGCGCGCTGCAGCCGTTCGGCGAGGCGGGTGTTCCTCGCCGCTTCGCGTTCGGGTGAGCGTTCCTTGGCCTGGCCGATCGGCGCGAGGAACGCCACGAGCACGAGGACGAGGGGTAGGAGCAGCGCGAGCGAACCCGCCCACAGCCGGCGCGTGGGACGGAGACGGCGACCCGCGCGCGCCAGTCTGCTCACAGATCCCTCGGTCTGTGGCTCTCGGCTATCGCGCATCGGATACCCCTCTCCCGTTCCGTGGGTCGCATTCGCTCTCGAGCCGCAGCGCACTCCGTGGCCCCTCGCCCCGGCCCGTCCTCAGCGGTCCGGAAGTTGTTCACAGGACGATTGCAGAGATGCCCGCGCCCGCGACCGCCCGCGGCTCCCCTTTTACGGGGGATCTTTGGGGGAGGCAAAGGGTGGTTGCAGGGTGATATGCAGCTCACCCTTTGACGTGTGTTTGCCGATAGGATGGTGCATCGTCATGTCTGAGACCTCAGCGATCACCGTCGCGGTCGGGCGCTTTCCAGACCTCCTCGCCCGCGGGCTGCGGGGACTGGTGCAGGACGACCCCAGCCTCGAGCTCGTGGCCCGCGACATGGCTCCGGCGCAGCTGGACGCCGTCCTGCGCCGCCACGATCCGCGCGTGGCGATCCTCGACGCCGGCACGCTGCGCAGCCCGATCGAGGCGCGAGAGCTCACCATCCGTCATCCCGCGACCCATCTGCTGCTGCTCGCCGACCACGCCTCGAGTGTCGAGGCAGCCCAGCTGCTCGCCTTCGGAGCCGCCGCCTGCCTGTCCAAGGACACACAGGAGCGCGACGTCCTCAACGCCATCCACCTGGCCTCACGCGGGCTGCAGCTGATCCCAAGGGGCACCGACGGCGCCCCTTCGGGCTCGGGACTGCTCACCGCTCGCGAGTCAGACGTGCTGGCCGAGTTGCAGCGCCGGCGCTCCAACGCCCAGATCGCCGCCGACCTGAGCATCAGCGTGGAGACCGTGCGCACCCACGCCCGCCACATCTACCGCAAGCTCGGCATATCCTCACGCCGCGAGCTGCTGGCCCCGGCGCGCGTCGGCTGAGGCCCCGCCGACCGCCGCCCGCCGCCCGCGGCGCTAGATTCGCAAGGGCCGTGTCCGCCTCAGAGTCCCTGCGCGTCGCGCACCTCGACGCCGACGCCTTCTACGTCTCGATCGAGCTGCGCCGCCACCCAGAGCTGCGCGGCAAGCCGGTCGTCGTCTCCGGCAGCGGCCCGCGCGCGGTGGTGACCACAGCGAGCTACGAGGCCCGCCGCTACGGCGTCGGCTCAGCCATGCCGGCCTCGCGCGCGCGGAGATTGTGCCCGCAGGCGATCTTCCTCCCGCCGGACTTCCCGACCTACCGCGCGGCCTCAGCACAGATGATGGGCATCGTGCGGGATCACGTGGAGCGCGTCGAGGTGGTGGGTCTCGACGAGGCCTACCTCGACATCGAGGGGCTGTTCTCACCGCGCACCGCCATGCGCCGGCTGGTGGCCGAGATCAAGGCGGCAACCGAGCTCACCTGCTCGGTCGGCATCGGCCCCAACAAGCTCGTCGCCAAGGTCGCATCCGACGCCGAGAAGCCCGCCGGCTTCGTGGCGCTCACCCGCGAAGAGGCCTGCGCCCGCTTCGCCGCGGCCCCGCCCAGCCTGGTGCCGGGCATCGGCCCCAAGACGGCTGGGAGGCTTGCCGAGCTGGGCCTGAGCACGCTCGCCGCAGTGGCCGGCGCACCCGAGCAGCTGCTCGTCGAGCGCTTCGGAGCAAACCTCGGACGCGAGCTGCGCAGGCGCGCCCGCTTCGAGCACGACGGCGAGGTGGGCGCCGCCCACAAGGTCGTCTCGGAGTCGCGCGAGCGGACCTTCGACCTCGATCTGAAGGATCCCGAGGAGCTGCGCGCAGCGCTCTCGCGCATGGCCGGCGAGCTGTGCGCAAGCCTCTCCGCGAACGGACGCCGGGGACGCACGATCGCCATCAAGGTACGCCTCGACGACTTCACCACAATTACTCGCGCGCGAACTGTGCCCGAGCCCACATGCGACGTCGAGCTCGTCACCGCCCAGGCGCTGCGGCTGCTCGAGGACTACTCGCCGCCGCGCCCCGTGCGGCTGCTGGGAGTTCGCGTCGCCGGCCTGAGCGCCGCACCGGGAGGCGAAGGCGCCTCCGCCGGCCCGAGCGCCGCGCGCGCGGATGCGGCCGAGGCTCGCGCGCAGCTCGCGTTGCCCGTCTGAGCAACGCGAGTGCCTGCTTCGGCGTGCCGTGCCTGCGCGGGCGCGCGCTAGGATCGAGGCGTGTCCGTGATCCCCGTGGGCGACATCGAGCTCAGCTACGAACGCGGCGGCTCCGGGCCGCCGCTGCTGGCGATCATGGGCATGAGCGGTACGGCCCTGCACTGGGGCGAGCCGTTCCTGGAAGCCCTGCGCGAGGGCTTCGAGGTGATCGTCTACGACCATCGTGGCATCGGCGACAGCACACGCCTCGAGGGAGAGCTCACGATCTCCGGGTTGGCGGAGGACGCCCACGGCCTGATGGAAGCCCTGGAGATCGACTCGGCCCACGTGCTCGGCATCTCGATGGGCGGGATGATCGCCCAGGAGCTCGCTCTCGCCCATCCCGAGAGCGTGCGCACGCTCACGCTCGGCTGCACCTACTGCGGCGGGGAGGGCAGCTCTCACGCCGCGCCCGAGATCCTCCAGCGCCTGTTCGAGGCGATCAGCTCCGGTGACCGCGAGCGCGCGATTCGCACCGGCTGGGAGATCAACGTCTCCGCCGCAAAGGCCGCCGACGATGACGCCTACGCCGTCTTCCTGGAGATAGCCCAGCGGCGCGCGGTCGCGGTGCCCGTCGTGATGGCGCAGGCGCAGGCCGTCCTGGCTCATGACACGCGCGATCGCCTGGCCGGCCTGAGGATGCCCACGCTCGTGATCCACGGCACCGAGGACCAGATGCTCCCCGTGCAGAACGGTCGCATGATCGCCTCGCTGATCCCGGGCGCGCAGCTCGAGATCCTCGACGGCGTCGGGCACCTGTTCTTCTGGGAGCAGCCCGAGCGCTCGGCCGAGCTGATCCGCACGCTCGCCGCCGTCCCCGCCTGAGGCGCCCGTGGGTGCCGAGCCGAGCGTGCTGGCCGTCCGTTCGGACGGCGTCGTGCTGTCGGGCGAGCAGAGCGGGGAGGGCCAGGCGATCGTGCTGGCGCACGGGCTCAGCGCCACGCGCCGCTATGTCGTCATGGGCTCGCGCGCGCTCGAGCGCTCCGGGCACCGGGTGATCGCCTACGACGCCCGCGGACACGGTCGCTCGAGCCCGGCGCCGAAGCACGCCTACGGCTACGAGCACCTCGCGCTCGATCTCGAGGCGGTGCTCGACGCCGCGGGCCTGCAGAGCGCGGTCATCGCCGGCGCCTCGATGGGCGCACACACGGCGCTGCGCTTCGCGCTCGCCCACCCCGAGCGCGTGCGGGCGCTTGCGATCGTCACGCCCGCGTTCGACCCCGAGCGCACGCTCTCGGCCGCCGAGCTCGGTGGCTGGGATGCCCTCGCCCGTGGGCTCAGGGAGGGAGGGGTGGAGGGGTTCGTGCACGCGTATGACCTGGCCGGAGTCTCCGAGGCTTGGCGCGCGACGCTCGAGCGCGTGCTGCGCCAGCGCCTGTCTGCGCACGAGCACCCCGGGGCGGTGGCCGACGCGCTCGAAGTGGTTCCCCGCTCGCGCCCGTTCGAGGCGATGGGCGAGCTCGGGGCGATCGAGGTTCCGGTCGTCGTGGTCGCAAGCCGCGACGGGGCCGACCCCGGGCATCCCCTGGCGGTGGGCGAGCGCTACGCCGCCGCGATCCCCGGGGCGCGGCTGCTCGTCGAGGATCAGGGGCCGCCGGCGCGCTCGCCGATCGCCTGGCAGGGAGGACAGCTCTCGAAGGTCCTGAGCGAGCTCGTCGCCGAAGTTGGTACGTGATAACGTACGCCCGTATGCCAGTGCGGGATTGGGATGGCGAGAGCTACGACCGCGTCTCGGCGACCATGGAGGCGCTCGGACTCGAGGTCCTCGAGCGCCTGGAGCTGAGCGGTGACGAGCTGGTGCTCGACGCAGGCTGTGGCTCCGGGCGCATCACCGCCGCACTGATCGAGCGGGTGCCGCGCGGACACGTGATCGCCCTCGACGAGTCGCCCTCGATGGTCCAGGCGGCCAGGGAGCGCCTCGGAGGGCAGGCCGACGTGCGCGTCATGGACCTGCTGGAGCTCGACCTCGAGCAGCCCCTCGACGCGATCCTCTCGACCGCCACCTTCCATTGGATCTCCGACCACGAGCGTCTCTTCTCGAAGCTCCACGCCGCCCTGCGCCCCGGCGGAGCGCTCGCGGCGCAGTGCGGGGGAGAGGGCAACATCGCGCGCCTGCGCGGACGGGTGCGCAGCGTGATCGAGCGCGAGCCCTATGCGCGCCACTTCGAGGGCTGGCGTGCGCCCTGGCACTACGCATCGCCGGATGTCACGCGGGAGCGCCTGCTGGCCGCCGGGTTCGCCGCCGCCGAGTGCTGGCTTGCACCGGCGCCGCGCCAACCGGAGGAGCCGCGCGCATACCTCTCCACGATCGTGCTCGGGCCCCACGTCCAGCAGCTGCCCGAGGCGCTGCGCGAGCCCTTCATGGACGACGTGCTCGAGGTCCTGGGCGAGCCGGTGGTCGTCGACTACGTGCGTCTGAACATCGACGCGATCGCCTGATCGTCCCCGACCTCCGCGCCGCTCAGGAGCGTTGCATAGCGGCCACCCAACTGAACGAGCTCGTCATGATCACCCCGCTCCACGATCCGCCCGGCGTCGAGCACCAGGATCTGGTCGGCGTCGCGGATCGTCGAGAGGCGGTGGGCGATGGCGATCGTGGTGCGCCCGCGGGCGAGGTCGTCCAGCGCCTGCTGCACCGCGCGCTCGGTCTCGTTGTCGAGCGCCGAGGTCGCCTCGTCGAGGATCAGCACGGGCGGATTGCGAAGCACGGTCCTCGCGATCGCCATGCGCTGCTTCTCACCGCCCGAGAAGCGGTAGCCCCGCTCGCCCACCGGCGTGTCGTAGCCGTCGGGAAGCGAGGAGATCAGATCGTGGATCTGGGCCGCGCGCGCCGCGTCTTCGATCTCCCCGTCGCTGGCCTCGGGGCAGGCGAAGCGCAGGTTCTCGCGGATCGAGGAGTGAAACAGGTAGGTCTCCTGGGAGACCAGGCCCACGTTCGCCGCCAGCGAGTCGAGGGTCAGGTCGCGGATGTCCACGCCGTCGATGCTCACAGAGCCCTGCTGGGGCTCGTACAGCCTCGCGACCAGATAGGCCAGCGTGGTCTTGCCCGAGCCGGTCTCGCCCACCAGCGCCGTGCGCGTGCCCGCCGGGATCTCGGCGTCGATCTCCTGGAGCGTCCACGGCGACTCCGGCGCGTAGCGGAAGGAGACGCCGGTCAGGCGCACGTCACCCCGCACGTCGTGCAGCTCGCGCGCCCCGGGGCGCTCGACGATGTCCACGGGCAGGTCGAGGTACTCGAAGATCCGCCCGAACAGCGCGAGCGAGGTCTGCACTTCCAGGCCCACCGACAGCAGCTGCTGCATCGGGAACAGCAGGCGCGTCTGCAGCGCGGTGAACGCGACGATCGTGCCGATCGAGATCGGGTTGTGGCTGTGGGAGATGTTGTAGCCCGCATACCAGTAGACCGCGGCGGGCATGATCGCGAAGCTCATCTGCACCGAGGCCATCCGCCAGCGCCCCGCCATGCGTGCGCGGACCTCGAGATCGGCCAGTTCGCTTGACTCCGAGGAGAAGCGCCCGACGAGCTCTTGGGAGCGTCCCATCGTCTTTCCCAGCAGGATCCCCGAGACCGACAGCGACTCCTCGACCAGCGTCGACATGTCCGCCAGGCGACCCTGGCGCACCGACTGGATGCGCCGGCGCTCGTTGCCCACCCGGCGCGTGAGCCACACGAAGAACGGCAGCAGAATCAGGGAGAAGACGGTCAGGCGCCAGCTCAGGGCGAACATCGCCACGACTGTGGCCGTGACCGTCGCCACCGTCGAGACGGTCGAGGTCGCGGTGCTCGTCACGACGTCGTCGATGCCGCCGATGTCATAGGCGATGCGCGCCTGCACCTCGCCCGAGCGGGTGCGCGTGAAGAACGCCAGCGACATCCGCTGAAGGTGCGCGTACACCGCCGCGCGCAGGTCGTGCATCACGCGCTGACCGACCTGGTTCGAGATCCAGGTCTGCGCCACTCCTATCACGCCGGTGATCACGGCCAGCGCGATCATCCCGCCCACCAGCCACGACAGCAGCGTGAGGTCGTGTTTGAGGATCCCCTTGTTGACCGCTTCGCGCAGCAGGAACGGCGTGGCGATGCTGAGGACCGAGCCGAGCACGATCAGGCCGAGCAGCAGGCCGAGGCGCACGCGGTAGGGGATGAACAGGCGTCCGATCCGCCGCAGCGAGACGGCTTTGTCGGGGACGTCCTCGGGACGCAGCTTCGGCGGCGGCGTGTGGTGGCCTCCACCACTGCGTCCCTGGGCGAAGGGCTGGCTGCTCACACAGTGACTCTACCGGCGCTCCCACGGCTGCTCGGCGCGGGTCGTGGGCCCGCGCGGCGCGACACGCGGCCCCGCGGCCACGCTGATCGCTCGCACGGCTCGCCGCCGGCACCGGTGAGCACCCGCGGCGGCGCGATGCCCTCAGCTACCCTGCAAGAGCCGTGAAACCCGCCTGGATCCGCTCGCTGACCGCGCCTGAGACGCGCGTTCTCGGCTGCCTGCTGGAAAAGCAGCGCACCACCCCCGACGCCTATCCGCTGTCGCTCAACGCGCTGCGCCTGGCGTGCAACCAGTCGACCAACCGCGAGCCCGTGGTCGACTATGACGAGGCCGCCATCCGCGACGCGCTGCACCGCCTCGAGCGGCGCGGCATCACACGCCTGGCCAGCGGCGTGGGCTCTCGCGCGCCCAAGTACCGCCATCTGCTCGCAGAAGCCCTACCGATGGACGCGGGCGAGCAGGCGGTCGTCTGCGTGCTGATGCTGCGCGGAGCGCAGACCCCGGGAGAGCTCAAGCAGCGCACAGAGCGAATGCACGCCTTCGGTGACCTGGGCGGCGTGCATGAGACCCTCGACAGGCTGATCAAGCGCGAGCTCGTGCGGCGCCTCGAGCGCCGTCCGGGACAGAAGGAGGAGCGCTACGCCCAGCTGCTCCAGCAGGAGGATGACGACGGGGAGGAGCAGCCGGCGCCACGCAGTCCCGGCACGGGTTTCGCACAACCCGACTTCGCCGGCTCCCGGGCCGCTCCGATCGACGATCTCCACGAGCGGGTGGCGCGCCTCGAGCGCGAGGTGGCCGAGCTGCGTGCCCAGACGCGCGATGCTGTGGGGCAGCCGAGCCCATGACGAGCGCACATCTGATCATCGCCTCCACCTCCGACACGGCAACGGGCGTGGGCATCCCGCTCGCGCTCGCCGCCGGGCTCGTGTCTTTCCTCTCACCCTGCGTGCTGCCGCTCGTGCCCGGCTATCTCTCCACGGTCATCGGGGTCACGCCGGCCGATCTGAAAGGGGGGGTGGGGGCGCGGCGGGTGCTCAAACCGAGCCTGCTGTTCATCGCGAGCTTCTCGGCCATCTTCATCCTGCTGGGGATGAGCGCGACGGTGATCGGCTCGAGCCTCAACGCGCACAAACACGCGCTCGAGCAGGCCGGCGGGGTGGTGATCATCCTGATGGGACTGATCTTCCTTGCCACGCCCTTCGTGGCGATCTTCAACCGCGAGTGGCACTCGGAGTCGCTGCTGCGCCTCGCCGGGAAGGGCGGGCCGATCGTTGCGGGGGCCGCCTTCGCGATCGCCTGGACGCCCTGCACGAGCATCACCCTCGGCGCGATCCTCACCCAGGCCGCGATCTCCAACTCGGCCGCCCACGGCGCGTTGCTGCTCGCCTTCTACTCGCTCGGGCTGGCGATCCCGTTCCTACTGATCGCGCTGGCCTTCGAGCGGATGACGCTGGCGCTGGCGGTCGTCAAGCGCCACTTCCCCGTGATCATCGGCGTCGGCGGCGCCGTGATGATCGTGCTCGGCGTGCTGATCCTCACGGGGGAGTTCACGATCCTCAACGCCCGGGCCAACGAACTGCTGCAGGGCACCGGGTTCGACGTGTCCAACGTCTGAAAGTGGTGACTCGCGCGCGCGTGCGCGCACGCGCGAGTCACCCCTCCGCGACGGTTACCCCGTCCCATAGACTGAGATCGTGGAGTTCCGCACGATCTCGCATGAGGGGCGCTCCCACGTCCTCTCGCAGATGGGGGAGGGGCCGGACATCGTGCTCCTGCACGGCTTCCCCGACACGCCCTACTCGTGGTCTGAGATCGCCGAGGCGCTCGTGGGCGCCGGCTGGCGCGTCACCGTGCCCTGGCTGCGGGGATATCACCCCGAGACGATCGTTCCCGGCCGCCGCTATGACCCGGAGACGCTGGGACGCGACGCGCTGGGGCTGCTCGACGCGATGGGCATCGATCGCGCCGTGCTCATCGGCCATGACTGGGGCGCGCTGCTCACCTACGTGGCCGCCGCCCTAGGACCGAACCGCGTCCGCGCGATCGTCACCTCGGGCATCCCTCACCCGGCGGTGCTGCGCCACACGCCCCAGGCGATGTGGGCGGTGCGCCACTTCATCGCGCTGAAGATGCCGTGGGCCGCCTGGCACTGCCGGCGCCAGGACTTCGCCTACCTCGACACCCTCTACCGCCGCTGGGCACCCGACTGGACGGGCCCGGAGCGCGAGGAGACCTTGCGCCGCGCCAAGGAGGCCCTCTCACCCCAGGCGACGCTCGAGGGTGCGATCTCCTACTACCGCGACCTGCCACTCGGGGGAGCCCCGGCCGTGGAGAGGGTGGGGGCGGTCCCCGGTCTGATCATCGGCGGCGATCACGCGCTCGGCCAGGAGGGGCTGTACGCGGCCACGGCGGCACTGCTGCCCGGGCCCAGCCGGGCGCTGATCGTGGAGGGGACCGGACATTGGCCGCACCGGGAGAAGGCCGCCGTGGTCATCCCGGAGATGCTTCGGTTCCTCTCCGAGCTGCCGGCCTGAAGAGCTCGCTGCGAGGGGCTCAGGCGGCGCTCTGCGCGGTGGGTCGCTCCTGCGAGGCCGCCGCCGAGGCCGTGCGCCTGCGCTCGAGGTAGCGCCGTTCCCAGGCCTCCTGGTTGCGCTTGGCGTCGAGCACGAAGGGGGAGTAGCCGATCGCCTTGACGATCAGCCTGTTGACCGTCGCCCACGGCTCGGGCAGCGGGCGCAGCACGTCCACGAACAGCACCACCCGCGTCTCGTCGGTGTCGTTCCAGACCTCGTGGTTGAAGGTGTCGTCGAAGATCATGCTCCCGCCCCGCTCCCAGTGGCGGAAGTGCTCGCCCACGCGGATGCGACAGGCCTCGGCGTCCTCGGGCACGATCAGCCCGAGGTGGTAGCGCAGCACGCCCTTGTAGGGGCCGCGGTGGTCGAGGATGTGCTTGCGCGGCGAGAGGATCGAGATCATCGCCGTGGTCATGCCCGGGATCTCGCGCATGAGGGCGGCCGTGCGCGGGCACATCTCGACGCCGAGCTTGGCCTCGAAGCCGTAGCCGTAGAGGAAGAACGTCTTCCAGCGGTCGTCGTCTGTGATCTCGATCTGATCCTTGGAGATGTCCTGGAAGTTGGCAAGGCCCTCGCGGTCCTCGAGCACGCGCTCGAGCTCCTCGCGGATGACCGCCCAGTTCTCCTCTACGTGCGCGATCCAGGGAAAGCGCTCGTTGTCGAAGAACGTCGCGTCGCCCACAAGCGACTTTCGCCCGATGAAGCGCTCGATCGGGGCCAGAATACGTTCGCCGACCGAGATCGTGAGCTCGACCGTCCGCTCCCACAGCGTCTTCTGCGTCATCGCTCTGCCTCCTCTACTGGCTCTGCTGGTGATCCTGGGCCAGCTTAGCCAGTCGGCAGGCTCTATCTCCTGCGGGCGCTGGAACGACGGTCAGGAAGCGCCGGCGAGGATGACCGGGACGTCGTAGGCGGTGAAGCGCCGGTCCGCCGTGAGGATCGTGAGACCCTCGCTCCGCGCCTGTGCGATCAGCAGGCGATCGAAGGGATCGCGGTGATGCAGCGGGAGCGTGGCGACGTCCAGACCATGTTCGGGCGCGAGGCTGAGTATCCGCGCGCCGCTCTCCAGCACGTGCTCGCGGAGGCCAACGGGGAGGCGGAGCTTGCCCGTGGCCGCCTTGATGCCGACCTCGATGAACGAGACGACGCTGACCAGCAGCTCCTCGGCTGTCGCGATCGCCTCCGTCGCACCTCCGATGCGATCCAGGCGTCCCTCCTGCTGCCAGAGCAGAACATGCGTATCGAGCAGGAGCCTCACAGAAGCTTGTCCTCCTCGTCCCATTCGGCGTACATCTCGTCCAGCTCCTGCTCGCTGAACTCGAAGTCCTCAGAGATCCAGATCTTGCCCGCCAGGGCGCCGCTCGTGGCCAGGAACCTCTCGCCAGGTGTCACCTGCGGCTCGACTCGCACGAGGCGCGCCACCGGAACCCCGTTGCGGGCGATCTCCACCTCTTCGCCCGCCTCCACGCGGGCGAGCAGGCTCGAGAGGTTCGTCTTCGCCTGGCCGACGTTGACCCTCATGATCCCCAGCCTAGCAATCTTGGCCAAGCTTGGCCAATGCCTGGATCCCAGCCTGGACGCCATAGGTTCTACTACGACGCCGCGCACCAAACTGGACACGGAAGGGCCGCATGCGGGCCTTCCCCGGACGCGCATGCGCGTCCGGCCGACTGGCGCATGCGCCAGCCGCACATACATAGAAGAACCGCATCGACCCCCGGCGAGCTCTCGCGTGCCGGGGGTCGAGCGGATCGGAGGTTGGTGCTAGGCGGCCTCGCGGAGCGCTGCCAGCTCGGGCGACTCTGCGAGCTTCTTCAATGCCCGCTGCTCGAGCTGTGAGGCACGCTCGGCGGAGAAGCCGAGGCGCTTGCCGATCGCGGTGAGCGTCTGGGGCTCCTCGCGGCCGGTGCCGAAGCGAAGGGTGAGCACCTTGCGCTCCGTTTCAGGCAGCTGCTCGATCGCGCGGTGCACGATCCGCTCGCGCTCGTTGTCCCAGGCCGTCTCCTCCGGCACCTCGGCGTCGGAGGGGAGCAGGTCACCGAGGGCGGTGTCGCCGTCCTCGCCGATCTGCTGGTCGAGGCTGACGAGAGCGGCGCGCTGGTGACGCACCTCTTCGACCTGCTCGATCGGCAGCCCGGTCTCCTGGGCGAGCTCCTCGAGCGTGGGCTCACGGCCGAGGCGCACCGACAGCTCTCGCTCTACGCGACCGACCTTGCGCGAGCGCTGGGCCACGTGGACGGGTAGGCGGATGGTGCGGCCGGAGTTCTCCAGGCCGCGCTGGATCGCCTGACGGATCCACAGGGTTGCGTAGGTCGAGAAGCGAAAGCCCTTGCGCCAGTCGAACTTCTCGCTGGCACGGATCAGGCCGAGCATGCCCTCCTGGACGAGATCGCCGAGGGGCAGGCCCTGGTTCTGGTAGCGCCGCGCGTTCGATGCCACGAGGCGCAGGTTGGAGTTGACGAGCAGTTCCTTGGCGTAGAGGTCTCCGCGCTCGATCCGCTTGGCCAGGTCGATCTCCTGAGCGGGGGTGAGCAGGGGGTAACGCCGCGAGTGGGCCAGCAGCTGGTCCACCGCCTCGGGGATGAACGTGTCGGCTGCGCCGACTTCGATGCGCTCGATGGGGTTGTCGAGCCGCTCAGGGGCAGCGGCGGGCTCGACGGCGTGCTCCGCGTCCTGGACGGGAGCCTCGCGGTCGAGCGTTAGAGTGGTGTCTACTGGGGAGTCTGACATTGGCGTCCTTCTTAATCCGATGCTTGGAGTCGGAATTATACGCCTCGATAGTTGCGTTGTCAATTATCTTTGAGGACGCGGTTCCTCGATGCTCGTTCGACGCTTCCTACGGGCGTCCCTGCCTGGCGGATCACATTGGGATTTCCCGCCATGGAGCAGCCTAAAACCCCCGAAGGCGGCAAAAAGAGCGATTTCGAGGCGCCGGGAGCCTATCGTCGCATCCCGCGGGGGAAGTGAGCGCCGATGGCTAAGCTCGGCGAATGACCATAGATCTCTCCTCCAAGGTAGTGGCAGTGACCGGCGCGTCCTCCGGCATCGGCGAGGCCACGGCGCTCGCCTGCGCCCAGGCCGGGGCCGCCGTGGCGCTGGCGGCGCGGCGCGCCGACCGCATCGAGGCCCTCGCCAAGCGGATCGCCGACGCGGGCGGGCGCGCGATCGCGATCCCCACCGACGTGGGCGACGAGTCCCAGGCACGGGTGTTCGTGGAGCGCACGCACGCCGAGCTTGGCCGCCTGGACGTGCTCGTCAACAACGCCGGCGTGATGCTGCTCGGGCCGATCGAGAACGCCCCCACGGAGGAGTGGCGGCGGATGATCGAGGCCAACGTCTTCGGCGTCCTCTACTGCACCCATGCCGCGCTGGGGCTGATGCGCGAGCAGGGCTCCGGGCACATCGTCAACGTCAGCTCCGTCGCCGGCCGGGTCGCGCGGGCTGGCTCGGGCGTCTACAACCTCACCAAGTTCGGAGTCGGCGCCTTCTCGGAGTCCCTGCGCCAGGAGGGCGTTCCGATCGGCGTGCGCGTCACCACGATCGAGCCCGGCGCCGTCGCCACCGAGCTGCCCGGGCACAACCGCCCGGAGGTGCTCGAGCAGATGGCCAAGCGCTTCGCCGGCGTCACGCCCCTGAGCTCCGAGGACATCGCCGGCGCGATCCTCTACGCGATCGGCCAGCCGCCCAACGTGAGCGTCAACGAGGTGCTCGTGCGCCCGAGCGGCCAGGGCGCCTAGCCACCGGGAGGGGTCCGGGGAGGGGTCCGGGGAGGGGTCCGCCCGCCCGCGCGCGGAGCGCCCGGGGCGATCTCGAGCTGGACGATCTCCGATCGCTCGCCGCCGGCGTGATCGACCTGGAGGGTGGTGTGCTCCACGTCGAAGCGCTCGCGCAGCATCGCCTCCATCCGCCGGCGGGCGAGATGGCAATCGCAATCGGCGCCCACGAGCACGTGCGCCGAGAGGGCGGGGAAGCCGCTGGTGACCTCCCACACGTGCAGGTCGTGCACCTCCACGACTCCCTGCTGGGACACGAGCGCCCGCCCGATCGCCTGGGGGTCGAGGCCCTCGGGGGCGGCCTCGAGGAAGACGCGCCCCGAGGCCCGCACGAGCGAGAGGCCCGAGCGCAGCATCAGCGCGGCGATCAGCAGCGACACCAGCGGATCGGCGCGCTGGAAGCCGCTCACGAGGATCACCCCCGCGGCGACCGCGGTCGCGATGAACCCGTACAGATCGGTGAGGATGTGCTGGAGGCTGCCCTCGATGTTGAGGCTGCGGCGGTTGGCCCTGGCCAGCATCCACGCGGCCGCCAGGTTCACGGCCACGCCCGCCAGCGCCACCGCCAGGACCGGCCATCCGTGCACGTGGGGAGGGTTGAAGAGCCTGCGCACGGCCTCATAGAGGACGAACGCGGCCAGGATCAGCAGGGTCACGCCGTTGGCCTGCGCGGAGAGGATCTCCACCCGCTTGAGGCCGAAGGTCATCGCGCCACGGGCCGGGCGGGCGGCGAGCCTCAGGGCCATCAGCGAGAGCCCGATGGCGCCCGCGTCGGTGAGCATGTGGGCGGCGTCTGAGAGCAGCGCCAGCGAGTGGGAGATCACCCCGACCCCGACCTCCACGGCCATGAAGGCGAGGATCAGGACGAGCACGAGCATCAGGCGGGAGCCGTCGGCGTCCTCGCTCAGGGCATGGCTGTGTCCGTGTGTGTGTCCAGCATGGTCGTGGGCCACGCGCCCACGATACGCCGGGACTGGACCGGCTGGCGATCACGGGGGCGGGGCGACGGCTCTAGTCTCCAGCGATGACGCGGGCCGTGGGCAATGAGCATGCGCTGAGCCAGCAGCGCACGACGCTGGTGTCGATCGCCGTAGCCGGGGTGCTCGTGGCGATCAAGCTCGGCGTGGGACTGGCAACGGGCAGCCTCGGCCTCGTATCCGCCGGGATCGAGTCGAGCGGCGATGTGATCGCCGCCGTGCTGACCTTCTTCGCCGTGAGGCTGGGGGGACGTCCGGCCGACCGCGGACACCCATACGGCCACCGCCGCGCCGAGAACCTCGGCGCGCTCGGAGAGGCCGCGATCCTGTTCGGCGGCGGGCTGCTGGTGAGCGTGGAAGCCGTCAGGCACCTCCTCTCCGGCGGCAGGGCACCCGACATCCGCTGGTATCAGTTCGCCGTGATCGCGCTCGCGGTGATCCTCGACCTGAGCCGCACGAGGGTCTCGCTCGCGGCGGCCCGCCGCTACGGAAGCCCGGCGCTGCGCTCAAACGCCTTCCACTTCGCCGCCGACATGGCCGGCTCGATGGCTGTGCTCGCGGGACTGCTGAGCGTTCACGCGGGCTTCCACCAGGGCGACTCCGTGGCCGCGCTGGTGGTCGCGGCGATCATCCTCGGGGCCGCCGTCAGGCTGATCACCGAGAACGCAAACGTCCTGATGGACCGCGCCCCCGCGCAGGCGCGAGCGGCGGCCGAGCGGGCGATCGCAGGGCTCGGCGCCGACATCGAGCTCAGCCGGCTGCGACTGCGCGAGTCCGCCGGGCGCTACTTCGCGGATGTCGTCGTCAGCGTGCCGCCAGGGCAGGCCGTGGTCGAGGGCCACGGCGCCGCCGACCAGATCGAGGACGCCGTCGAGGCGGCCCTTCCGGGCAGCGACGTGGTCGTCCACGTCGAGCCCCGCCGCCGCGGCCTCGACCTGCGCGACCGGGTGCTCGCGATCGCGCTGGCCGAACCCCTCGTCAAGGAGGCCCACGACATCACGATCTTCGAGCAGGGGGGCGCGGCGAGCGTCTCGCTGCACCTCAAGTTCCCGGCCGACCTGGCCCTGCGCGAGGCCCACGAGGTCGCCGAGCGCATCGAGCGGGCGATCCGCGAGCGCCCGGGCGTGATCGACGTGCAGACCCACCTGGAGCCGCTCGAGCTCCCACTCAGCGCCCAACGCTCCGACGAGGGCGCCGACGCCCAGGCCACACATGAGATCGGGCGACTCGTGCGCGGGCGCACCGGCGCCGATCCGCTGTTCGTCAAGCTGCTCTCCACCGAAGGGGGACGCGTGCTGTTCCTCACGCTCGACGTGGGCGCCGGCGAGTCTCTGAAGGGCGCCCACGAGCTCGCCGGTGAGCTCGAGGAGGAGCTGCGCAGGCGGATCCCAGACCTCGCCGACGTGATCGTCCACACCGAGCCTTGAGCTAGACGGAGCCGCTGGCCCGGGCGGGTGCGATCGCGCCTGACCTCGGCACGATCACGCGCACAGATGGCACCAAGCAGGTGACCTACAAGGGCCACCCGCTGTACTTCTTCGTCAAGGACAAGGACAACGGGGACGCGTACGGACAGGGCGCAAAGGCCTTCGGCGCGAGCTGGTACGTGCTGGCGCCGAGCGGCAGCAAGGTGGACAACTCCTGACGGGTCAGCTCTCCGACAGATGTCGCAGCACGGCGAGCGCCTCGTTCAGCACGCGCTGCTCATCGGGAGAGAGCTGCTCGGCGATGGCGCGGGCGAGCCAGCCCTCGCGGTTGCGGCGATCCTCCTCGAGCACGCGACGGCCGTGGGCGGTCAGCTCGACGAGCATTCGCCGCCCGTCGGCGGGGTCGGGCCGGCGCTCGATCAGCCCGTCGGACTCCATCTCGCCGATCGTCTGGGCCATCGACTGAGGGCGCACGCGCTCGGCCACGGCGAGATCGCCGATCGACATCGTGCCCTGGCGGTCCAGGCGCCCCAGCACGGCGCCCTGGGAGAGCGAGAACTTGTGCTCGGCGCGCAGCCTGCGCATCAGGTGCCCGAGCACCATGCGCAGCTCGCTCGCGAGGTGGGCGGTGTCGACGGTGCTCGCCACGGCCAGACTATAACCGGGGGAAGGGCAGGGAAACTGTGCAGGTTTCCTGTACATTTTTAATGGATGGCGATCGATGTGAGGACCCGGGCGCAGAGCATGGCCGGCGCCCCTGCACCGGACCGCTACAAGTGGGTCGCGCTGTCGAACACGACGCTGGGGGTGCTGCTGGCGACGCTCGACGCCTCGATCACGCTGATCGCGATGCCGGCGATCTTCCGCGGCATCCACCTCGACCCGCTGACGCCGGCCAACAGCTTCTACCTGCTGTGGATGATCCTCGGCTTCCTGGTGGTCTCGAGCGTTCTGATCGTGAGCCTGGGGCGCCTCGGGGACATGTACGGGCGCGTGCGCATGTACAACCTCGGCTTCGTCATCTACACGGTCGCCTCGCTGCTGCTGACGATCGACTGGATGACCGGGCAGTCCGGCGCCCTCTACCTGATCGTCTTCCGCGTGGTGCAGGGCATCGGCGCGGCCTTCCTGCTGGCCAACTCCGCGGCGATCATCACCGACGCCTTCCCCGCCGGCCAGCGTGGGATGGCGCTCGGGATCAACAACATCGTGGGCGTCAGCGGCATGTTCGTGGGGCTCGTGCTCGGCGGCGTGCTCGCCCCGATCGACTGGCGCCTGGTCTTCCTGATCTCGGTCCCGGTGGGGCTGTTCGGCACCGTGTGGGCCTACCTGAAGCTCGAGGAGCGCTCAAAGCCCCACCGCGCTCCGGTCGACTGGTGGGGCAACGTCACCTTCGCGCTCGGGCTGATCCTGATCATGGTCTCGGTCACCTACGGGATCCGTCCCTACGGCGCGAGCTCCACCGGCTGGGGGAGCCCGCGCGTGATCGCGCTGCTGGCCGTCGGCGTGGCGAACCTGATCGCCTTCGCGGTGATCGAGGGCCGCGTGGCGAACCCGATGTTCCGCCTGCCGCTGTTCCGCATCCGCGCGTTCACGTTCGGAACGCTCTCGACGTTCCTCTCGGCGATCGCCCGCGGCGGGCTGATGTTCATGCTGATCATCTGGCTGCAGGGGATCTGGCTGCCCCAGCACGGCGTGGACTATGCCGACACGCCGCTGCGGGCGGGCATCTACATGCTCCCGCTGACGCTCGGCATGCTGATCGCGGGGCCGACCTCGGGCTACCTCTCGGACCGCTTCGGCGCGCGGCCGTTCGCCACCGGCGGGATGCTCGGCTCGGCGCTCAGCTTCGTGCTGCTGAGCCTGCTGCCGATCGACTTCCCGCTCCCCATGTTCGCGGGGGTCCTGCTGCTGATGGGCATCTCGATGGGCCTGTTCGCCTCGCCCAACCGGGCGGCCGTGATGAACAGCCTGCCGCCGGAGGACCGCGGGGCGGGCGGGGGCATGAACCAGACCTTCCAGAACTCCGCCCAGGTGCTCTCGGTGGGGATCTTCTTCACGCTGATGATCCTCGGCCTCTCCTCGAACCTGCCGCATGCGCTGGCGAGCGGGCTGCAGGCCCACGGCGTCTCTGCCGCGACCGCGCACAAGGTCTCCGCGATCCCGCCCGTCTCGATCCTGTTCGCGGCCTTCCTGGGCTACAACCCGGTCCAGCACCTGGTGGGCGGGCACGTGCTCTCCTCGCTCTCGCCCGCCAATCACGCGGCGCTCACCGGCCGCTCCTTCTTCCCGCACCTGATCTCGGGCCCGTTCTCCACGGGCCTGCACGAGGCGTTCGGATTCGCGATCGTGGCCTGCCTGATCGCGGCCGCCGCCTCGCTGATGCGCGGCGCCAAATACGAACACACAGAGGAGCAGCATGCGCGTTGAGTGGTTCGGCCAGTCTGCGTTTCACCTGAGCACGGGAGAGGCAGCTGTGGTGATCGACCCGTTCGCGGACATGTCGGGGCTCGCCCGCGCCCGGGGGATGCAGTTCGACTATCCCCTGATCTCGGGCGTGGAGGCGCAGCTGCTGCTGGTGACCCACGAGCACCCCGACCACAACGGCGTGGAGGCGATCGCGGGCGAGCCGGCGATCATCCGCTCGACCGCCGGGCGGCTGGACTCGCCGCTCGGCGAGGTGATCGCGATCGCCTCCGAGCACGACGATCGGGCGGGCACCGCCCGCGGCCCCAACACGATCTTTGTGTTCGAGCTGGAGGGACTGCGGGTGTGCCACATGGGCGACCTCGGGCAGAGCGCTTTGCGCGAGGAGCAGGCCGAGGCGATCGGCGGCGTCGATCTGCTGATCGTCCCGGTGGGCGGCGGCCCGACGATCGACGCGGCCCAGGCCGCTGCGGTCGTCGGGCGCCTGCAGCCGCGCTGGGTGGTGCCGATGCACTACCGCACCCCGCGCATCAGCTTCCTGGAGACGGCCGATGCCTTCCTGGAGAGCTTTGCAGGCGTCGAGCGCCCGCCCTCGACACATTTCGAGACCGCTGAGCTGCCCGAGAGCGAGGCGCCGCTGGTGGTCGTGCCCGCGGCGCCCTAGGATCGGGCCAGCGGCCATTTATAGGATGCTCAGCTTGATGAATAAGATCACTTTGCTCGCTCCATCAGATGAGGCAGTGCGACGTCTCGCCGTCGAGCATCCCGAGTGGATGCCCGTGCTTGAGGCAGCAGTGGCTGTAGCTGAGAGGTCAGAGCCGCATGGCGGCGAGTTCGCTGGCGCCTGGGTGCTTGACGAGGTACGCGCACACGGAGGACCCGGTTGGTTTCCGAACCTACGGATCCTTGCCAGTCATGGGCTACTGGAGAAGTCCGGAGCCTCGACCAGGGGCGGCCGGCGTGCCTACTATCGGATGCCGGATCGTGAAGGTGTCGCCAGAGCGGTCGAAGCGTGGCGGCGCAATGGAACCACGCAGACGCGGAACAGGCTCAGCTTCATCGGCGCCGGTGCGTCGACGGAGCATCCAGCCGACACGGGACGACAGGCAGGCGAGATCAGCTACGAGCCACGCTCGTGGCGTTGATTTGCGACACCGCTCCGCTCTACGCCGCGATGGACCGGGCCGACACCGACCACGAAACCTGCAGGCAACTGCTCTCCAACTCGTCTGAGCGCCTGCTTGTACCAGCCCCCGTCGTGGTCGAGCTGGAGTGGCTCGCCAGCAGCAGGCTCGGGCTGCAGCCGTTCTCGTCGTTCCTCGCCGATGTCGAGGCCGATGATGTGACGATCGTGGACCTGATCCGGGCTGACTACGTGCGTATACGCGAGTTGCTTACCCGCTACGCCGACTTGAAGCCCGGATTCGTCGATGCCGCAGTCGTCGCAATCGTGGAGCGGCTGAACGAGCAGAAGCTCGCAACGCCCGACCACCGCCACTTCACCACAATCCGCCCCAAGCACACTGACGCCATCGAACTACTGCCTCATTGACGCTCGTCGCTGGACAAGATCCGCTCGAGGTCAACCGCTTGTGGTTCGCCGCCTTCGACCTTCGGTGCGTCTTGACGACCCTGGTGTCCGCCGCCCTTCGGGGCTACCATTGGCCCATGGCAACTGTCGTGAAGAGGCTCGACTTGACGGTCGGTGAGGTTGTGGAGGTGGCTGGACGTCGTTATGAGGTCGTCCCGGATCGTGAGGGCGGCGTCACGATCGAGCCGTCGATCACGCCCGCGACAGAGCTGCACGCCCGGAGGAGAACCAAACCCGCCTCCGCAGAGGACTTCGAGCGCCTCTCGGTCGACGTCCCCTTCGACGACGAGGGCTAGAGGTGCCAGATAGTCCGGCGGGTGGCCCGCCACGCGTGCCGATCGAGTCTGTCGCAAGCTCTACCTCCCGCTCGGCAAGGAGGGCGCCTCACATGCTCCGTACGGGTTCGTGTTTCAGCTGATCCAGAAGCCCGACGACAGCCTCGCCTGGAACCTGATCGCGTTTGGCGAGCGTCACCCCGCCAACGAGAGAACTCGCAATGTCTATGAGCGCGCCCACAAGCGTCTGCATGGTCGTTATCCGTAGTTGAACGAAGCCAGTCAGGCTCGAACCCAAGCGGCACCAGGGCGCGAGAGGTTATGAACCACGAAACACACCGCGATCACGATCACGCCAGCTACTGCAAGAGTTGCGGCGATCGAGACGTGCAGCGCGAGCAAGCCACCGGTGAGTGCGCCCAGCAGCATCGCGAGGACAGCCACTATCCGACGCCCGAGCTGGGAGCCGGCGCCGCCCGCGACCGCGGCTTCGGAGGCAATCCCGACCAGCGTTTTGGTGAGGACGGTGGTCGTGAGCTCAGGAATGGCCAGGCGCTGCGCGGCGGCGTTCTGCACGCCCATGGCGAGCGCGAGCGGGACGAGCAGCGCATAGCGGGTGCCCGAATGCAGCGGTTCGGCGGCGCCCACGGCGGCGAGGAAGGCGATGAGGATGAGCGTGGCCTGCACGGCGCTCGAGGCGCGCAGGATGCGCCCGCGGTGCTCGGCGCTGCGCGCGCCGAGCCAGCCGCCGCCGAACGCGCCGGCGAGAAACGCGGCGATCGCGACCAGCGAGGTGACGATCGAGAGCCCACCGGCGCCCGCGATGGCGAACCCGAGGAACACGACGTTGCCGGTCATGTTGGCGACGAACACGTGGCCGAGCTTCAGGTAGCTGGCGGCGTCGACGACGCCCGTGACGAACGTCAGGGCCACCATCAGCGGCGGCAGCGGCCCGTGCCTGTCGCCGGCCGGTGGACGCAGCGTCCTTGCGACTTCGGCGAGTGCCTTCATCGCCACGGGCTCCGGCCTGCGCGGGCCGCGGGGAGCGCGAGCGCCGCGAGCGTCAGGCAGATCGGGGAGTAGAGGCGCCTGTCGAGCGCGCGAAACCGCCGCGAGCTGGAGCCGGGCACGAGCAGCTCGGTGCGACCGGCGGCCCCGAGGGTACCCCGGGCGCCGAAGGCGATGACGAGCGTGCGCGCGCCGGCGCGCCTCGAGCGCGAATCGGGAGCACCGAGGGTCGCGGCGGCGCTCGCGAGCAGCCCGGCGACGCGCAGGCAGGCAGCGGGCGAAGGCACCTCGCCCCCGGAGCGTCCGATCACGGCGTCGGCCAGGTCGGCTCGGGTTGCCAGCGGCCAGGAGGAGCCCGCCGCCCAGGCGAGGTGGATGGCGGCCAGCGCCAGCAGTCCTCCAGACGCGGTACGCGTGGAGATGCTCGAGGGCGACACAGCCGTCACCGTAGCGCTCGGGCTGGGCTCACTCCAGGTAGGAGAGGACCTGCTGCAGCGGGGCGCGCTCGGGCACCCGCTGCTCCTGCACGGGATGACCGAGGTAGAGGACCCCGACCGGTGTCTCGTCGTCGCCGATCCCGAGCGCCTGGCGCCCGGCGGGGGTGTCCAGGAGCCCGACGGTGCGCCAGTAGCCGGCGAGGCCGCGCGCGTGGGCCCCGAGCAGGACCAGGTAGGCGGCCACGGCGGTGGCCAGGAGGTCCTCGCGATCCTCGGCGGGGTCCCCGCCCTGATGGGCGCTGACGGCGACGAGCGTGGGCGCGCGCCTCAGCTTCACGGCCGACCCGGGCTGCTCGGCCTCGGCCAGCTCCATCAGGCGCTCGCGCGTCCGAGAGCCGATCACACGGAAGCGCCAGGGGTTGGTGAGGTGGTGGTTGGGTGCCCAGGTTGCGAGCTCAAGCAGCTGCTCGAGCACGTCGCGCTCGACCGGGGCGGCCCCGAAGGCCTTGTGGGTGCGCCGCGTGCGGATAGCCTTCTCGACGTCCATGCCACAACCCTAGAGGTGCCCCTCGTCGTGTCCGTCGCGTGTCCGAGAAGTTGACGTGAGTTGAGCGCCGGCGAACTCGTCGCGATCGCGCTTGCAGGGCTGGCCGCGGGCACGATCAACACGGTGGTGGGCAGCGGCACCCTGATCACCTTCCCGGTGCTGCTGGCCTTCGGCTATGCGCCGGTGACGGCGAACGTGTCGAACACGATCGGACTGGTCCCCGGGTCGGTCTCGGGCGCGATCGGCTATCGCCGCGAGCTCGCCGGCCAGGGCTCGCGTGCGCTGCGTCTGGGGACGATGTCGGTGGCGGGAGGGATCACGGGCGCGGTGCTCCTGCTCGTGCTGCCCGCCTCGGCCTTCAAGGCGATCGTGCCGGTGTTCATCGCGGTGGCGCTCGTCCTCACGGTGCTCCAGCCCCGCCTGGCAGCGCTCCTGCTCAAGCGCGAAATCGACCTCGAGCGGCGCAGGGCCGGCGCGGCGACGTCGATCGCGGTCTACTTCACGGGCGTCTACGGCGGCTACTTCGGCGCGGCGCAGGGCATCCTGCTGCTCGCGATCCTCGGCGTGGCGCTCGCCCAGGACCTGCAGCGCACGAACGCGCTGAAGAACGTCCTGGCCGGCCTCGTCAACGGCGTGGCGGGCGTCTATTTCATCTTTGCCGCCCACGTGGACTGGGGCCCGGCTGCGATCATCGCCGTGGCCTCGATCGCCGGGGCGCAGCTTGGCGCCCGCTATGGCCGGCGCCTGCCGCCGACTGCGTTGCGGGCGCTCATCGTCGTGGTGGGCATCTTTGCGATCGTGCGTCTGCTGGTGTAGGGCAGCGGGCAGGCAGAAGCGATGTGATCAAACAGTCAGGAGTCAGCGATGCACGAGCACAGGCAGGCCGAGGCAAACGCGCTGGTGATCTTCGGCATCACGGGCGATCTCGCCAAGAAGATGACGCTGCGCTCTCTCTACCGGCTGGAGAGGCGGAGCCTTCTGGGCTGCCCAATCGTGGGCGTGGCCGTGGAGGACTGGACGGTCGAGCACCTGCGCGAGCACGCGCGCGAAGCGATCGAGGCGGCCGGCGAGTCGGTGGAGGAGAAGGTCTTCGAGCGCTTCGCGGCTCGCCTCTCCTACGTGAGCGGAGACTTCACCTCGAATGAGACCTACAAGCGGCTCACCTCCGCGCTCGGCGACAGCGACGGCGACGGCGACGGCGAGACCCGCGTGTTCTATCTGGAGACGCCGCCCTCGCTGTTCGCCACGGTCGTCAAGGGCCTGCACACGGCGGGCCTGCTCACGCGCGCGCGAGTGGTCGTGGAGAAGCCCTTCGGGCACGACCTGGCCTCGGCGCGCGCATTGTCGGCCGAGCTGCACGAGCACCTAGAAGAGCCCCAGCTCTACCGGATCGATCACTTCCTCGGCAAGATGGGCCTCGAAGAGCTCCTGTACCTGCGCTTCGCCAACTCGATGCTCGAGCCGGTGTGGAACCGCAACTACCTGGCCTGCGTGCAGATCACGATGGCCGAGAGCTTCGGCGTGGAGGACCGCGGCCACTTCTACGATCCCGTGGGAGCGCTGCGCGACGTGGTCGTCAACCACCTCATGCAGATGCTGGCCGCCGCCGCGATGGAGCCGCCGGCGGGCGGGGATCCGGAGACGATCAAGGACGCCAAGTTCGCGGTCTTCCGCTCGATGCCGGACGCCGACCCCGCTCACTACGTGCGCGGCCAGTACGAGGGCTACCGCGAGATCGACGGCGTGGCACCCGACTCGAGCACCGAGACCTACGCCGCCCTGCGCCTGGAGATCGACAACTGGCGCTGGGCGGGCGTGCCGTTCTTCATCCGCACGGGCAAGCAGCTCGCGGTGAGCCAGACGGAGCTGCGGCTCGTCTTCAAGCACCCGCCCCGCCTCGGCTTCATCAGCGAGTCCGGGCGCCGCCCACAGCCGAGCCAGATCGTCGTCAAGATCGACCCGGCCACCGGCGTCAGGATCGTGCTGGACGCCCTGCGCGCCGATGAGACGGGAGCGCAGGCGATCGAGCTCGACATGGAGTTCGCGCAGGAGGGAGGGGAGGGGGCGACGCCGTATGAGGTGCTGCTGCACGCGGCGATCGAGGGCGAGGCCACCCACTTCACCCGCGAGGACAGCGTGGAGGCGTGCTGGCGCATCCTGCAGCCACTGCTCGACTCCCCGCCGCCCGCTCACCCATACAAGAAGGGCTCGTGGGGGCCCGCGGCCGCCGATCAGCTCACGAAGGGGCTCGGTGGCTGGCACGGGCCGTGGGTGCCGGCCTGAGGCCAGCGCCCAGCCTCAGTTCAGGCGGCCTCAGTGCAGACCTGCCATGAACGTGTAGATCACCATCGCGCTCACGAGCACCACGAAGATCCGCAGCGCCCACAGCCCGATCGCAGCCCTGCGCCCGAGCTCTGCTCGCGGCACCGGCCGGAAGGTCTCGGCCACCAGCTGGTCGCGCTCGAGGTGCATGATCAGCTCCTCGTCGGCGTCAGGATCGTAGGGGATCGGAACATCCTGCAACTGCGTGGCCCGGTCGTGCTCGTAGGGCTCGGCGCTCATGACCCGATGATGTGGACGCTCTGCAGGAAGGAGTCGATGCCGTAGGCAGCGCCGCAGATGCTCACGAAGACGATCACGGCGATCCCGACCACGTTGGTCGAGCGCCGGTTGGCCCAGCGGCCCATCAGAGGCCTGTCGTTGGCGAGCATCAGGACGAACACGAGGCTCACGGGCAGCAGCACCGTGGCGAGGACGTTGGCGTTCAGCGCGATCGAGAGCAGGGGAGCGCCGGGAATGAGGATGACCAGCCCCGCCAGCAGCGACACCCCGACATTGGCTGCATAGAAGACCGCGGCGTTGCGCGGCGAGGTGTTGAAGCTGTGCGAGACGCCGACGCATTCGCCGGCCGCATAGGCGGTGCTTGCGGAGATCGTGAGGATCGCGACCGCTCCGGCCTCGATCAGCCCGAGTGCGAACACCGTCCCGACGGCGCCCCCGGCGACGTGGGAGAGGGCCGCGGGAAACCCGGCGCCGGCGAAGCCCTGGATGCCCAAGCCGTGATTCAGCAGCGCGGCGCCGGCGATGAGCGCGCCAACCCCGAAGACCCCGGCGAGCACTGCTCCAAGCGCAGTGTCATAGCGACCGTGGCGAACGTCCTTGGGGGTCATGCCCTTGTCCGCAGAGGCGCTCTGCTGGAAGAAGATCATCCACGGTGTGACCGTGGCGCCGATCGTGGAGGCCATGAGCAGCAGCAGCGTGTTCAGGCTCCCGCCCGGCAGCGGCGTGAAGGAGAAGGAGCTGACGATCGAGCCCACGTGCGGCTTGACCAGGATCGCAGCCACGAGGAAGAGGCCATTGAAGAGCGCAAGGCCCAGGACCGTGCGCTCCCAGCGCCAGTAGCGCCCGCCGCTGAGCGTGAACAGCACCAGCACGAGGCCGAGGGCGACGGCCACGCCGGGGCCGAGGTGGAAGTAGGCCAGTCCGACGCGGATGGCGACGAACTCGGCGATCAGCGTGACTAGGTTCGTCAGGCAGAGGTCGCCGGCGCCGAACCAGCCCCACACGCGCCCGTGGCGCTGGAGCACGAGCTCGCCGTAGCCGCGGTGGGTGACGGCGCCGACGCGCATGCACATCTCCTGCACGACATAGGCCATGGCGAACAGGATCGGTATGACAGGCACGAAGAACCCGAGTCCGTACTGCGCGCCGTCGGAGGCATAGGCGATCATGCTCGGGCCGTCGTTCTCGCCGAGCATGGCGAGGATCCCGGGGCCGACCAGCAGCCACAGAAGGCGCCAGCGCCGGTTGTTGTAGCGGGCGTGGTGTACGCGTGAGCGGTCGCGCGAGCGCGCGGTGTCCTCGTCGCTCAGCAGCGGCTGACGGAGGAGGGGGGAGGCGGTCGCCTCAGAGAGGCTCAATCGAGCCTTCCTCGCCGGCGATCAAACCGGCGGCACTCGAGGAGGACCGGTCCACTTCGACGCGCATCGCGCCGGCCAGCTGGCCGCCGAGCGCATGCTCTTGCTCGCCGAAGACGACGAACAAGGGGCCACCGAAGGGCTGGCGATCACGCACGGCGAAGCGTTCGCCGGGCGAGATCCCGCGCTCTGCCAGGTAGCGGAGCATCTCCGGATCGGAGTCGGATACGCGCACGAACAGCCCCTCGTCGCCGGGCTGCAGGCTCTCCATGCGCGCGGTCGAGGGCTCCTCGAGCTCGAGATCGGCGGTCGGGATGGGATCCCCGTGCGGATCGACCGTCGGGTGCCCGAGCTTGGCGGCGATCAGATCCTCGAGGTCCTCGGAGAGAACGTGCTCGAGCACCTCGGCCTCAGCATGGACGCGATCCCAGGGCATGCCCAGCGCGTCGGCGAGAAAGCTCTCGAGCAGGCGATGGTGACGGATGACCTCGAGCGCTATGCGTCGCCCGTCCTCGGTCAGGCGCACGCCTCTGTATGGCTCGTGTGCGATCACGCCGAGCTCTCCCAGGCGCTTGAGCATGGCCGACACGGACCCCGGGGTGATGCCGAGCCGCTCGGCCAGAGCGTTCGTGGAAACCGGCTCTGTGCTGCGAGATTCCAGGGCAAAGATAGCCTTTGCGTAATCCTCGACCGCGGGTGTGCGCGCCAACTCCTTGCTAGCCATGGAAAGAGAGTATGGCATGCCAAAAGATTCTTCAAGGCGTGCTTGGCAATGTGCATGCGCCAGACGGGGGAGCAGGCCACAGGAGCGCGCCTGCCCCGTCAACGGACGTGCGGTGGCTCTCAGGCGAGCCGCAGGGCCATAGTCTTCGCCTGTGAACCGCGCGACGACGATGCTGCTTGCGCTCGCATGCGCCCTGGTCGGCGGCGAGCCTTCGGCGGCGGCAGCAGCCCGACAGATCCCGGCGGCAGCGCTCGTGGCTCAGCCCGCCGAGCTGCCGGGTTTCCATTTCGCCGAACGAGAAATCCAGTCGGCCACCACCGCCGGGCGCTACGCCGAGCAGATCCTTCAGGACGGCCCCAAGGAAGCGCGCAAAGAGATCGTGGCGCTCGATCGCCACGGCTTTCGCGAGGGCGTCCAGGAGGGCTTCGACGGCCTCGCCGGCGAAGCCCTGTCGCTCGGGATGGAGTTCTCCTCGCCCGCGGGCGCCGCCTGGGAATACGCGGTCAGCCTCCACGAAATCGCGCGCGGCCAGCGCGCGACGCGCTTCTCGGTGGCGGGGATCCCGAGCGCCGTCGGCTTCGTGCATCTCGCCAAGAGCGGCCCCGGCGGATACGGCAACGTGATCGTGCGCACGGGACGCTGCTTCTTCCTGGTGGGCGACGCGCTGCAGAACGCCACGAGCCCACAGCAGATCAGCGCCGCACCGAGCGCGGGCGCGCTTGCGCTCTACACGCACGACAGCCGGCTCTGCGCCTGAGCTACTGGCATGAAACTGCGTGTGGGTAGCCGTCCGGTCCGGGTCGTAGCTTCGGCTGATCGGGACGGGGGCTTCCCTGGAGCAGATGTGAGGGCA
>JADGPL010000012.1 GCA_017882455.1 Solirubrobacteraceae bacterium | reverse complement strand
CTCTGCCAACGCTACGCACTCGAGATGGACCCCTCAAGCATCCCCAGCCTGATCGAGCGCTTCGGCGTGCGCTTCCCAGCCGAGCCTCTCACGCGCTGAGGCCTGCGACGGCACAGCGCATCAAACACAGGCGCGGCGCCAGGCCCAATGCCGGTTGCCCGGTGATCGCTGCTTCCGTGGCAGAACGGGCCGACGCCCAACCACCCGAAAGGCCAATGGCTCGACCTCCCTACGACTTGTGGAGCCGGGATATCGAACCTGCAACCACCCGATCCCTACGGGCCGCTCCCAGCATCCAGCAGACGTTGGACCCCGAACTGGACCCCAGCCCCAAAGCTGGCTAGCTGGCCAATTTCTAGAAACCAGCCCATTTGCAGGGCTTTTCTAATCGGCGTGGTCGGAGCATGGCCGAACAAAGGCCGAACGTCCGCCGGTTGGCTGCTGGGCGCAGCCCTGGTTTCTGCTGGGGCGTCCCAGCCGCGTCTGCCAGGCCGAAATGGCCTTGTAGGTCGGGGTCAGGGTCGTCCCAGTGATCGCGCTGTCCTCGCCTATTTCGATGCGCTCGAAGATCGCTCGGTTCATCACGCGCCGCTCAAGCGGGTTCGCTTCGAGGTAGCTGGCGTGGATGCGCTCTAGTCGTCCCAGCGCCTCCTCCAAGGCTCCCTCGATGTCTTGGGTCTCGGTGATGGCGACCCTGCGGAGCCTGCTTGCTGCTTTGGTCTCGGCCTTTAGTTTGGCTTGCTGGCGCTCGAACACGTCGGCGGTCACGAGGTCGTCGTAGAAGAGCTGCACTAGCTTTTCTTGCTTGGCCTCGATCTTCGTAAGCGAGCGTTCGTGGGCTTCGGCTTCTTTGCCGATCAGCGCGGCGCGGTCGCCCAGCTCGCTGCGTAGCTCGCTGCGGATCTGCCGCTTGATGTCCTCGGAGAGTTCAAGCGTCCGGTAGATCTGCTCGACCTCATCCTCGACCCTCGGGACTGGATAGTGGGCGCTGGTTTCGCAACGGATGGGCCTGCGCCGTACCGCCCGGTTGGTGCATGAGAAGTAGTCGTAGGCCGCGCCGGTTCGGTTGCGATGGCGTCCAAACAGCAAGCGTCCCTTGCACTTCTCGCAGAGCACCGTCCCTCTCAGGTAGTGCTCGTGGATCTGCGGCCGATCCCCGCTGATGCGAGCAGCGGTCAGAAGCACTTGCACCCGGTCGAACGTCTCTTGGTCAATGAGCTTCTGGTGACGGTCTGGATAGCTGCGACCGTCCCACCTCACTATGCCGATGTAGTACGGGTTTTGCAACAGCTCGTGTATCCGGTTCGGGCCGAGGACTCGTTCGGGGAATTTAGCGGTGCCTCGGCTGCGAAACCCTCGCTCAGCGAGATGGTCCGCCAGATCCCGCAGCGACCACGCCGCCGTGACGTACAGCTCAAACGCGAGCGTTGCCAGCGGCGCCCGCACCGGGTCAAGCTCCACCCCACGCACTCCCTGAGCACCGACCTGGCGCTGCGCTGACTGGTAGCCGATGGGCGGCTTGAACGGCGTGCCGCCGAGTTCATGCTTGCGCCGCAGCCCCTTCTTGACCTCAGTCGAGAGGTTGTTGCTGTAGTACTCCGCGAACGTGGCAAGCATCCCGTGCATCAGCCGCCCGGCCGGTGTCTCGTCAATGTTCTCGCTGGCGGACACCAGCGTGATGCCCATGCCGACGAGCTTTTGGTAGAGCACCGCGTCATCGAGACGGTTACGCGCCAGCCGGTCGACCTTGTGGACGATCAGATACTTGACGCCGAGCGCTGGTAGCTCGCGCATCATCTGTTGCAAGACCGGCCGGTTGTCGCTGCGAGCCGACTCGGCTCGCTCCATGTATACCTTGGCCATGTCGGCACCAAGCTCAATCGCTTTACGCTTGCAGCCATCGACCTGAGCCGGCAACGAGTAGCCATCGCCATCCTCGTCACCATCGCGGCCCATCTGACCAGCACTGGAGACACGGGCATAAACCGCTGCCAGCTCCTTCACTGGCTCGTTCTCATCGGTTAGTGATTGTGATGTGTTGTGTAGTTGTGGCATAGATGTGTTCTCCTTTCTGTTATGTGTTGTGAACGCTGCAACGTTGTGAATGTCGCTACATTTGGCCTGGATCTACCTCCTTTCTCGGTTAATTGGCTTAACGATTTTCCCGTTAAGTCGTGATTTAAGCAACCTGTTAATTGGTAGTGCGAGCCGGTCAAGGTGTGTAACCCCGACCGGCCCGCGTTTGTCTCACTTCAGCGCCTCCAGGCGCTCGGTGATGGCCTGCTTTCTCTCCCCGGCACTCGCCTTGAGGTCGTCGTACTCGGCCTTGGCCTCGTCGGCTCTGGATTTCGCGGCTTCGACCTCTCGGTCGATTGAGGCAATCGCCCGCTCCAGGGCTGCCCGTGCGTCAGCCAGTGCGTCATCCGGTGTCGTCTCACGACGACGTGTCCGCGACGGTTTGGCGCTCTCGCCGCCCTCGAGCTTTTTCTTGTGCGAGTAATACGACCCGCGAACCGAATCAAACGGCCTCCCAGCCTCCTCGGCGATCTGCCGGAAGGCGTCGGCCTTGTCGGTGCCTGCGGTAATCATCGCCTCGACCCGGTCGTAGATCTCTTGGGCCTTGGTCACTGCCATGAGCTGTCTCCTTTGGGTTGAATGGCCTTGGCGGCAGACAGAAAGACCTGAGTCCTTCCGCCCGCCGTGCGGCCGTCCAGCCCTCACGAGGACTCCCTCTCAGCTTCATGCGCCCAATGGGTAAGACGGGAACAAGCAATGTCGGTGTACTTCGGCTCTCGTTCAATCCCGAGAAACACCCGGTCCTCCAGCAGCGCTGCGATTCCGGTGGTGGCGCTCCCGGCGAACGGATCAAGGACGACCCCGCCTGGTGGTGTCACCAGCGCCACCAGCCAGCGCATCAGCGCGAGCGGCTTGACGGTGGGGTGGATGTTGCGCCGCAGCCGCACCGCTGGCCGGCTGTAGAGCAGATCGGATTGCAGCGGCAGTGCCTCGCACCCGGTCTCGCGCTCGGCCTTCGACGCCTTGGCGCAGAAGAACAGACGGCTGGGGCGGAGCTCGGGACGGGCGGCGTCGAGCAGCCCAGCCGGACAGTCGCTCGCGCAACGCTCCCCGGTGCAGTCGGGCGAGTGGGAGAGCGCCAGATGCGACGGCCAGTAGCCATTCACGCGAGACGCCTCAACGTTCAGCGCCCCCGTGCCCCACTCCTCGAGATTGCGCGGCGTGGTTCCGACCAGGGGTTTGCGCGCGAGCAGGATCGGCTCGTAGGCGGGCTTGAGCATTGCCGCCAGCCCGCCGGGGAGCTTGCGGGTCTTGGGCGTGCCTTGCGCGTAGACCCACATCAGCACGTCGCGGATCTGGAGCCCTGAGTCCTCGACCCCGCTTACGAGGCGATGGAAGGTGCGCGGGCTCCCAAACGCAACCAGATGACCACCCGGCTTGAGCACGCGCAGGCACTCGCTCGCCCAGGCTCTCGCCCACGCAGCGAAGGCTTCACCATCTGAGAGATGCCTTCCGGCCTTGCCGGCTCCGTCCCAGGCTTCGCCGTGGAAGGCGATCCCGTAGGGAGGGTCGGTGACAACGCAATCGACCGAGTTCTCGGGCAGCTTCGCCAGCGCCGCGAGCATGTCGGCTTCGAGCAGCCGCCAGCGGTCGGTCGCGTCGCTGTAGAGGGATAGCTTGCAGGCGGTCACGAGCGGGCCTCTGTGGTCAGGAACTCCACAACCTCGCTCGTCAGGCAAACCGCGAACATGCGCTGGGCCTCCACGGGCAGGTGGCCGAGGGCGCTGTGGATGCGCTCGGCGCGGTGGATGTCCGGCACCGCCCACAGCACCTTGGGATGTACTCGTTCGCCGCCAGAGCGGTGGTGCGCGAGATAGCGCTTAGCTTTGGCGATGACCGTGCCGGTCGCCTCGGTTGCGAGATCCACCTCGACATACCAGCGATCCTCGAAGCTGCTACCGGGCACCGCCACCCGGATGAACAGGTCGGGCTTCAACGTGATCCGAGCGCCCAGCCCGGCGAGGAAGGTTCGCCAGCAGTCCGGCTCGCTCTGAACCTCAATGCATTCCAGAGTGCCGCTCCTGCTGGCCTCCCCGAGGGCGACGACCAGCTCGGTGCAAGCGAGGGTATGCGCGACATATAGCGCGCCCGGAGCTTCGAGGCGGTTGGCCTGCTGGCCGCGCCGCGTGAGCAGCTTCGCCCCGGCGACGCCGACGGTGTAGAGCATGCCTGCGCTTCCGGCGCGCTCGCCCCCGACACGGCGCGGTAGCGCGTCGAGGACCCGCCAGTCCGCCAAGCGCTTCAGCGCGCGGCGTCCAGCTCTGGCACGCGCGTCGTTGCGCTCGGATGTCAACCAGTACCGGCGGATCAGCTGCCTACCGCTCGCCAGACGACAATCGCTAACGAAACCGAGCACCAGCCAGTCGGTGTCGGTCATCCGCTGGAGGGTGCGGTAGAGCCGATCCGGGGTGATGTAGTTGGAGCGGGCGGGAGCCGACTGCTTCGGCAGCGAAAAATCCCGAGAAGCTACTCCTGTCCGGGGATTGCGGCGCTCCCAGCTCGACGTCACGGGAGAAGCGACAGGACGGGTCACGCCTCCCTCCCAACACGCCCATACAAGCCCCCACCACTGGTGGAATCCTCGTCCATCCGGCGCATGAGCTCGGCCTCGATCTCGCGGGGATCACGGCCATAGCGCTCGACCGAGAGCGCCCGGATACGTGCGGCCTAGCCGGTGAGCGGCGGCGGCCCCTCGGTGCGTCCAGTGACGACGGCCGAGCCGCTGCCCAGTCCTGCCGTGTTGATCCGGGCGGCACACTCGTAGCGGCCCAGGCCCATCAGATCGCTGGCGGCCAGGCCATGCAGCTCTCTGGCGAGTCTGGTGGCCTCATCATGGCCGGTGGCCTTCAGCGCGATCAGGCTCCCGACGTTGCCGAGCAGCGAATCGCGGACGCTCTGCGGCAATCTGGCGAGTCCTTGTGTTGCGGCAACCACACCGCAGCCGAGTCCGCGACTGCGCTCGAGGAACACCTCGACGCCCACCGGGAGCTTCAGCGATTGCAGCTCGTCGCAGTAGAAGAAGATCGGGTGACGGGCGTGCTCCGGCAGATTGACCCGAGCCTCGACGGCCGTCCACACGAGATAGCCGATCAACGCCGAGAGGAGGTCGTTGGCGCTCTCGCCCAAAGCGGATGGACTGAGAGCGACGACCAGCCACTTGCGCTCGGCCAGCAGCCTGGGGATCGACAGCTTCGGCTGTGGCTGGTTGATGATGTTCCTGAGCGCCGGACGCGCCAGCAAGCTGGTGATCCTCGAAAGAGCCGGGGCGATGTGCTGAAACTGCTCAGCGCTCGACAGGGACTCTTCGTAGGTGCGCCACTGCGCCGTAAGGATTGGGTCACGCAGCCGCCCGACGGCCTGGCGGCGAAGATCTGCGTCGGTGTAGAGGCGCATCCAGTCCGAGAGCACCGGATTCGGTAGCTCCGCCAGCGTCCGCAGGCCCATCCGCAAGTAGCTATCGATCCGCACGCCCCAGGCGTCCTTGTAGATCCCGCGCAGTGCGGACAGAACTACCTCCGTGCGCGTATCGGGGTCACCGCTGCCGAGCAGATTCAACCCCAGCACCGGGCCGGGAGCCGAAGGGTCAAAGACCACAATCCGATCGGCGTGCTCAGCCGGAACGCGATCCAGCAGGTCGCTGACGAGCTGGTTCTTGGGGTCGAGCAGAATCCCGCCGTAGCCACCAGAAATATCCGCAAGGATGCTGCGCAGCAGGAGGGTGGACTTTCCGCCACCCGTGGGAGAGATCACGGCCATGTGGACCCTCGAAGCCTCCGGCGACAACGCCACCGGTCGCTCGCCATCCGAGTCCCGCCCGATGAACAGACGACGCCCATTGCGGGGAACATGACGCGGAACCAGCAGCTCACGCGAGGCGCCGACCTCCACACCCGGCACCGGCTCACCGAGTGGTAGCCCGAGCAAGGGCAGAATTTCTGAAACGCCGAGCCACCCTGATGACCGGTTGGCCTTGGCGAGCGCAGCCAGCGTCCGGTTGCCGCGCTCATAGGTCACCCGGATGCCACCGGCCAGACCCCGGCGGCTGCGTAGCAGGTTCTCGATGTGCGAGGCCAGCTCGCGGGCACGGCTCCGCGTCACCGCCCGGATCGAGACGAGACCACTGACAGAGAAACCGGGGGTCGCGGTCTTGGCCGCCCAAGCCCTGGCGGTTTCCCGCTGACGAGGTGTTGGCTCGGCCGGTTCTTGCCGCTGACGTGGGCTTCCCGGCGCCAGTGCCCAGCGCAGTGCCACAGTCTCGTCCTGGCGCAAATTAGCCAAGCCGGAAAGCAGCGAGCGGGACACGCTCGCGGCGTCGCCCGTGAGCAGGAAGCTCGGCGTCTGAACGAACAGCCGCAGCGTCAGCGTCGCCGCCTGACTCGGACCCGCGTCCGCATCGGTGACGCGCATCGACGGGACCGCCCCGGTCAGCGCGGCCCGCACCGATTCGCGCACCGCCTCCGGCACGAGCAGACTGTGAGTGGTCCTGCCCTCGGTCGCTACGACTTCGGCGACCAGCTCGGTGGTGTAGGGCAAACCCGCCAAGCCGTTCCAGATGGCCGCTACCTGCGCGGCCTCAAGGCCCACCGGGTAGCGGGTACTGAGCCGAACCCGGCTGGCGCGCATACTCGCGGTCTGGCTGGCCTCAAACCCAGCGATCCCGGCAAGCAGGCTCAAGCCGCCAGCCCCAACCCCTGCGAGGGAGAGCAGCTCAGTGTTCACGCTTGCCCTCGATCTTCTTGCGCTTGGCCTTCTCAGCTTGCTCGTTAGCCCTGCGTTCCTTAAGTATTCGTTTTGCCTGGAGCCAGTAGACGAGCGCAAGCTGCTCGGTGTCAATCTCGTCCCGTCTAACTCCTGTTACTTTGATACGACGTGAATTCGCCATGATAATTACTCCTTTCTTGTGAGTTGGTTCTACATTTTCACCTCCGTCGTTAGTTTGTTCGTGTTTTGTTCGCCTAGCGAACCTCCTGAGCCTAATATAAGTGAATTGTGTGAGTCAAGGACTTTCTTTGCCTGTACGGGACTGAATCCGGCTGTGGTTGAATGTGGACACGTGCCGCCGAATCGGCCTACCTCGGCCCGGTCAACCACCACACGCAGCGCAGGAGCGCCCCGACGATGCCGCCAATCAGGAGCGGCGCGACAAGGGCACTGGCCAGTTTGGTCAGCGCAGGGGTGGCAGCCGCCAGCACCACCAGCCCCACGATCCCGATCAGGCCGGCGTGGATCAGCTTGGTCATCGCCTGCTCTCCTCGAGCAGACGGTCCATCGCCTCGCCCAAGAGCACATCAGCGGCGTCCCGCTCAACGAGGAGATTGGCGTTGGCACAGCGGAGCTGGCGGCACTCTCTCTCGGCGCGACACAGCTCTCTCTGAAGTCGGACCTTCTCGCCTGAGAGCCTCCGAGCCAGGCGCTGGAACTGCTCACGCTCGCTCATGACCGCCCCACCTCCACGGCTGTTCCCTCGATGATGTCGTGGTCGTCATAGGCGAGGCGCTGATCATGCTCGGCATCGAGCAGGTCGAGGACCGCCTGCCGCCGGATGCCGCGGATGTCTTGTTCGGCGCGGTAGCGCTGGTACTCCAACCGGGAGCCGCGTGGGAGACGGTCAAGGACCCATTCGCCGAACGCAATCAGCGCGATCACGATCCAGATCACGAACCCTGCCACCACGCCGCCCGCGCATCCCAGGAGCACCAGGTTCAATGCGTGCAGGAACAGCGCCATCACAGGCTCCGCCCGGTGCGAGCCACGACCTTGCCCATCGCCATACAGGCCGAGTCAGCGATGTGGCCGAGCCGCCCGGCAGCGTGCGGCGTACGCATCACAAGGGCCGCCTCCAGGCCACTGAGCGCTGAGGCGTTCAGCAACGCCGTCTCGGCCACGTCGGCGATGACTTCGAGCCGGGCTGATTCCCGTGCAGCCAGCACGGAGCTGGCGGCACGGTTGAGGGCGATCTCACTAGCGACTCGGCGCTCGAGCTTGGAGAGGCCACGAGATGAGGCGAGTGCGGGATGGTTGGGCATAGGTCCTCCTGGTCTGGATTTGGAGTGCCACCAGGCGGCGGCGCATGCCAGCGTCAGGCAGGTGTGCTTTCTTGACCTCTTGTCATGAAACGCGCACGCAAAGCCGGATGGGACCCGCCGGTCGGCGACCAGCCCAACCAGCACGTCGGAGCGATGCTCCACGGCCTGCGCGAGCAGGCAGGCATAACCCAAGGCGAGGTGGCGGCCGATATCGGCGTCAGCCAGAGCTACATCTCCCGCGTGGAGCGCGGCAGCCGCCCGGCCTCCGACCGCATCGTCCGCTACTACGGGGAACGCTTCGGTGCCCCCGACCTGCTCGCCAGCCTGGTCGATATTGCTCGCGAGTCAGAGCGCGACCGCCAGCGCCGGCGCAACCCCCTGCTGATCGCTCGCCAGAACCGCTATCCGCTAGAGGGAGACGAGGCGAAGTTCGTATCCGAGGCACCACCGGACGGCTCAACCGTCCCTTGCGGAGCAACCTTCACCAAGACCTGGACCATCCGCAACAGCGGCACGATCCCCTGGCTGGGACGGCGGTTGCGGCGCGTCGGGCCAACCACCGGGCCGTGGACGCTGACCTCAGCGCGCTTCACGCCGATCCCGGACACCGAGCCCGGCGAGACGGTCTCGATCTCAGTGCAGGTCCACACGCCGCAGATGGAGACCGCGGCCGTGGCTCAATGGAAGATGGTTGATAAGGACGACTTGCTGTACTTCCCGACGAAGTACTCGGTTGGACTGGCGCTCTATGTGTTGGTGGGGCATCAAGCAAGTGACATGCCGTGATCAGGTTCATGCCTAACTCGTTTATGTGTGGCATCTTCCGCCGTGCAGCCGGTAGAGGCGCAGTTCCGGTCCGGGGTGCTGGTAGCCCAGCGGGTAGTAGTCGAAGCTCCAGTCGAAGTTGAGCACGCCCGGGGCATGTCCGTGGCTGTAGGGAGAGATGCGGTAGACGAGCTGCGCCTGCTGCTGGAGCGCGCGGTAGTAGGCGATAGCGTGCGGCGCTGCTTGGGGGTCGGTGTAGGCGCGCCCGGATTGGGTTGAGCCGGTCAATACCCAGCAGGCGCCTTGTTGCTCGTAGTAGGGAATCAGGGCGGGGCTCAAGCTGCGCTCATAGTCTTCGATGTTGACGACGTGGCTGGCGGCCGGGTCGAGTGTCCCTGTGGGGGTGATGACCGAGCGCAAGGTGGAGTACTTCGCCCAGCGGGTTCCGGGCAGCCGCGTGGGAAGGCTTCCAGGGATGTCGGTGCTCCAGTCGGCTGGCATGACCGGCTCGATCACGATCCGGCTGCCGGGTGGGATGTGGGCCACCATCCAGCTGCGGGCCACAGCGGCAGTGTACGGGCGGGCGAGGATCAGGCTGGAGTGGATGCTGTAGGCGAGCCCTTGGCCACAGAGCATGGCGACAGCCACGGCTGCGGCGAGCCTTCCCAGGCGCGGCCGGTGCCGTGTGATGCCTGCGAGGGCTCGGCTGGTTGCGTAGGCGGCGAGTAGACAGACGAGCGGCAGGATTGGCAGCAGGTAGCGGCCGAAGAAGCGCGCGTAGGAGCCCATGAAGATGAGGAACACGACACAGGTCGGCACCAGCATCCACCAGCGCCGCCGGTCACCCCGCCACAGCAGTACCGCGCCGGCGAGGGCGGCAAGGGCTGGAGCCCAGCCGAGGCCCCAGGTCAGGCTCCACAGGTAGTAGAGGATGCCGTTGCCGCCGGGCGCGCCGAGCTTCGGCACCGATGAGGCGGTGGCTTGATGGGTGATGCCGTAGCGCAGTTCGCTGAACGCCAGGACCGCGTAGGGGTCGGCCAGCACAAACAGACCAGCCGCACCTGCGCCCATGATGAGAACGCCGCCGCCGATCGACCGCGCGGGGTCCTGGTGGCGACGCGCGAGGGTCGCTGCGATCAGGGGCAGCAGCATGATCGCGCCGTTGTACTTGGTGGCGCACGCGAGTCCCAGCCCGGCTCCGGCGAGCAGATAGTCGCGCTTGCGGCCATCCCGCAGCACCCCAGCGCTGCCGATCAGCGCCAGCGTGGCCGGCAGGAGCAGCGGCGCGTCGTTGAGCGCGAAATGGGCGTAGAAGACCGGCAGGAACGCCACCGACTCCAGAGCCGCCGCCAGCAACCCCACCCCACGACCAAACAGGCGGCTCCCGGTGAGATAGAGCAGCCATACCGCCCCCGTCCCGAGCACAGCTACCGAGACGCGGGCGACGATAAACACGCTTGAGGGATCGGTAGCGAAGGCGTGGGGTGTGCCACTCCCAAACCAGACCGCGAAGACGACGTGGAGCCAGTAGGTGAACGCGGGCGGGTTGGTGAAGTAGTGCGGGTTGAGGCTGCCGCCGAACATATGCACTGCGCGACCCAGGAAGTCAGCGTTCTCATCGTTGTTGTAGATGTAGGGCAGCCCCTGGGCCACGCCCCACAGGCGCAACCCCAGGCCGGCACCGAGTACCACGAGCATCAAACCCGCCGTTGTTCGCCGCTGCGTATGACTTCCGCCGAGCATCGGCGGTGGCGGTGAAGACAACTCCGAGCGAGGAGCCGTCTCTACCGCAATGTCAGGGGATTGAGCCTGCAGCGTCTCGCCTGGACCGGAGCTTGCGAGTCTTGATGGGCCGAGTTAGAGCGCGACGAGCTGGTAGACGCGGACTGTGCCGGAAGGCGTCGTCTCGGCAAACGAGGTCACGCCGTAGGTCACTCCCCCATAGCGCAGCTCCCCGGACGCGGGTATAGACGTTGGGCTCGGCTGAGTGCTCCCGGCAATTTCGCTCGCGCCGGCCCGCACATACGTCGGCGCTCCAGTGATGCGCTGCGCATAGCTGACGAAGCCGCTGATTGGGGCGTTGTCCTGAGTGAAGCGGTACCAGATCGCTCGCGCGATGCGGCCGATCTCAGCGATCCTGACGGCGTTGCAGGTACGTATTGAAGGGGGCACCAGCGGATGCAGCAGCGAGATCCGCACGGTGCCGGCTGGGTAGGCTTTCGCGTCGAACGAGTACACCTGAAGATCCTGGCCGCCAAGCGTGACCTGACCTTCGCCCGGGAGCGGCACTGAGCCGGTGTGGAGCGTGTACCCAAGCGGGACTCGCGAGCGCCCGACGTGCAGAACGAGCGGGACGGACTCGAGGCGCCTCTCCAGGCCGACGAATCCCCGATCGTCTTGTACGGAGAGCAGGTAGCTGCCGACGAGGCGCCCCCGGTAGTAGAGATTGCCGCCGGTCGGCGCGATGATGTAGGGACCGCCGACGTCGGCGAGTAGCGCGCCGCCTTGACTGACGCGTAGGCGCACGATGTGGGTATGCGAGTAGACGAGCGCAACGACGGCTTCGTGGATCGCAAGCCGGTTGCCTTCGGCCAGCGCCGCGAGCAGCGGCATGTAGGCTTCGACCTGCTCGCGATCATGGACCGCTCCGGGGCCTTCGAGCTCGTCCCGATATATACGTTCGGCGACCTTCCCATCGGTGGCGGTGAGCGCCTGATTCGTAGCCCCCGCACAGGCGGTGCCCGCCGACAACGCGTGCGATGCTCCCGCAGCCGCCGAACCACAGCCAGCAGACAGGAGCGTGGCAATTGCTGCCCCGAGTGCTCCCAGCGTCCAGAGTCGCTGACGCAGTTGGTGCCGCCCTACCGGGGTGCTTCGCCCCGCCCATCCGCCGACACGTCGTCTCAAGCGCCACCGCCCCTTTGCTGGCCGCGAGAGGACTCTGCGGGCACGGCGGACGCGTGGGGGCGCCGCCATGCCCGTACAGTCCTCTCTACTGGAATGTCATGGGCGCGGACCCTACCGCAATGTCAAGAAATAGGTCTACCCGGATGTCATTGCTCTGGATCGGTCTCGCCGGAAGGCTGGAGCGATGTCCGCCTCCCCGGCCTTCCAAGTGGCTCTCGGCCTAGCGGTCAAGGCCCGCCGCAACGAGCTTGAGCTCACCCAGGAGCAGCTCGCCAACGACACCGAACTGCATCAGCGCTGGATCTCAAACGTCGAGACCGGCAAGCGCAACCCGAGCTATGCCAGCCTGCGACGCCTCGCCGCAGGGCTGTCGCTCCCCACCGCTGACCTCATTGCCCGGGCCGAGCAGCTTGAGCCCGACGTCACCGTCACCAACAAGCCGAAGCTCACAGCGGCCCGCCACTGACTCGTCGCGCCTGTGCGACGCAGCGCCACACCTTGACCCATCAGGCGACGCAGCCCTAGTCTGCCCGGCTCCCATAAGCCCTAGCGGCCCCGGCACGGATTGCAGCCGCGCCGAGGCCCGGACACAAGGAGCTGTGAACTCCCCATGCCCGAGACGAAGCCTACGCCTGAGCTGCCGTCGAACGATCTCATCCTCGCTGCGCTCGAACGCGCTATCTGTCACCGAGGTGGCAATGAACCCCAGACGCTCTCCACGATCAAGCAGCATCTAGGACTCCCGCACAACGGCTGGACGACCGTCCTGCTGCGCCCCAAACTCCAGGCACTCGAAGCCGCCGGCCTGGTCGAGCAGTCCCGCCTCCGCAGCAAACCACTGTGGGGACTCACGCCCGAAGGGCACACGCGCCTCGACGTTGTACGAGTCGTGCTCGTGCTGCCCGAGGCACCCCAGCACCAGCGTTGGAGCGAAGCCCGCAACGCTGCCGGTGAACGGATCGCCGGATTCCGCGGCGACCTACGAGGCGCACTCGATGAGGCCATAGCCCTGCTCGAAGCCGATCACGAGGCCGACTCAACTACTTGGTTCGAGCTCAGTGAGCGCCTGCGCCAGACGGGCAGGCTGTTCGCATCAGCGATCCACTGCTTGCGGGAGTGGCCTGAGCCCGACGACTCGCAAGCAGACATCGACGATCCGCCCTACGGCCAACGTGGACGCCGCCAGATCCACGGATGGGATAGCGAGTTCCCGTTTTGACAGCCCGTCGCCAAACGGGACTCGTGCGACGTTCAGACACCGCGAGGGCGACCTATTGCGCGTACCAGCTTGGCAACGTCCTCGGCGCAGCCCCAAGCGAGACTAAAACCCGACCCACCGTGCCCGTAGTTGTGGATTATCCGCGGCTCGCAATCATCCAGCCCGAAGCGAACTCGACGGTCTGTGCGGCAGGGGCGCAGCCCAACTGCTGTTCCAAGCTCGCGCAACTGCGTCAGGTCATAGTCGATGAACTGTGACGCACGTCGGATCAGCGCGTCACGATCGACAGTAAAAGCGAGATCCGACTTGTTGGCCTCCTCGGTTCCCCCGACGAGTATTTGTCCGTCGCGAGGGATGACGTAAGCCATCCCCTCGGGATGCTGGTCGTCCCCGAGGTACTCCTTGGGTGCGTCGTCGGCGACGTCAAGGACTAGATACTGACCCTTGACGGGATACAGCTTGTCGTCATCGGTCAGTGCCGCGGCACCAAGGCCGGCACAGTTGATGACGAGCTCGAAATCGTCCAGCAGCTCCTCAAGCGCATGGACGTGGCGCCGAACGAAGGTGGCACCACGGTTGACACACGCCTGATACAGCCATGGCAAGTACTTCTCCATATTGGCGGCGGGCGCAGCAATCCGGTAGCCCCACCGACGGCCCGGATAGCGGCGCCTGAAATCCTCCGTTGCCACAAGGTCAAACCTCTGGGCAATACGTGACCACGACGGCTTGAACGCATCCCCGTGCACGAATAGCTCGATGCCGTCGCAGAGTTCGACGCTAGTGGCAGGATTCTCGATGAGCCCCATGAGCCGACTCAGTGTCCTAGCCGACCAGTCTAGGTGCAAGGGATCATCCGGGTCAACAAGGTACACGTGCCAGATCGCAGTTGCAATCGCTGACGTTGTCTCCGCTAGGGCCTTGTCATGAAACACAGTGACGTCGTGTTCCCGCGACAGCTCGTGCGCGCTCGACATGCCGATGACGCCGATGCCTATGACCGCGATCCGCATTGACTACGATGCCTCTCGTTTAGACCGTTGCGAGTCACCACAAAGACGCATCCCGAGTGTTCACCCGCTAGCGGTAGCTCTGGAACGCTGGGTTGACAAGGTCGCGGTCGAAGCCGCTCTCAATAAGATTAATGAGCGCCTGCGTGGTTCGGTCGCTGACGCGCTCATTGGCCTCCCGGGTGTTGAACGCAGTCTGGGCGTTGCTGGCGAGCAGCACGCCCACTGGCAGATCACCGGCGGCGGGTAGCGGGTAGTCCAAGGCCGCCTTGAGCTCGCCGGCGGCGAGTCGTCTGGCGAGCGCAGCATTGTCGATTGCCTGCTCGAAACTCGCGTTTACGAGAACGGCGCCGTCTCTGAGACGAGCGACGGAGGATGCGTCGATGACGGCATGCCCGCGGCGCTGACTGACATGCAGCGATACGAGGTCGGCCTCGGAGACCATCGTGTCGAGTGCGACGACATCGGCGAGATCGTCGCGGGCATATTGCGAGTCCGTGACGATTACGCGCAATCCCAAGGCGAGCGCCTTGCTCCGCACAGCGCGGCCGATATTGCCGTAGCCGACGATGCCTAGGGTCAGCGCCGCGGCCTCGTGCGCAACATAGAAATCGGGACCGCCCGCGGCAGTCAGCGCGGGGATATTCCGTATAAGGGAGAGGCCGCTGATGAGCGCCCATTCCGCTACCGAGTTTGCGTTGGCGCCGCGTGCCGCCGTAATCGCAATACCACGCCTGGTGGCGTTTTCCCAGCACGGGATGAACTCGCTGAAGGCCGAACCGGTGAACGCGATCGCCTTCAGCTCAGTGGCGGCCGCGACGATCTCGTCGGTGACACGCTCTACGCCACCGAGGATGTAGCCCTCCTTGCCCTGTAGAGCCTCCTTGAGTTCGTTGGGCTCTGCGTTCGGCTTGTCGAGGCGGGTGACGGTGTGACCTGCCTCCTCCAGTTTGGCGATATGGCTGTCGCCGATGAACAACGAGTCGGTGACGAGGATCTGGCTCATGCAACGGTCTCCTCTGTAGCGATATTTATGATGGTGTTGGCGAGTCGCGTTACGTGATTGTCGGACGTGGCTGGTCCATCAGCGACGCTCGGATAGAAGAGGCGGTGGACCTTCCGCTGCACATCATCAGGCATGTGCTTTAGATAGCGATCCCGGGCGATGGTCTCGGACTCCTCGTCGCCCTCGGGAAGGATTGAGATGACGATATCCGACGGGCGGAAGACGCCGTCATTGTCGACGGCGATTCGCGCGATGTCGTCAATTAGGCCAAGGCGCATGGCGTGCCAGATCGCGATGTCTGCCGAGCAAGGCAGTGCACCACGCTCCTTGAGCGTGTCTCGCAGCTTGGTACGGACTCGCCGGCGTATCTCGTCCTTCGGCAGGAGCGCAACGAGCGCGTCAACGTAAACGTGCAGCTTATGCTCGGGCACAAAGTAGTCTACCCGAAGCTGCGGCTCGATCATCCCGATCAGCGCCCGTGCGCCACGATCACGGGCTCGTCTGGGCAGCTCCTTGTCGTCTGCCAGGACAGTGAAATGGGTGTCAATGTCGTGCTCCTGCAGCAGTTCGGCAAGTTGTTGACCGAGATCGACGGAGCGCTGAACGAGGAACGTGTTATAGACGCCACCGGGAACCAGCCGGGTATGCCCGACCTCAATCGAAGCGCGCATCAGTAATCCCTCCCAAGCTCTTGAAGAACCGCGTCCAGCACCGAGCCAGGGTCGTTTGCGGCGATCTCGACAAGCTCCTCAAAGTCGTAGAGCGCCTGATTGACGTTTGCGAGGTCATCGCTGAACTCGGCGGCCTTACCTCCACCGGAAATATCCTCAGTAAAGGCGCGACGCATCAGCGCGTCGTCGTAGATGACGATGTCGCTGTGCAACCGTGCTGGCACGGCGGCGATGCGGAGGACGTAAGTCTCAATACCGAGATCAAGATGGCGCTGGAAAGCATCGCGATACTGTGCCAGCTCGGACTCGTCTTTGAAGAGAAACACCCGCGTGATCTCAACTTCCCGTGCACGAAGTTCTTGCTGCTGGTTTAGATACTGGGCGCCGTCGTCGCCTGCCCACCATTCCTCATCCTGGAAACTGACTGCCCGAAGATGGTGCTGACACGATTTAGCGGCTTCGTCGGCGACCGTCGGCTCGTGCTCCGGGTCGACTCGTAGGATGCCGCGACTCATGAGGCCCATCTCAAGGGAGAATCTGCGCAGGCGCGTCTGCATCTGCGCGGTCATGAACGGACCACGGTCAGCGATGGAGTCGACGGCCGCTTGAATGTTGCGAATCGCTTCGCTGGTAGCGCCACGCGCAGCGTTGATGCGCTGGACCTGCATGGCCTGCGCATCGCTGACCTTGAGGCCTGCCAACGGAAAAATCTCGTCGATGTCGAGCCCGAGCGCCTGGCAGAGCGCGACAAGCACCGTCGGCGACGGCTTGGACGGCCGCCCGGTCTTCTTATTCTCGGCGCTCTCCAAGATGCGCACGTACGCAGCGCTGATGCCGGCCATGTCGGCCAGCGTGCCCGCCGAGATGTGCGCGGCATCTCGCGCCGCATGAAGGCGGCGCCCTAGCTCGACGAGGTCGTCGCCCTCAGGCGGCGCCGCCGCCGGAGCTTTGCTACGGGATTTTGGCCTTGCTGGACTCATCGCTCCTCGCTCCACAAGTTGGTGTTGCTTCTTGATCAGTATACAGCAATCGTATACCGCATGGTAGTTGGGTGTAGCGAGGGTACGCATATACTGGTATACTCGCGACTACACCGAGTTTTGGGAGGTCTTTAAGTGCTGGAGCCCATCGAGATCGAGATCGTGATCGTGATCACCGCACCCGGCAGCCAGGACTTCGTCCCTGACGCCGCCTTGCCGGAGAGCGCCGTCGCCCCTGTCGAAGAGGCTCAAGTGGACCTCAGCGATGAAGAGCTGACGTGGCTGGGACGCTCGTAGCCCTCAGTCGAGAATGTCGCCGCATGAGCGCGCCGTGTCTGAGCAAGCGTCCAGGGAGCTACTTCTGTTCACCGACGCGTGATGGTCTCGACGCGCGAAACCTCGCATATGCCGCGTGCCCGTAAGATTCCGTCATGCTGCACTTCATGGCGTCACCGAGCGCGTCTGATCTCACGACCGCCGTTTCTTGGGCGGCGCTAGCTTCGGCTCTGGTGGCACTGGCAGGCGCATGGGCAGCCAGACGCCAGTCAATCCAGATAGAGCGATCGCTGCTCGGGAGTACTTCGCAGTTCTGCTACGAGTCGATGAGCACGCTCCTGCAGCAACTCGTAACCAATCCTCAGTTGCGGCCCTATCTTTATGAGAACGAGTCGCTGTCCGACGGCACTGACCCTGCGTTGCGCCAACAGGTGCTTGCAATCGCCGCTCAGTACGCGGACTTTTTCGATGCCGTCATGCTGCTAGAGAGCCTTGGCAACGTGCACAGCGAGGAATTCAGCACCGTCTGGAGACGTTTCATCCGGCACATGCTCACGACAAGCGCGGCGATCCGCGGGTATTGCCTTGACCATCGGAACTGGTATACGCCGGCGCTGGTGACGCTGGCACAGGAGGCAGCACATGAAAGTGCACGATCCGCAGCTAGCAAATAGCCGGCAGTGATGATTCGCCGGCCGCTTTCCATCGTAGGTGCGGGCATTGTCGGCCTTATGATTGCTTTCGAGGCGTCTTTCGTACGGCGTCCGCAAGAGATAGCGGTGTTCGATGAGGGTCCCGATCCGCGCCTCCTTCCGAACGGGACGCACCGGCACGGCGCGACGTATAGCGGTCTTGACGCGCGTCATGTCTCTCTCACAGAGACGGCGCCCTGGACCTCACCGGGGCGGATCGCCCTAATGCATCAGGCACCGGTAGAAGGTGGTTGGAACTGCCTGACGGGCGTGAAGCTGTGCAAGGGTGAGAAAGAGTGGCTCAGGCAGTTTGTAGAGACGGCGGAACGACCCGAGCTACATGTGTCCAACTACGAGACCGTGATTGCGCTCAACCGCGAGGGCTTGGAAGCATGGTCGAAACTTTCCGCCGAGCACCCTGAGCTATTTTCTCCGACCGAGTCAAGCGGTGCCCTCCAGATTGTCTGCGCCAACGCGCACGATCTTGCGAGCGAGCATCGCGCCGAGCACCAACTAGACCCGGCCCGCGTCTCGCGTCCGACTGAGTCCTTCGCCTCCGGTCTCGCGCCGCTCACCGCACAGCTTTCAACCGGCACACTCCATGGCAGCTTCTCGGTGGCAGGAATGGCGTATCGAGTCAAGACCCTGTGCGCTCGCCTCATAACCTACCTAGAGACTGCCGGAGTATGTTTTAACTGGTCTTACCGCGTAGATCGCCTTGATCCATTGCAGGCTGCTGGGGACCAGATCTGGGCGGTCGGGGCCAGCACCGTCGCCCCGGCATTTCTGGCCGAACACGGTGTCTTGCTCCAAGGAGTTGCTGGGTGTTGGGTCGCGTTGCCCAATCCAGGATTCACCGAGCCTTTTAAGATCCTTGGCCCTGAGCCTGTCAATTTCATCAACGCTACGCCCCTCGGTCCAAGTGTCTTGCTCTCAGGCGGGTACGGCTGGGTTGGTGAACGCCCATATGCCGAAGCCGAGTCGCTATCGCTAGCACTGAGAACGAAGTTTGAGGCATGCATCGCACGTTTCTTCTTGAGAGCATCGGAGACAATTCCACCACAGCTTCCACGGGGGCTGTGTATCCGTCCGAGCCTTCCATCCGGAGTTCCGGAAGTCCGGGTCCTCTATAGCTACTTTGGACAGCATCAGCTCGTGTGCATCGGACACGCCGCCGGAGGCTTCACGCAGGCGCCGGCAGTCGCTAAACTGATTGTCGCACGGTTGGGTTGACGTTCGCTTGGCGTCTCACCGTTCGGAGCGCAACTCAAGTGGTGAACAACCATCTGCCCGCTCCTGCTTGGTCGGCTAATACCGGCTGTGCGACAGGTGCGTGCATCTGTGGGCAACTTTCCCGGAGGGCATTCTGGTGCAGGAAGCGCGCCTTCCCGGCATTATGGCCTGCCTGGAACGGGCTTAGCTCTCAGCCATGCTGGACTGCTATAGCGGAGTCGCAACTTGCAGTGCCGTTGAAATAGAAGACGACGCCGTAAAAGAACTCGGTGTCTATGGTAGGCGTGTCGTAGTGGTCAGCGATGCCCCAGGATTGGTTCGGCGTCAGTGCTGCTTCGAGGCTGTCCACGAGCCACGGTGTCATCGGCGCCGTGACGGGGTCAGCGGACTCCTGCACGACTGATACTGCGCCCGTGACAGTCGTCGTTTCATTTGCACGCCCGAACTCTGGGGTCGCGAGAAAGTCGAGCCGGATGGAGCGACAATGTGAGGTCGAAGCGCTGACCGTCACAGCATTCTGCGTCGGGGAGGGCGCCCCATCGCCATTCTCGCTCCGGAGTGCATACGAGAAAGTAGCAGTGGGCGTCGCCTCCGTTCCGACATTGCTACTGAGCAGTGTGCTGAGAGGCACGTCGCCAAATACATCCAGAACTGCGCTCCTCTTGATGATGAGCTTCGAATGACCTGCAAGCACCGCGATGCGGACCTGATAGTGACCGAGTGAGCGAGGGGATATAGTGCCGTCGCCGGACGAGCCGTGCAGCACCTCAGCCGTCTTCCAGACCATGCCCGTTCCGACCTGGCGCTGTAGTACCACTCGCGCTCCACGAGGCAGCTTGTGCGTCGACCAAGAGAACGCGATCGGCTGTCCTGCCGTCGACTGCGTAGGCACCGACAACGACACGGTCGGTCTTGCTTGGGCCGCTGCGGCACCAGCGACAAGAAAGCCGGTCACTAGCACAACGACGGCTCGAGACCACCGCCGTGCACAAGGTCCTTGACTGGTGCTCTCGTATCTCTCTCGTGGTGTTCCCGTCATCATGCCTCCTTGAGTAGGGAGGTAAGTCTACCGGCTGAACTTTAGTCTCCGGCGAGTGCCTGATAGGACGGTTCGCTCTAAGGGACTCGGCCACCCATGATCCAACCGTCCCAGGGGATGGCGCCAGGGATCACTGGCCGGACATCGCCGATTGCGCGACGCGTCCTGTAGCTGGGATCTTATAGGCTGAGGTTATGGCTGTTTCTCAAGCACACAAAGACGCCGCAGCGTTTTTGGCGGCCTACGGTTGGACGATGTGGGCAGTTCAGAGGTTTGAGTATTGTCTCGCGGGGCTATCGATCTTGCGTGCGCCGGTGAAGAGCCCTGGTCGTCTAATCGATACCACGCAGAAGGCATACAGTGCGCTTCAGAAGCAGTTCGCGGTCTATCACCACCGCTTTGAGCGGGCATCTGCGAACGAGCTACGGAACCTGCTTCCCGATGACCTTCCTGAGCTGCTTCGACCGGAAATTGACGAGCTCATTGAAACTCGTAACGATTTGGCTCACCGCTACTTGCGTCGGACGCTAGAAGGGGGCGAGCCGGCTGATCTAGTCAAGGTGAGAGAGGATGTCAAGCGCCTGGGCGAGCGCTTTGGCAAAGTCGGCGATGAGCTACGTGACCTCATGGAGCTTGCCGTTGCTGACCGCCCTCCGAACGTCTCAGAGACTCAGTTCGTGGCGCTCCAGCGATTGGGACAGGCTGCGGCGTCGGGAGCAGCGCTCAACGACGCGCTACGCGACAGCGAGTGACGATTTCGTCCACTGCCGCATGTGCGACACGGATACTACCGGCGTCCTACGTCATGTGCCGGACAGTCAAGGACATCGGCGCTCCCGCTCAGCGAGCAGCCAAGTAACCGCGACTAGCGGGTCAGCGTCTGCTCAGCTCGCCTCAACGCGTTTGCATGTCGCTCCTGCACCTTCGGGTCAGCCTCAAGCTTCAGCACCAGCTCTATGGTCACGGGATTCTCAACTGTCGCGTCAGCCGCCAGCTCTGGGAGCCGGGCAGTTTGCTCGGCCGACACATCAATGAAGTCGCGAATCTGTTCGATCGGGGCATCGACCCAACAGGCGGTCGCCTCCAGCAGCTCGGTAAACGCATCGGGGACGCTGGCATTCCGCAGCGCGGCTGCCCAATCCATCAGAGCCTCGTACATGGAGATCAGCCGACGGGCCAGATTTGTGATGCGGACTGGGTCGCCAGAGTCATCATCCGCTCCGAACGCCTGTTCCTGAAGCAATGGATCTAGTATCCGCTCAAGCACGCCCACCTGCCTGCTCATCCATCCCATCTCACGGCTCAGGAAATCCGGAGTTGATTGCTCATCGACTTCACGGCGAGTACCACTTGATAGACGTAGCTGGTGATCGTCCCACTTCGTTTCGAGCTCATTCTTGCCCTGCACGAGGACACCGGCATACAACAGGTACTCCCAAAACTTCGGGCGTTCAGCGATCAGTCTTGTTTGTTCCTCCGGCGTACTCGGAATCGTCAAGCGCAACGAAGGCGGCTCGGGTCCCACGGCCTGCACCACCGTCTCCACGTCCGTGCCACTGGCAGCGCGGACGCCTGCACGTTCCAGGGCTTGAGAGATTAGCTCCGCGACTTGATCGGTACCGAGACTCGTCGGTGCGCCGAGACGGTCGGCCAGGATCGGCGAGCGCTGCGCGATGTAGTGGCGGTCAACGTCGTGCCAGACAGGCAGGATGACCTTCGCTCCAGCATCGACTTCCCGCGCCGCAAGGCCGGCGAGCTCTCGTTGAGGCCAGGTCTTGGTGAAGAAAGCCGGGCTGAGCACGACGACACCAAAGCGACTTTGTGCCAGCGCCGCATCGATGCGGCCGCTTAGGCTGTCGCCGACCGTCAACTCCAGCTCGTCCAGCCAGACCGACCATCCGCGCGCCTTCAGCGCCTCCGACAAGGGTCGCGCGACATCCTTGTCCTCACTGGCGTGCGAGATGAACAGGTGATGACCTTCGGCGGTGGAAGGTGGGCTCTCGCCATCGACGGGTGCGGACTTGCCACCGCTCCGGTAGAGCGCTGCATCTGCCCGGCCGGTGGCGGTTACACGCCAGTCATGCACCGACTGCAGCCAGTTGTTATCCCACACCATCGGTTCAAGGACCCCGGCACCTACCGGGCCATGCGCGATCAGGTGCTCACCGTTGAGCTGTTGCATACGTTGTGCCAGCCAGTCGCACGAGTCCTCGTTCAGCAGCCCCTCCTCGACACAGACTCGAAAGATTTCGTAGCCAGACGCGAGTTTCGTCCGGCGCTCTGCGTCGCGTTCGAGGCGATCCAACACGTCTAGAACTTCGGAAGCAGTCGGCATGTGGCCAGATGACATGGCAGCAGATCGTAGCTTGCCCGACATGGACGCTGGTCGGCGGAAACAGCCTTGACGCCCACCACGTCCGCCCGCTGGCCTAGCGTCGCTGCCTTGGGTGTTCTTGCTGCCGCCGAAAACGTCGCGTTCATCACGGGAGGCGCGACCGTCATTGCGGCGTTGGTCGTCGGTGGCTTCGCGGCGTGGTTCGCGGACAAGCGGTTGAGCAAGCAGTTCAAGGACTCCGCCGAACGGCAGCAGCGCGAGCTGATCGCCGAGGCTCAACGCCAAGAAGCTGCCCTGGCGCACGACCGAGAGCTGGCCGATCTCGCCGACCTGCGCATCGTTCTTGACGAAGCAGCCGTTGCCATCGCTCAGGCAAACCGTGCGACCCGGAGCGCCATCGCAAGTATGGCGGTCGCGCAGCTAGGTGGCAGGCAAGACGTCGACGAATGGGTCAAGACGACCGGAGCGGAGCTTGAAGGGGCGCAATCGGCGCTGCTAGCACTGAGCGCCAGGCTTCGGGTACGTCTGGGTGCCATGGATGACATCACCACGTCGTTGGTCGATGCTGCCGGTGCGCTTCAGGACGTCAGCGGCCATGCCCTCGCCTTCCATGCGATAGAGCCAGAGAAGAAGCACAGCGAGGGCGCCACAGATGCCAGCAAACGCTTCAGCGAGGCCGCAGCGACCTTCCACAACGCGGCGGTCCGTCGCACCGGCACCGTCATCCCGCGCTAGACCAACCTGACCCATCAGCCGAGCGCTTCTCATGCAGTTCCCTGATGCGCTTCTACACAAGGTACGTGTTCGAGCTTCGTCTCTGGCAGCCCGGCAGGCGAGATGCGAACCTCCGTCTTAGCTTGGCCGAGCAGCAAGTAGCGCCTCAATCAGCCGACATACGCGACGGTCCCGGTCCGGAGACGTCGAAGGCCCAGCCCCCTCGGGGACTGGGCCGGTTCGACCTTCGTCAAGATGGTCGGGGAGACAGGATTTGAACCTGCGACCGCCCGGCCCCCAGCCGGAGGGATAGGGTGTTGGTCAGTTGATGGCGCCCGTGTTTGCTTGGGTTTCTGCTGCTGAGTGCTTCTCAGTTTTGCTCAGTTTGTTCCCCAGATTGTTCCGCGAACGTCAGTTCGTATGGATGTGGGCCGCTCATACCGAGAGAGCGCGCGCTTCGGAGCCCCACTCAGCGCCCGCGGGCGGGCGGTCGCTTCGAGCCAAGCCGCGCACCGCGATGAGTTGAGGACGCTCGAGGTCGCTCGCGTGCCTTACCTTGACTGAGGGGAGCCGACTCCGGGCTCGCCCGCGGATCTGCCGCTGAGATTCTCATAATCTCCGGCGCAAGGCGCGTGACCTCGGCTTTGAGCTCATCGTGTTGCAAGGCAACGATCTCCTTGTAGTTCGGAAAGTTGGATGAAAGCCACTTGAACGCACCGGCATCGTCCTTAGCTTTGAAGTAAGTCTCAAACTCGTCTAGCTGCGAGTTGGTCATCTGGTCGGCGAGCACGACGCCGACCCGCATCTCGAGGGTCTCATAGACGTGCTTGAGGAATGCGTTCTGCTCCCACGTTGGGAGAGCGCCTAGACCGACGTCGCGCAGATACTCAGCGTCGATCTTTAGCACGTGCCACCCGCATCAAAACTCCTCGGTGAAAGGAAGCTCGGGATCGTCGGGAGGACGGACCACTTTGATGTTGAGCTCCGCCTCAATCCGGCTGGTCCAGAGGGCGCTGTCGAGGTCGTCGGGTCGTCCCCCAACCTTCCACCGGCGGGCGCCCATCGAGTCGAATAGCGCATACGAGAGACGGTCGCCACGACGCGGATCGTGAGAAGGCCAATACGCGACCCCCCCGAACCCGTTCCCGTGCAACGCGGCTGCCCATTCTCGGCACGTGTCGTATGGCTCCTCCGCGCTGAAGCGCCTCCCGAGCCCGAAGTGGACTGCCGCTGGAGTATCAGCCAGCGAAAAAGTTCTAGGAAGCGGCATGCTGCGTATCGCCCTCCCTTGCAGGTCCGCGGGCTCAACCTGAGTTCGGCCTCTGATGACCGTCTCACAGATAGACGTCAGTGGATCCTGAGCGACGTAGCAGGTCCCGGCTTGAGGCGACAGTCCGAATCGACCGTTACTGCTGAAGTACCACGGCTTCTCACCTTTGGTGTGAACGCGCCACACCATCGACCCGAGCGGTACCTCGAGCCTTGGAAAGTCGCGAAGGGCGTCGCGGCCCTCTGGGACTCGCGGTGTCGGACCTTCTTCCCGGCGAGCCTCTGGCGGCTCACTCATCTTCCCCCCTCGCACTAGCGATGATCGCGGGCATCTGTGGGTCGAGACCCGCCCTTAGCCAATCGATGGTCGACTTACCTCCGAGTCCGCCCATTGGCGTCATGAGCCAGCCAGCGCGGCTCCAGGGACTCCAGTCGGTCTGCTGGAGAGCTTCCAAGACCTCGCTCAAGCCGGGGAGCGGCCGCGAATCGACGAAGTGGCTCGCTGGAATCACTTCTGTCCCACTGCGCGTCCTCAATATGAGAAGGCGCCCGAGCTCCCCCCGTCCGCGCAGGGTCTCGACCGACTCGCGGAGCACTTCGGCGACACGCTCCAACCGGACCACCGGCCCCACGAGATCGGCCCACGCGCTGCGCTGTGCGGGCGGTGGGCCGGCACCGTTGGAGACCGCTCGCGCGGGCTCGGAGTCAATTGCTTCTTTTGTCTCCTTATGTGACTGCGCGTCGTTTGCCACCGGCTGCTCGACCGTGCGCTCATCACTGGCCTCCGCAGGGGCATCCGCCTGGGCGCTTACTGCATCCCTCGCCGCCGCCCGCTTCGCCCTCCACGTGGTCATGAACGTATCAACACCATCGGCAGGAGGCTGTTCGCCCGGCGGCCGCTCCGCCGTCTCACTCGCACCAACCTCGGTGAGCATCGCCCGGCGGGTCTCGAGCTGCCTCAGAATCTCTTGGCGGGGGAGGACGCGCTCGGACTTGTACTGGAAGGCACGAATATCGTCTTGACGTTGCGGGTTTAGCTCTGGGTCATGCAGATCCGTGACCAACGTCATTGTCGGAACCCACGCTCCGTCGAGGGTGAGACGCGCGAGGGCTTGGTGCCGACCGATCCCGGTCACGTCTGATGTTCGTACTGCGAATTGAGACGCCATCACATCCATATCAGGGGCGCCAACGCCGAAGCACACCATGGACCCCACGTTGCCGAGGATCGCACTCAGAAGTCCTTGGTCCTGCTGGCCCGATTGCGGCGAGAATAGCTTCAGCTGATCTAGATTCTGGTGTGCCAGAACGATTCCAACACCATACTTTCGTGCCTCCGCGACAAGCTCGCTAAACGCCGTCGTCGCGAACTTCTGGAACTCATCTACGTAGACAAAGAAATGACCGCCGGCCGCTTCGGAAGAAGTCCGCCGAAGCAACGCCGCCCTCAACTGCTGGAGCACCAGTGAGCCGAGCAACTCCGCCGCCTGCCGTCCCACCTCAGCCTCCGGCAGGCGCACGATGAGGATGCCGTTTTCGCGAACCACCCGGTCAATGTCAACGGTATTCCGCTCCCCACCCAGGACCATCCGCAGCGACTCGTCGCGGCTAATGTCGTCAAACTTCGAGACGACCCAGTCCATCAAGTCGGGGTACTCGCGCGTTGTTGTAAGACGCTGGTGAAAGCGCCAGCGCGCGGCCAACTCGGGGTCCCGGAGTCGCTTGATGAGACCCGTTTGCAGCCCAGAGTCGGTGAGTATCCGCGGGACGTCCGTCAGTGCTGGCGCGACCGGGTATCCGCCGTCGAGCATCGTGTCGAGAGCCAGCCGCACCATCTCGTCGAACCGGGGGCCCGACCACTCGTGGTAGAGCCGCTGCTTCATGAGCTCGAGAACGTCCTGCACCACGCGTGAGCGGATGAACGCGTCGGTGCCGTCGAACGCGAGCGGGTTAAGAACGGGCAAGGAATGCGGATCCGTGACATCGACCGTGACAACCTCGTCGACCCGCGCTGCGGGCACAGTGTTGAGCACATGTCCCGCGAGGTCACCGTGCGGATCGATAACAGCCAACCCGGTGCCGGGAGAGAACAAGTGCTGCTCGGCAAGTCCCCGTAGGAAGTTCGTCTTGCCTGAGCCGGTTCTCCCAATCACGTAGATATGCCGCAGCGCGTCGCTCTCTGGCAGGCGAACCCGGATCCGGCGATCAGCCTTGGCGTGCGCACGGTAGGCAGTACCGAGCTCGATGCCCGTGACTGGGAAGCTGTCCACAGAAGACGTGAGCCGGGTCACTCGCTGCCCAATCCGGGACGCGAAGAACTCCCCGTACGGCGCGTGAAAGACACCGAAGCCCTCTGCCAGCAGCATGCGTGAACGCCCAGGTTCCAGATCGACGGCCTCGACGGTCGCAAGGTCGAACGTCGACATTCCGGCGACCTCCGTGCCGATGAGCTTAAGTAGCGGTACTGAGACCTCTCGGTTCGACCCCACCGATATCCGAAGCGATACCGTCTCGGTAGTCGTCGAAAAGCGGCGCAGCACCTCGTTTAGCACGGACTTCGCCGTCTCGTCGCTTGCCGAATGCTCGTCGTGGACAGCGTCAAACGACACGGATGCGCCACTTGCACCACCGGCGCTTGCCCGGAGCTTGATGACTACCGGATGGTCTAGGGTCAGCAGATAGTCGAGGATGTACCCCCAGTCTGGACGACCGAAGAAAGGCTGGTACTCATCGCTGGATACCCGCGATCTGACGATCTCCCGCTCAAACCGAGGATGCCGCAACCGCATCTCGTCGTCGATGCTTCGTTGCGGCCGAGAGAATACGAAGGTAAGCCCATACGCGCCGACGAAAGCCGCGTGGACCATCTCACCGAAGCTCTCGCGCAGCTCAGAGGCCTCTGCCGCGTCACACCCGGTCACTGTCGCCTCGATCTCAAACCTCGCACCAAGCTCTCCCGCCTGTGACGGCGCAGTAAAGAGTCGGTACGTCAGCTCGATCGGAAGGTCGCTAAGCGAGTTCAGCACCTTCAGGAGGGTCGCTTGGCGGACGAGGCTCCGCTTGATCTCGTCACTGTCCGGGGAGAACGTCGTGAGTCTCGCGTGGAAGAGGTAATGGACCTGATGATCCTCCTCATCCTGAACGAGATGCTCGAGGCGACGTCGCGACGAGCGAACCTCTGGGACAATGGCATCCTCTCGCCGACTAATGTCGTCCCACTGGAGCTTCAGCACCTGGCCGAGCGGTGAGTCACCGCCTTCCTCGGCGATGATGTCCTGCAGGTTCGCGAGAACCCTCTCGAGCGCCCGGTAATCCAGCTCAGGCGGAGTCAGCACCGAGTCAGGCAGGAAAACCGGACTCGCAAGCTGACGAGGAACGCATCCCCGGCTCGCAAGCTCGTCGGTCGCCATGTCGAGGTAGAGCTGCTCTCGCGGACGGGATTGGACCGACCGTTCGTAGCGCTCGCGCAGCCGAAGGGCGAGAAACTGAGCGTCCTGCCGTTCTCGCGTGAGCCCAAGCAACTCCTGGCTGATCGCCGGGGCGCTCTCGTCGAGCGTTCGATACAAGAACGGAACCCAGGCGTGGATCTCTTCGTCGTCGGGACCGCGAATCGAAGAGGCACCTGTGGAGAGCGCGTCCTCTACAGGGGGACATACCGCGGACATCGGAACGAACTCGTCATCGCTACTCTGCGCGGTGAGATCGACGGCTCCCACACGTGGGTCGAAGCGAAGCGTGACTGGAGTCTCGCGCTCGTTGTGCCCTCGACTGACGACGAAGTCGTTGACGACGAGCGCAGTGTCGGGATCGAAGACTATTGAGTGCGACGGTCCAAACGCGAATCCAAGGCGCGATCGCTCCGCGAGTCCCGGCGGAAGATCATCGACGATCGCAACGACTGGCGGCTCAAGAGGACCAGCAACGACACCGATCCATGTGTTGCGAACGCTGAACCTGGCTATCTCGGTTAGTGCGCTGGATGGCAGTACCGGACCTACTAGATACCCGATGTTCACCTCGTTCACGAGGCCGTAACGGAGAATCGACGCCAAGGTCGCCTGCGTGTTCTCGTCCTGCCGGCCCCTTGCCTCGGCGTCTAGGTCCGTGAGGCGGGTTTCCAACTCGCCACGTCCACCGTCTTGGGGGAAGTCTGCGACGGCGCCGCACATCTGCCGGTGAATCGGCGGGAACAGACCCTGGTGCGAATCCTCCGGCATCCGGAAGAACCCGAGCCTGCGCCCGGTCGACGGCATGACGTCGCGCGTCTGCAACGTCAGCTCGACGGCGGTGCTGAGCGCGGAGAGCCGCCGGTCGGCCGTTGGGTCAGTCACGAGTCAACAGCCTACGCGTTGGGTCGAGAAACGTAATCATGAAATGGATGCAGGGCCGATGGGTCAAGTTGGCTCGTTGGCACTGAATCTAACGAGACACGAGAATCGTAGGCGAATGCGAAGGTCTACGACGCCTTTGCAGCGGTCTTCCCACCAGCAGGTTTGCGCCGTCTCGATGCCCTCGAACCACGGTCAATCCGCTTGGCAGCCCGATCTCGGTCGCCACCTACCAGCGTCGCGCTGATCTTGCCATCGTCGACGAGCTGGACGCGCTTTCCGAGCGGACGCAGCAGTGCTGTGATTGTCGCGAAGGTGGGGTTGCTCGCCCCGGTCTCGATCCGCGAAATCTCGCTCTGAGGCACGCCCGAGAGCTTTGCCAAATCCCGCTGGGACAGCTTGCCCTCCCTGCGGCTCTCGATCAGCTGGCTTGCGAGGCTGAACTCCTCGCGGAACTGCTCCAGCTCGCGGACGGCCTGTGGACCCTCATCGCGAGCCTCCTGCTCGATATCGGCGATCAGCTGACTGAAGTCAGTGGACGCGGTGGGGTGAGTGGAGCGAGTGGACACAGTTGATGTCTTATATCACATCACGATGGGAGGGTCGTTATCGCTTACGCCGCGCCGCTGGTTTGGCTGCGCCTACGCCCCGCCCGCGCGGCTTCTTGCGCTTCTCGGCCTCGATCGCCCGCCACGACGCCAAGCGCGAGCGTGCTACCTCGATCTCCCGCTGCTGGCGCCGCGGCGACGAGCTCTTGCCCTTGTCGTAGCCGTGCAGGACGAGGATCTTGCGATCACCGTGCGCGTGGCAGAAGACCCGCAGGACGAGCTTCTCCGCGATCTTGTCGTCCGGCTTGACGGTGCGGTCGACGCGGAACTCGAACAGGCCTTCTCCCAGCTGGCGACCCCACGACCTCTCCCCCACCACCTGCACACCGTGGTGTTGAAGAACCTCGTTCATGGCCATGCCGAGAGCGCGGCGCTTGGTCGAACTCAGGTCCTCCCTGATCCAGCGCAGGCACGGCACATCGCCCGACTCGTCGGCATAGAACTCGATCTCGAACGGTGGTGGATCGCCAGGGCTCATCGCGCCGCGCCCTCCGATGGCGAGGCGGCCGACGCCGGACAAGACTCCGTGAACGCCTCGTTGACCATCTGGACCTCGCGCTCGGACGGCGCATAGTGGGCGTATATCTGCGTGGTCTTGCTGTCCGCGTGCCCGAGGAACTCCTGGATCGTGCGCAACGGCTGCCCCGATGCAGCCAGGCGGGTGGCGAACGTGTGGCGCAGATCGTGGAACTTGATCTCCCGGACGCCAGCCGCGCGACACGCGGCCTTGAAGCGCTTGGTCACCTTCGAGCGGTCCAGCGGCGAGCCGGTCTGAGGGTGCGCGAACACAAGCTCGCCATCGCCGCGATACTCGGTACGTTGGGACCATCGATCCAGCTCGCCCGCAAGCCGGTCGGTCATCGGCACCGAGCGTCGTGTCGAGAGGTCCGACTTGCCATCCGTGGAGTGCTCACCCCGCACGAACGTGTTGCGGACACGGATGCGCTGAGCGGCCCAATCGACATCCCGCCAGCGCAATCCGAGCAGCTCCGACTGCCGCAGGCCGGTCATCGCAGCAGCCAGCACCACAACGCGCAACACCGGCCCAAGGACGTCCGGCGGAGGCGGCGGCGCAGGGCCGCGACGGCCACGGCGAGTGGACGCAGGCACCCGGACCACGACTTCGTCGGGGATCGCCCGCAGCACCGCCTCGAGCTCGTCGAGGGTCAGGAACTGGAGATCGAGGTTCACGTCTCCCCTACGCCGACGACCAGGGCGCGCAGCACGACGAACGGGGTTCTCGCGCACCCAGCCGCCATCGATCGCGTGCTCGATGATCGAGTGCAGGAAGCTCAAGACGTTGCGAATCGTCTTCGGCGAGAGGCCGTCGGCGAGCATCGCCGTCGCGAGCGCCTCCGCATGAGCAGTCGTCAGGTCGTCGACCGCCAGCCCGCCAACACGGGGCGAGACGTGGACGCGCTGCATCGACTCGCATCCCTCCAGGTAGGAGGGCCGAGCGCCGCCAAGGCGAAGCGCCTGCCGCAGCGAATCACCAACCTCGTCGACCGTGGGCCTGCGTACCCCACGGACCGGCTTGGGCGCGCGCTCCTCCGCGTCCTGTAGGCGCCGAAACTCCCGCTCGGCCCGTGCACGTGTCAGGCCATCGTTCTCGCCAGCGTTGCGAATCGGCCCGATCTTGCGGTTCAACTGGCGACCATCGCATGTGCGCCAGCGGCCGTAGTAGGACCCCGACTTCTCGTACAGGTGCCCGGTGCCGTAGGTGCGCTTGGTCATCGTGCTCGTTTATACGCAGATCGTCGGCTGGCACGGCCGACCGCCCGCGGTGGCAGGCCCGGCCTCATATTCGTCGCCGTGAAGCGCCATCGACAGGATAGGTTCGGCTCGACTCGCGCCCCGGCACCGCCCTCGACCGGCCTTCCAGCTCGTCCATCCAGAGGAATATCGCCTCGCTGCGGTAGCGCACGTACCGCCCGAGGCGGATATGCGGGATGCGATGCCGTCGCGTCTCTGCATACACCCAGGCAGACGTGACCCGCAGCAGCGCGGCGACCTCCTCCGCGGTGAGGAGCTCGCCGCGCGCAGGCGCTTGCTTCTGGCCGGACTTGTGCATCGTCGGGTTATTGACCCCGAACAGCCGCAAGCGGCCAACGAATTTCGCTTGCCGGCCAGGGGAGCCATGCCCGTGCTAGTCAAGCCGGCGTCAATCCGCGTCCGGCCAGAGCCGAGTGTTGCGTCGACCAGCGCGGCGAGCTTGGCGTCGCTGACGCTCACGGGGGTCGAGCGCCAGATCGGCCGGGCTGATGTGGTCGTCGATATCCGCCCGATCGTCGCTGGGCTCCATCCACTCGTGCAGACAGTAGGTCGCCGATCCGAGCCGCCGTGCGGCGAATCGGAGTCGATCGGCCAACTCGAACCAGCTATCGGAGCCGGGCGTGTCGTTGAGTAGCGCGCTCGCCTCGGTGATCGTGTCATGCAGCGTGCCGCGGAATCGCTCGATCTCCTGCGCGGCGAGCGTGTGAGCATTACTCCACGCCCGATGCTGAGGGGACTCCGGGAGATCCACCCGGCCGGCGCATTGCAGTCGTCTGCGACCGCTTGGGGCAAGCGCCCAAATGTCCACACCGTGCGCTCGCCGCTGCTCGATCGCACCGTCCTGCACGAGCGATTGGAGCTGGGCGCGCACGCGCCGGGAGCGTCGTGGAATGCCCAGGTGCTCGAAGATCAGCCAGACGGGTACGCCTTGTCGGCCTCGGTGACGTTCCGCACGGTCGATCGCGGCCAGCACCATCTCGTCGGGGATCTCGGTAGTGCTCATCGGTTCATCCTTGTCGTCGGAGGCTCCGGGAGGACTGCTCGGGGCGAAGAAGGCACCCCTCGCGCCGCTAGTAGGGTGCCTATGCGCCGGGAGTTCAGGCTCTCGGTGCCACGCCCCCGGCAGCTCCAACTGCGCGGGGGCACTTTGATGTGTGCGACGACCCTAGCACGCGAACCAGACCATAAATACCCTGGCGCTGCGGGAGTCCTCTCGTGAGTGTTCCCGCCATGCCGCGCAGATCAGAACCGACCGCCGAGCAGGACCAGCTCATCCTCGGGCACGCCCTCCGCGCGCTCCGAAAGCGGGCGGGAATGACGCAGGAACAGGTCGCCGAGAAGCTGGGGGTGGATCCCACCTTTGTCGGCCGCCTCGAGCGCGGCCAACGCGGCGCGCACTGGCGCACCATCCGCCGCATCCTCGCAGCTGTCGACGCGAGCGCCGGCGACTTCGCCGCCGAGATCGACGCAGCCGAGCGCCTCACGCGCTCGTAGCTGAAGTCGGAGCCAACGCCGGCACACATGCCTGCTATCGCCCGTTGAAAGGCCGTTGCTCCTATGTCAAGCGAGATCCGCAACTTGCGCAATCTGACATCGTGATGGGAACCATAGAATCTCCGTTTGTGGGTCTCTGGAACGATCCTCAGCTCAGACGGATACGGCAGGAGCATGAGAATGCTGATCGCGCCCAAGCTGAGGCGCGCCCTCTCGCAGAGGCACGTATGGCCGCTGTTCCTCCGCCACCGTTGGCGCCGGAAGGGCAAGTGGAGGGTATCGTTGGGTTTGGCCCAGCCGCCGACGCACGCCAGCTCGCGGCGCAGATCGAAGACTGGGTCGTCGCGTCCGGATTGTCCGTCGCGGATATAAGCATCGAGTACGGCTACGCAAGGACATTCTCCTCACCGGTGCCGCTCGCGATGTATGAAGGACACACGGCCCTGGTCATCTGGCTTCGACCATCTGGCTGATCGTCACCGCCTCTTCCTAGTCGTCAACGCGGGGAGCGGCAGCGGCAGTCGATGGCACCGAGAGCAGCCGGTGGTAGTGGCGTGCGAGGTGGCGCTTGAGGCAGCGCATAGCCTCGATGCGGGTCTTGCCCTCGGCTTCCTTGCGCTGCAGGTAGGCGCGTGTCCCGGGGTCGAGGCGCCCGCGGGTGATGGCGATGACGTGCAGCGCGCGGTTGAGCTGGCGATTGCCGCCACGATCCAGGCGGTGGCGATCGGTGCGGCCGGATGAGACGGGGATCGGTGCGACGCCGGCGAGTCGCGCGAAGTGAGCGTCGCTCTTGAAGCGCTGGGCTCCGGCGGTTTGTCCGATCAGGATCGCGGCAGTGAGGGGCCCGCAGCCGGTCTCGGCGAGCATCTCGGGGCGGTGCACACGGACGAGGTCGCGCAAGTCGCGCTTGAGCTGCTCTGCGTCGCGGGTTAGCGCGCCGATTCGTTTGGCTTGTTCGCGGGCGATGCGGATCCTCGCGGTCTGTGGCATCGCTCTCAGGCGGCGGGTCACGCGTTGCAGCTGGCCTGGGTAGTCGAGCTTGCGAGCGGGGATCGTCGCCTCGAGCTCGGGGTCGAGGATCACGAGGTTGATCCGCAGCCGGTTGATCAGCCGTGTGCGCTCGTTGACGAGCACTTCGCGGTGATCGCACAGCAGCCGGATCTCCACGGCGTCCTCGTCGAGGAACGCGGCCGGGAAGCGCTCGATGCCCTCACGGAGAACGGCTCGGGCGATCGCCCTGGCGTCGATCTGGTCGGACTTCCCTGGTTCGCGTTCGCCGCGGCGTGAGGCACCCATCAGCTTTGGCGCGACGCGGATCACGCGCTCGCCGGCGCTGATGAGCGCGTTCTCGAGGTGGTGGGAGAGGTCGCGGCAGTCCTCGATCGCCCACACGATCTCGGTGTCGAGCTCGTGCGCCCAACGGAGCGCGTCGAGATGGCCCTGTTCCTTCGCGGGGATTTCCTTCTCGCCGAGGAGCTGCCCGGTGTTCGCGTCGACGGCCGCGAGGGCGTGGGTGCTCTTGTGGACATCCGCTCCGATCACAATCATCCAGCACGTCCCTTCGATCGATGGGTTCGGTGAAGTGGACCTCGGGCGGACAGGCTTCCTGGGGGCGGTTGCCACGCTCCTATTAGGTCACGCCAAAGGTCCCGGGTGGTGGCGGACGACACAACGGACGTTCGGTCAGGCCAGAGCAACGGCCGACAGACAGACTACGAGTCAGTCCGTCACCAGCCCGGGACCCAACCCGACCAACCGGACAGCACCAACGGCAAGAACCCTTCCTGCCAGCGACAGCCCGATCAACCGGCCCTTCCGACCGGAACCAGCACCCGGTCTCCACAAGCTGGCAGGAAGTACAGACTAGATGCACGGCACAGCAATCGCTGTGCGATCGCTGTGTCGGAGGACACCACACGAGGCCGATCAGCGCGCATCCAAGGGGGACCGAAAAGGTACCGATCGGTACCCCGTGCATCTACGGATGAAAAGTCAAGGGCGGCGCCGACATTTCTTCGGGATTTCTGAGGCGCTGGTCCGTGCTCGAGGACGCGCTTTGGCGACAGTGATCGCACAGCGCCCGGAGGGGCGTGCATCTGGTCTGTCGGGCTGTTGGTAGTTCTGGCGGGTGTGGGCGTGTCGGCGGTTTTGGGGCGCGTTGCGGGGTGCGGTGAGTGTCGGCGTCGGTGGGTGGCGCCGGGCGTGTTGGGGTGGGATGATCTGGGGGTGGTGCGGGTGACTGACGTAGCGAAGCGCAGGCGTCAGGGGCTTGTGGCCTGCCGCGCGGCTTTGCCCTCAGAGGGCTTGTTGGATGCGCGCCCCGGTGTCGCGCCCGCACCACCCTTTGGTGCTGTCGTGCGCCAGTCGGCGATCAGGCGGCGGTAGGCGAGCTCGGCCTGGTGTTGGAGCTCGCGCTCGGCCGCGCGCTGGCTGGAGCTGGTGCCGCTGACGGGCGCCCCTTTTTTCCGGCCGCGAGGAAGCTGTGGCGCACCAGCGGCCAGTTCGAGGCGGCGGGTCTTCTGCCGGGTCAGCGAGGGCCGCGCGAACGCGTAGTCCTGATCCTTGCTCAGCAGATGCCAGCAGAGCACGACGAGCTTGCGAGCGACCGCGACCGCCGCGATCTGTGCGCCGCGACGAGCACGGACGCGCTCTCCGAACGCTCTGAGCGGTCCGGGGCTTCGGATCGAGGTCCATGCTGCCTCGACGAGCATCGAGCGGGCCTGCGGGTCACCGCGCTTTGAGATGTGCCCGTAGCGAGCGGGCTCTGACCCGGACTGGCGGACCTTCGGGTCCAATCCGAGATAGGCGACGAGCTGCCCCGCGGACGGGAAGCGCGTGATGTCCCCGACCGCCGCCACCACCGCTGCGGCGGTGCCGACGTCAACGCCGGGGATCGTGAGCAGCCGCGCGAAGCCGGGGAACGCCAAGGCCTGCCGCGCGATCTCCCGATCCAGTGCCGTGATCTCGCCGCCGAGGAAATCGATGTGGCGCAGGCAGCTCGCGACGGTCTCTTCCTCCTCGCCGGGCAGCTCCTGTTCTTTGAGCCACACCCGGCCCTTCTTGCCGAACAGGTCACTCACCGGAGGACGGCCCAGCAGGCAGCGCGCGAGGACCACATGCACCTCGTTCTTCACCCGGGTGCGGGCCCTCACCAGCCCAGCCCGCCGGGCGACCCGCCGGCGCAAAGCAGACGTCGCCTCGTCGGGCACCCACACCGCCTTGAGCATCCCGGCCGACAGGAGCTTGGCGAGCATCGCCGCGTCGAAACGGTCGCTCTTCACACGGGCGTGAGAGATCGCTCGTGTCTCGGCCGCATTGCACACCACCACGGCGCCGACATCGCCCTCGCCGAGCAGCCGGGCGATCATCATCGCGCCGCAGCTCGCCTCCAACACCACCTGATCGCTGCCGTTCAAGCCCGCCGCGAACTCCCGGATCGCCTCGGGGGTCGAATCGACCCGTCCGACCCGCGAGACCTTCCCGTCCTCGACGACCGCGACCTCGCAGAAATCGAGGTGAACATCCAAACCGAAAAACCGCATGAACGACCGCCTTCCTTCACCAGCTGGATCCATGAAATGGAAGGCACCGCGGGCAGCGACAACTACGGATACGGGCTCTCAGCCCACCCGGGTGAGTCGCAGGGGCGGCCATCTAGTCATTGACGGGCTCTCAGCCCAGATACACAACGGCCTGCCCACAAGCATCCTTCCCACAAGGCCCCTGTCCCGGTGAAACGACCCTAAGATCACCACCGGACAACAGGCCCAGACGGCATTTCATACCCGTAGTCTGTGTGTGTGTGTGTGTGTGTGCTTTCTGGGACGCGGGGCCACGAGAGCGTCCCTGGGGCTCGGTGAGACGCTGGAACCGCCGGGGCGGATGCAGCCGCGGGTCAGAAGGCCCTTGCGGCGCATTCGGCTGAGCGGGTGGAGTGCTCGGCGTGGTGCGAAGGATCGTTCGCAATCCGGCCGTCGGGCGTAACCGGCGGGTGGCTGCCACCCAGGACGCCAGCGGAGTCAACGGGACGGGTTGTGGTGCGAAGCGGGCGATTGCAGCGCAAAGCGCGGCGGCAGGAGCAAGGCCAGCGACGGCGGGGGAGAGCAGGCGCACCGAGACGGGGGCGTAAACGCGTCAGAGTCGAACGCTCAGCGGACCGCACCACCAGCCCGCCGTCTCCGAGAGCACGCATACTGATGTGATCGTGACGAGCCCAGAAGGTTCAATAGTCAGACGAGGGTCGACATGGCGACGGTGGGAGCCGCACATACACACGCCCGGAACGATCCTCTACGACCAGTTCGGCGGCCCGAAGGCATGGGATGAGTACCTGAGCCGCATCGAGCAGGCCACCCCGGCGGTGCAGGCGCTCGGCGTGACTGACTACTGGACGCTCGACCGCTACACAGACATGCTCGCCCACAAGGCAGCCGGCAGGCTCGCGGGCGTCGCACTGATCTTTGCAAACGTCGAGCTGCGCCTCGCGATAAGAACCGCGAGCGGCGCCCCGCTGAACGCGCATTTGTTGATCTCACCCGACGACCCCGAGCACGTCGCGCGAGCCGAGAGCTTCCTGGCTCAGCTGACCTTCGACGCGTACGGCGAGCATTTCTGCTGCACGCGCGATGACCTGATGCGCCTCGGACGCGCGCACCAGACCGGGCCGCAGACCGACGAGCATGCGCTGGTGGTAGGGGCCGAACAGTTCAAGGTGAGCCCGTCGGACATCAGCGAGGCGCTGAAGGCCAGCACCTGGGCACAGGAGAACATCCTGATCGCGGTGGCAGGCGCCAGCAACGACGGCACCTCGGGCCTGCAGAAGGACGGATCAATGACGGCGCTCCGCAGAGAGATCGAGCGGGTGGCGCACGCCGTCTTCTCCGCGAGCCCCGCCGACCAAGCCTTCTGGCTCGGCCACGGAACGCTGAGCAAGGAGCAGATCATCCAGACCTATGACGCCCTGAAGCCCTGTCTGCACGGAAGCGACGCACACACGCTGGACCGCGTGTGCACGCCGGACCTCGACCGTTTGATGTGGATCAAGGGCGACCCGACGTTCGAGTCGCTCAGGCAAGCGTGCATCGAGCCGGAGCTGCGCGCGTACGTCGGCGCGGACCCGGCGGACGGAGCGCTGCCCTACAAGGTGATCGACACGATCGAGCTGACCGGCGCCCCGTGGTGTCAGACGCCACGGATCGAGCTGAACCCCGGCCTCGTCGGCATCATCGGTGCGCGCGGATCCGGCAAGACCGCCCTCGCCGACCTGATCGCGACAGGCGCGCAATCAACGGCCAGCCGCGAAAACGAACGCTCGTTTCTTCATCGCGCCTCCGATCTGCTCGCCGACCTTGAGATCAAGCTCACATGGGGCGACGGCACCATCACCACCGGCGGCCTCGCGCCGCCGGAGAACGGCGACGGCGACGAACCACGCGTGCAGTACCTCTCCCAGCAGTTCGTCGAGCGCCTGTGCTCCTCAGAGGGCGGGATCAACGACGAGCTGCTCGCAGAGATCGAGCGGGTGATCTTCGACGAGCACTCAGCTGAGGCCAGGGCCGGCGCCGCCACGTTTACGGAGCTCAGAGACATGCGGGCAACCAGAAGCCGGCTGTCGCAGCGCCGCAGCCGAGAAGCGCTCGGCGAGCTCCTCGAGCAGATCGCAGAGCAACGACGCAAGCAGGCCGAGCTGCCTGGGCTGAAGACCCGGCGGACAGCCGGCGCGAAGGCGATCGCCGACGACAGGTGGCGCTGCTCGGCAGCGGCGCCGAGAGCCGAACGAAACGGCTTGACGAGATCCTGCGCGCGATCGACGAGCGCCTCAAGCAGCTCGACGCGGCAACACGGCGCAAGCAGACCCTCGACCAGCTGCGCGACCACGTCGCAGACGTTCGCGGCCGGCGCGCCCAGAATGAGCTCGCCGAGCTGCGACAGCGACACGGCGACGCCGGCCTGCGACCTGAGGACTGGCCTGCGTTCAAGCAGGTCTTCGCCGGCGACGTCGACTCGATCATCGAGCGGGTCGAGCGGGAGACCAGCGCGCGCCTTGAGCAGCTGAAGGGCGAGGCGGTCGCCGAGCTCGCCGCGAACCAACCCTACGTCGCAGAGGATGCCGACCTCTCAAAGGTGCCGCAGACCGCGCTCACCAAGGAGGCCGAACGGCTGCGCAACCTGATCGGGATCGACAAACGCAAGGCTGACCAGCTCACGGCACTGGACCGCAAAATCGCCCGGGCTGAGTCAGCGCTGACGTACCTGGACGAGCAGATCGGCGAGGCCGAGAAAGCCAAGGCGCGCATCGGAGCGCTCACCGCAGCTCGCAAGCAAGAGTACGGCAATGTGTTCGACGCGCTGCTGGAAGAGGAAACCCAGCTCAAAGACCTGTACGCGCCGCTAGAGAAGAAACTCGGCGACGCTGTCGGCACGCTCGGCAAGCTCACCTTCGTCGTCCGCCGCGACGTGGACATCGAGCGGTGGGCCAGCGCCGGTGAGGAGCTGCTGGACCTCCGGAGGGGCGGGCCGTTCCGAGGGCAGGGCGAGCTCGCCAAGGCCGCACGCGAAGAGCTGCTCGAAGCGTGGAAGACGGGGTCCTCCACCGAGGTCGCCAAAGCAATGGCGGAATTTCGCGAACGCCACGACGAGCACTTCCTCGAACACGCGCTGGTGCGCCGCGCGGACGGGGCACGTTACTGGCAGTGGGGTGCGAACATCTCGCGCTGGCTCGATGACACCAGCCACGTCGCGATCCGTTACGGCATCAGCTACGACGGCGTCGACATCGAGTGGCTGTCCCCCGGCACGCGCGGGATCGTGCTGCTGCTCGTCTACCTGTCCGTCGATCAAAGTGACGACCGGCCCCTGATCATCGACCAGCCCGAGGAGAACCTCGACCCACAGTCAATCTTCGACGAGCTCGTGCAGCGCTTCCGCGAAGTCCAGCTGCGCCGGCAGGTGATCATCGTCACGCACAACGCCAACCTGGTCGTCAACACCGACGCAGACCAGATCATCGTCGCATCCGCCGGCTCGCACCCACGCGGCAGGCTGCCCAAGATCAGCTACCAGGCAGGGGGCCTCGAGGACCCCCAGATCCGACGCGCTGTGTGCGACATCCTGGAGGGCGGAGAGCAGGCATTCCGAGACCGCGCCCGCCGGCTGCGAGTGCAGCTGCCGCGCTGAAAGGCGCGCCGGTGGGACGCCGGCACGATGGGCCAGAGAGCAATGCTGAGAAAACCTACTAAGCACCCGTAGACGAAGGCTCGCCAGGCAGCTGCGAGACCGACGTCTCGACCAGCTGTCAGAGAGGCTCCACAGGCACCGCGGTCGTCGCCGGCAACACCAGCGCAGGACGCCGAATCTGGCTCGATCACGAACCGAACAGCAGCGAACGCGAAGAAGGCTGTCAGCTACGCGGCGGCGCGCCGGGACAGGCGCCGGTGCGAGACAGGGGCACTGGACCCGGCGGCCAGGCCCAGACCGCGCGGGGGCACGCTGCCCGCAGGACGCTCGCCGCAAGCGCCATAGTTGGATGCGACATGTTCGTCGTGCTCGACACCAACTCCTTTCACGGCGACCCGATGCTGCGCGGCAGGAACTTCCGCCTGCTGGGCGCCGAGCAGCAGCGGGGAGCGCTGCAGATCGTCGTTCCCGAGGCGGTTCGGGCGGAGCTGCCCAAACGCTTTCGCGAGCAGCTCACGCACGCGAGCGCCGGCGCGAGCAAGGCGCTGGCCAAGCTGGCTGCCCTAGACGTCAAGACGCCCACGCTCGAGCTGCCCGACATCGAGGCGGCGAGCCAGGCCTACCCGCTGCTGCTAAAGGCGCATTTGAACGAGCTCGGGATCTTGGTGCCGTCGCTACCGGAGATCAGTGTGGGCCAGCTCTTCGAGCTGGCGATCGAGGAGCGACGGCCGTTCCGGGCCGGCGGGAGGGGCTTCAAGGACGCCTTGATCTGGCAGACGGTTCTCGGCCTCGCCGAAAAGGACGGGACCGTGCTGATCAGCAACGATCGCGACTTCGCCCAGAGCGAGAACCAGCCCACCGTCCTCCACCACCACCTGCGCGAGGACTTGGAGATGGCCGGACTGGCCAGTGAGACGGTGCGACTCGTCAAAGACCTGCAGATGTTCGTCAGCGAGTACGTGCCGAGCAACACGCTGATCCTCGATCAGGCGCGACAGCTGCTCGAGACCGACGCGACATGGGCGGACACGCTGGGAGAGCAGCTCGGCAAGGCGTTGGTGAGGTTCGTGCCCGAACGCGGCGTTACGGTCGTGGCCTCGAACAACGCGCAGGTCGAGAACGTCATCGTGGCCGACAGCCGACTCGACGCGATCGGGATCGACGCCGCCTACGAGAGCGACGGCCAGCGTTGGCTCGACGTGACGGTCGAGGCCACGCTCGCGTTCGAGTTCGCCACGAGTCCGCTCTCAGCAGAATGGCTCGCCGAGGAGAAGGCCGATATCGAAATCGACGCGGAGGGAGACAGCGTCCTCTACGGCCACACCGGAGAGCGAGCGGTGCTGATCAGCTACGCCGTCGACCTCGACCCCGACACGTTCGCGCCGGGACCCGCCGAACAGGTCCATGCGGAAGACCTCCACGCAGGCGCGACATGAGCGACGCCGAGAAACCCGAAGACGAGCACCTCGAGGGCGACGGTCCGTCATGGATACCACTCGAAGATCCCCCGCCGCCCGCGCCGAACTGGCTGAACGGGCACGCACTGCCGGCCGTGTGGCGCGACACGCTGCCGATCACGATCGGCGGTCTGATCGCCGCCGAAAAGCAGTTCCCGCAGATGATGCCCGGAGCCGGCTGGAACCCGCAGCCCGAGCCCGACTCCGAGGCCGACATCGAGCAGGCGATCACCGCCAAGATCCACCTCGGCATGCGCAGCCTGCCGATCCTCGCGACCGCACAGCTTGCGCTCGTTGAGCCCGGCGACGTCGACGCGATCCCCGACTGGGAGGACGAGGAGGAACTCGAGCACTTCGCGAGCCGTGCGCGGCTCGCGCGTTCGCCGCTGTTCCTCGATTTCGAGGACATCGACGGACGGCCTGCGAGCTGGCAAGAGGACGGCTGGCCGGTGCCGTTTGATCTGCGCGGAGCGCTCGTATGGGAACACGACAGCGCGATCGCCGCGATCGCGTACGGGAGCCTCGACGGGACACACCCCTGGGGTGGAACCGACTACCAGGCCTGGGCACGGTGGGTGTTCCTGCGCGACAGCGACAGCGCTTGGTCAGCACCCGGGCTCGGGGACTTCGTTGCGCGGGGCAGCGAGGTCGCCTCCTGGGTCGACCTCGAGCAGGAATCGATCTGCGCACACCACGGGGCGATCGCCTACAACCTCATCCGGCGGGCGCTGCGGGTGCTCTGGGCGCTCGAGCTGCTCGACGTCGAGCTGGTCACGCCGAAGCTTCCCCGCGCCGAACGGCGCCGCGCCGCACGTGCAGGACAGTCGATCGGGATGGTGCTCGCAGGTCTGCCGCGCTGGTCAGAAGTGACGGCTGCAAGCGCCGAGGACGAGCCAAAGCCCACGAGCGCGGTGAGCCCGTGCCCGGTCAGCAGCACGCACGCCCGCCTGAACGAAGCACACGCCCAGTGGCACGAGGCGCTCGACGCCTACAGTGATCCGGTCGTGTTCCTGGGCAAGCTCAACGCCCTGATCCAGACGCTGCGGAACATCACCTTCGCGCTGCAGAAGGAGCTCGGGCCGCATCCGTCACTCGCAACGGAGTGGTACCCGGGCTGGCAACAACGGATGCGCGAGAATCGACGGCTGCGATGGGTGGTCGACGCCCGCAACAAGATCGTCAAGGAGGGAGACCTCGAGGCGCACTCGAAGGCCCGCGTGCGCATCGTCGGCGAGTTCATCCGAGCGTCCACCAGCGAGTTCGACGTCGACCCTGCAACCCCGGTCCATGAGATCGCGCGCAAGATAAACGTAGGAGCGCTCGGGCGCCGCGCGACAGCGGAGGGCACGCTCGTCGTCGAGCGCCGCTGGATCGTCGACGAGTTCCCCGACCAGGAGCTGATGGAGCTCCTCGCATCCTGCTACGGAGTGCTCGCGGAACTCGTCGAGGACGCACACGAGCAGCTCAAGGTCCCAATGCCCAGCTGCGAGCGAAGCGCGGAGAGCCCATGCGACGCAAGCCCAGAAGGAGTCGCGAGGACGGGCCGGCTGGCGTGTATGTGGGCCGGACGAGAGGCTCGCACGCACCGTCGAGACCTCTCATCAGGAGCGCCCACGGTGATCACCAGCCGCACGATCACACGGCCACCGCTCGACCTGGACGCGATCCGCCGACGCTATTTCGACGCGCCGCCGGAGCAGCCCGGCGCAGACGCAGACGTCTATGAGCGAGCGAGGGTGCTGCACCGCCACGGGCGGCGGATTCTCGCCGCGGACGGGCGCCACATCATGATCGCCTGGCTCTCTCGCGACGGCGTGCCCCTCGCACAGCAGACGCTCTGGCCCGAGAGCGCACGGGACAAGTATCTGATGGTCGAGAAGCTCGCGGCGGAGGCGACTCAGCTCGGCGCGAACGAGCTGATCTTGACGGCCGAGGCATGGGAGGCCCCCATTGTGCATCGCGAGGATCCACGCGCGAGCATGCGCGCCGGCGAGCGCGAGGATCGCAGCGAGGTGCTGATCACCCACGCGCTGCGCCGAGGTGGTGATCTCGAGACGAACCGATCGGCGTTCACGCGGACCGAGTCGGGGCTCGTGTTCGCCGACGCCGAGACGCTCACGGAGCACGTAGACCCGTTGCTACAGCCCGTTCTTGATGCGTGGGCCGAATGGGAGCGCGACTAGCGCTCGGTGGCGGCCTCAACGACGCCGTCAGCGATAGGTAGCAGTGCGCCTGAGGCGGCGCGGACTCGGGGCGCGCGAGCGCGGAGCGGGTCCGGGGGGCCGAAGTTCCAACATAAATTGGAACCATATTGGAACCACGAGTCGGCGGCCGGTCAGTTTGGGCAAGAAAAAAGGCCCGCTTTTGCAGGCCTTTTCTCGCATAGCGGGGGCGGGATTCGAACCCGCGACCTTCGGGTTATGAGGTCGCCGAAGGGGGGTCAGGTAGGGCCGGATGGCCCGTGTTTGCTGGGGTTAGGTCGGGTTGCCCAGGGCTGGATTTGCTCAAAACGGAACCTTGAATGGAACCTTGGACGTCACGCCTTGCCGCACTGCTCGGCGAGCGCGCGGCCGACACAGAGATCGCCCTTTCTAGTCGGGGTCACCCGAGCTGCCCAGCTCCGGCGTGGGTTCCGATGCGCTATGCCGCACGGAGCCGTAAGCTAGCGCTTGATGCTGCTGACGGCGGATTGGGTCACAGTGATCTCCAGCTTGGCGTGGCCAGTAGCGGTGGTCGTGCTCGTGATCATCCTGACCACGCAACGAGGCCGCCTCCTCTTGCGGCCGATTCTTCGTCGAGTGCGTGCACTCAATGTCCCAGGGGGGTGGGGTATCGAATTGTCTGAGGACGCAGCGGCGGAGACCAAGGCGGATGTTGAGGGCGCAATAAAGACCTACGCTCCGGCGCTCGATTCCGAGTTCGAACGCCTGGCGCACACCGAGGGCATCTTTAGCCGGCTCGAGACCACGGTCCGCACGGTGCTCAAGGAACACGAGCGAGATGCCCAAGACTTCAGGGCCACGGTGCATGTCGAGGACGCACTAGTCAGGAACGCGCTCTATCAGCTGGTCGACTACTGGCCGAGCGGGAAAGGAGCCGGCCGCCGCTTCTCGGTACGGTTCGGGATCTTGGGGCGTGCGTGGCGTCTGGGACGCTCGCTGTACGCCGCGGACGTGCCACTCGGCGAGGACGCTTTGATTGAGGAGTGGGGCATGACCCGCGCACAGGCAAGGACAGCCGCTGCCGGCAAGCGGTCGTTCGTTTGTATCGTGCTCCAACATGACGGACAGCGCGTCGGAATCCTGTTCATGGACGCGAAGCCGGTTAACGCATTCGAGAAGGGCGTAGAGAACCGCTTTGACACACACGCGGCGACTCAAGAGCTCGGCGCGGCCCTGGGTCGCGTCCGCCGGGCGATCGGCAACAAGGGGCCTGGGATCAGGCTTCTTGCCGATGACTAGCTCATCCCCGGAAGCCACGCTCGACGGGTCGTATGCCGCGCTCGCTGCCGAGTATTACGACGCGAAACGCCATCCGACATCCGCGAACTTCCGGTGGGCGAGCGAGCGGCTGCTCGAACGACTCCTGCCGCACCCGCCCGGACGATCGCTCTGCGAGGTCGGAGCAGGCGATTCTGCCCTCGCTGCGTGGCTCGCTAAGCGACGACATCCCCTGACTAACCTGCTGCTAACAGACGCAAGCGCCGCCATGCTTGCGTATTCAGAGCGATGGGCTCGCGATGGCGCCCGTCTCGCGGTCGCCCCCGCCACCGCCCTACCCGTGTCTGATGAATCACTCGATCTCATCGTCGCCTCACTAGCCGATCCCTATGACGAAAGCGCTTGGTGGTCCGAGGTAAATCGAGTCCTGACGCCCTCAGGTCGCGTCGTGCTGACGACGCCAGCCATAGGCTGGGCAAGAGCGTTCCGCCACGCTGCCAACGAGCCGACCGCATCCGCGCGTTTTGTACGCGCAGACGGCAAGGTCGTGGACGTCCCATCGCACATTCGCGAACCCGCGGACGAGCGCATCTTGATCGCCGATGCCGGGCTGCGCCTCGTAGCGGAGGACGCGGTCAGGCGCACAGAGCTAATGGCGCCCGTTTCCCACAAGCTCGACATGATCGCGCCGCAGGATCCAGTTGTCGTCGCTTATGTCGTAGCGCGATAGCCAGGCGCGCTCGGGCAGGCCGGCGAAGCCCTCCTCGGCGATGCCGGCGGTCTATTCGACTTCAGGGTTCGGCGAGGAAGGGCGGGATTCGAACCGCTGTCCCCGAGCGCGTACCGGCTCACGGAGGTACGGCGGTTTCCGCAGACGGCGATCCTCACGATCTGCTCCCGTTGATCGGCATAGGACCTCGGCTGAGCCGGTTCGCTCGATCCTGGCGACTCATCTCTTCCCATCGCCGACGGCCTCGACGGGTCCGAGACGCCCGCGCGATCTGGCAGGATGGCTGTGTGGCAACCGCGACAGTGAGGAACGACACGCGGTCGGTCGCCGAGCTGACCAGGGCCGTATTTGGCGAGGCGCTCAGCATCGATCAGGCCTTAGAGCGTCTTGAGCTGGTCGACCTCCCAACATCCGCGAGTCCGACGGCAACGCCCGAGCTATGGGTCGGCTCAATCGGCTACGAACTGCACAAGGACTACCTCGCGTTCGCGCGCCATGTGCAAGCGGCCGGGGTCGAGCGACTGATCGACGTTCGCGAGCTCCCGATCTCTCGTCGTCGTGGCTACGCGAAGAGCGCTCTTGGTCAGGCAATGGCCGATGTCGGAGTCGAGTACGTACACATCAGGGCCCTTGGTAATCCAAAGGCTTACCGTGACCTATACAAGAGCGGGCGCGTCGATGAAGGCCGACGTCGCTACGAGGAGCACCTGCTGGGCGAGCAGCGGGGAGCACTCGAGGACCTCGTCCCGCTACTACGCGAGAAGCGCTCTGCCCTCATGTGCGTCGAGCACGACCCCGCGACGTGCCACCGCACCGTGATCGTCGAGGCACTCCGCCGCGAGCTCGGCCTCGAGCTAGACGTCGCCGAGATCGGCTAGCGCCAGCTGCTCCGGGCGCCGCGGCGGCCACCACACGCCGAGGACCAGGAACGACCTCGGATGTTGATGCATGTTGCCCACGAAGAACGCCGTGTCGCGATCGGCGCCACAGAGCTCGCCGAGCCAACGCGCCTTCATGCGATCGCGCCAATCATCGAAATGACGCACGCGCCGGTAGAACTGCGCGATCTCCCAGTCGATGATCGACTGCGTGTGCGTGCGGCATCCGGCCTCGTCGCACTCGTAGCGGTACTTGAACGTCCACGGAGCCTGCTCAAGCTCGCGTAGCTGGTTGGCGCGCTCGTCTGAGCCGAGGCCGTCCAGGAGGCTCGTCTGCGCTACCCAGGCTCTTGCGATCTGACGTTTGCCCTCATCCACGCTTGCCTTCTCGATCTCCAAGGCGATGACTCGCCTCGGCCGAAAGACGCCAAGCGATGTCCGCTCGCGCCGCTGTCGCCGAGCGATCTCGCACATCGAGGGAAGCATTAGCGGCTCCACGAATCGGCGGCGCAGAGCCCACGCGTTTCTCGAAGAGATGGGATCGCCGCGCAGCTCGATCGAGTCCAAGTCGGGGCGCCGCGTCTCGGGTCGCAGGTCGCCGCTATGCGTCGCGGCCCGTAGGCGGACCGGCTGATACTTTCGGAACTGCTTGTCATCCTCGAGCGCGCGGAACGGCACCGGATACAGCCGGATCCAACGAGGTCCCTCTCGGGTCATCTCCACGCCAGCTACGCAAGACACCTCCCCATAGGTGCGGCTGAGCGCCGGATATGCCTTGACCAGGGGGATGAAGTCGATGGTCTCCATATTGGTTGTTGCAGTGACCCTGGTCACCCGAGCCAAAGCGACCGCGCGATCGGGTTTGTCGCGGGGCAGCGGGTCGACACTGACCGCCGATTCTCGAGGCTCGCGATCCAGCTCGGACAGCGAGATGTGCTCGCCACATGCTGTGAACGACTTCCTCCAATCCGATAACACTACATATTCGAATCCATCGTACGCACAGGACCGACCCGCGGGTCCGATCGTCGGGCTCAGCTGCAAGCCTCGTGTGATTGTTGGTCAAGGGGACCAGCGGCTGGAGCACGCAATTGGGCAGTCGGGGTTCCTTGTCGGCTTGAACGACATGACTCCGGCTGGTCCGCCGAGGGCGAACGGATACACATGGACGTTGCGCGGCGTCGAGGACTCGGCAGCGAGGGCGCACGCTTGAAGGAGACCCGCGAAGAAGGAGACGAACGAGATCGTCGGGGTCGTCGCCGGCGGGAGTGGCGTTGTGTGGAGGCACCCCGCGCAAGGGCCTCCCGGCACATGGATGGTCAGCTGCGCGAGGTTGTTGCCGGTCGCGGCGACCGCGAGCCACGCCGGATCGTCTTCCTGCACCCACCAGCGGGCCTGCACGTCGTCCACGCCGACGACCACCCGCTCGGCTAGCGGCAGGAGAACAGCGCGGCTGTCCTTCGTGTATAGGGACGCCACCCCGTCGATCTTCACGCCGCCGGCTGCGCTGCCCACCAACTCGTCGATCTTCCGTCGTCCCGCGTCGCTGGCGCGCAGCAGCGCGTAGCGGTTCACGTTTGAGAGCTCGACGTCCTGCTCCTCGATCACGCGCACGCGCACGTTCAGCCCGGGGATGCGAAGCAGGCAGAACAGCAGCGCGTTGGTGATCGCACCGCCGCTGACCGCGTCGACGTCGCCGAGGTCGAAGGAACGACCGCCGGCGAGCTCCGGGAAGAGGTCCACGAGCGAGACGTGGACCGGCGGGCCCGGCCACGGCGCCGGAGCGCGGGCGGTGATGCCGACCGCCTGCTCGACTCGGGGCTGGACGGCGCGTAGCGCGATCGCGGCGACCGCGGCGCCCGCGACGAACCCGCCGAAGGGCAGCTCACCCTCGCACCGCGCGCCGCCAGCGCCGCGGGCGAGATCGGCCGCGAAGTCGCTCACGCCGACCGTGACCGCCGCGTCGCCCGCGACGGTGCCCTCGCCGAAGGCGAAGCACTCCTGCACCTCTCCGGCAGCCAGGCGAACGCGACCGCCGGGGATAAGGTTGGCGCCGAGCTCGAGCAGCGCGTCGAGAAGACCGGGCAGCCGCAGCGGCGCGACGAGGTCGATCACCGGGACGTTCGGGGCCGCAAGCTCGATGCCCACGCCCAGCCTGGCGGTGAGCATGAACGCGGTCACGAACGCGGCCTGTCCGGCCCGGCTCGAGAGGGCCTCGGCATCCGCGGCAAGACGCACGGTGCCGGCGACCAGAGCGTCGGCGATCGCCCGCTCCTCGGCGCGGCCAGCGAACCACTCCTGGTTGAGCAGCAGCGTGGTGCGGGCGAGGGCCTCGTGGTGAGCGCTCATCGCAGCAGCTTCAGATGACCCTCGAACTGCACCGGCCTCCAGCGGCCCCGATCGTCGAGCTCGGCGAGGTACGCGCCATCGAAGCCGACATCCCCCATCGCGAAGTCCGGGATGACCAGCGAGAGGAACCCGACGGAATGGATCAGCGCGTGCGAGTCGTCGGTCGGCGAATGGTAGGCCGGACCGGGATGCGTGTGCACCTGCACGCGGACGCTTCGCTCACGGACCAGCAACTCGCGCCACACCTCGCCGATCGCCGCCGACGGCACGTCGTACCCGCCGGGCCCCGCAGTGTGGACAGGCTGCAGCAGGCCGTCGATCAGAGCCGGAGCGGCCACCGGGCCGGTCAGGTACACCACGCACTCGACCCGCCCGGCACCGCAGCGGCGGAGGTGCCCGAACGCATCCTCGAGCACCTCCTGCTCAAGGCTCATCACCGGAGCGCTCCGCCGGGCGCGGTGCGAGGGCGCAGGTACAGCTGCGACCCAGGCTCGACCTGGGAGGCCATGGTCGCGTCATCTTTGATCTCGGCCTGGTTGTCGGGCCCGAACAGGAAGTCCTGATGGCGCTCGGGACCGCGAACGTCGTAGTGGTTGAGAGCCTGCACGCGGACGTGCTCGGCGTTCTGCTCGGGGTCGTACTCGAAGCTCGCGTTCATGCCATTGAACGCGATGTGGACGGTCTGCTTGCGGCGTGCGGCCTGCTCGGCGCTTGCATCGTCGGTCACTGTGGGTACGGGGCTCATTCGTGGTCCTTTCCGATCACTGTAAACTTTTATTGATGGCAGAAACCAGACTGTAGCAGGCGCACGCTATTGTTTGGGGCGTCAACCAAAGTGGATGCAGAGAGAGAGAGAGAGAGGCCTTGAGTGGCGGCAAAGGAGCTGGGGCAAAGACTTCGGGAGGTCAGGGAACTGAAGGGGCTGTCGCTGGCGGCGGTGGCGAAGCCGGCGGACATGTCGCCCACGGCGCTTCAGAAACTCGAGCGCGGCGAGGTCGAGTCACCCTCGCCGCATCGGCTGCACCGCCTGGCGAAGGTGCTCGACATCTCCTACCGCGATCTGATGAAGCTCGCGGGGTACATCGTCCCGCGCGAGGACCAGCCCGATCCCGCGCGGGAACGCGGAAACGTGCTGCTGCAGGCCCTCAGCTCGGAGAAGCTCACCGACGAGGAGATGGCCGACCTGGCCGAATTCCTGGCGTTCAAGCGGGCCCAAGCGGCGAAACGCGACGGGTAGGAATGCTCGAGGATCTCGAATCGGGGGCAGAGATCGCGCACCGCGCAGAGAGGCTGCTGCGCGCGGCCGACGCGCACGAGCGGCTACCCACCCCGGTCGAGGACATCGTCGCCGCCGCCGAGCTGCAGCAGGCCAAGGAGTCCTGGCTGGCGGAGTCGGCGCTCTCCGGGGTGCCAGCGTATCTCGCCAGGAAGATCGAGCGCCTGAAAGGGCGCGTCCACGCGGCGCTGGATCGCAAGACGCGCGAGATCCACATCAGCCCCCACATCGAGCACGACGGCCAGCGCCGCTTCAAGACGCTGCATGAGGTCGGCCATGACATCCTCGACTGGCAGCGAGACGCGGGTTACGTCGATGATCAGCACACGCTGTCATGGCGCACACGCTGTCATGGCGCACACGCGTGACGTTCGAGCAGGAGGCCAACCAGTGCGGGGCCGAGCTGATGTTCAAACGCGAGCGCTTTCAGACCATGGCCGGCGACTATGAGGTCGGCTTCCCGGCGATCATCGAGCTCGCGGAGTTGCTCGGCGCGTCGATCCACGCCTCGTTCCGCCGCTACGTGGAGACGCACAGGCAGCCGATCGCGGGACTCGTGCTCGCGACCAAACCGTGCAGGACCAACCCTGTCGGATACCGGCGGCGCGAGGCGATCAGCTCGCACGCCTGGAGCGAGCGCTACGACGGCCCGGCGGGGTGGCCGTCAGTGCTGTACGCGGAGCCGTACAGCTTCGTCGAGGACATCGGCCTCATTGCCGGGCCGCCGCGGCCGACGATGACCTACCCGGACGTGAACAACGAGCCGACCGAGCTGCGGGTCGAACTGTTCTCGAACTCCTACGACGTGTTCGTTCTGATGTGGGTGCCGCGGCGGGAGCGCTTCAAGCGCAAGCGCGTGATCGTGCCTGCCTCGCTCGGCAAGTGACGGACGGCGGTCGAGACCGCTGAGCGCCGAATCGCGTATCCGGTGAACACCGAGTCCGGAGCTGCCAGCTGTCCCCAGCCCTCCCCAGCATCCAACCAGCATCCAATCGGGGCGAGCGGTGCAGATCGGCTTAGCTATGCGGTTTTCGGGGCTCTTGCGGTCTCTTTGCGGTCCCAAATCAAGGGCCGTCCCACGCGCCAGGCGTCAGCTTCGGCTGCGGTCCCGACGTTGAGGCGGCAGATGACCGCAGGAGGCATCATGCGTTGCCTTGCTGGTAGGCCTGCATCAGCGCCAGCTCGTGCGCTTGGGCTCGCTCGCACGTTGCACGCCAGTCGTCGTCGGCCCACCCCATGAGGACGAACCGCGCATCGGCAGCCTTGCGAAGCGCGATGAGCACGCAAAGCGCCTGCGCTCGCACGGACGACGATGTTGTCCCGTACGTGACAAGGCCGGGACCGAGCCCCGGCGTGGGCGCGGGGCTCGTGATGGCCTGCAGGAGCCCAAACCAAGTGACGTGCGAGACGGACGAAAGATAGCTCCACTGCGTTCGACCTATGCGGGCTTCGCCGTCGCCGACAAGAAGCTCGGCGATGCCCGACGGGACCGACGGCCGGCTCGTGCCGTCGATGACCGGCTTGTTGTTGGACACTTTGACGGTCCAGCCGAGGCTCGCCGCACGCGCCTTCCAGTAGTCGCGGCGCTCGGCCGCGTTCCGCTCGGGCGCGTTCTCCTCAAGGCGCAAGCGGACAACCTCCATCGCGCTGTATAGCTGCTCGCACAGGCCGCGCTTGACTCGCTCCGTCACGTCAGCCTTCGGATCGTTCAGCCACGCCGCGACGACGCACGCATCGAGCACGCTGCGAGCGACCACAAGATGCCCGTAGACCGGCGTGGAGTCAGCGTCGATCAAGACGGCGAAGCTCCGTGCGAAGTCCGCCGCAGCTGTGAGCGTCATGCCGCCGAAGGTGTGCGTGTCCCTGATCGGCTCATTCCAGCCGCCCGACCGGGCGGCGAACGTCGCTTCGGCGGCGATCTCCTCCATCGCCCGCGAGCTGGCGCTTGGCTGGTGCCCGCACTGTCCCGCGCGCTCACTGACGGCATCCGCCAAGTCAAGCACCGCACCGATCGTCGGCGCCAACGCCTGCCGGAACGCATCTGAGCCAGTGACCTGCATACGACGCATCTTGCTCCCCGGAACGGCGGAGGTCATCGGGGCGCCCGGGATAGCTCACCACCACGTCAACATTTGTTCCCCAATTGTTCCCCAGGCTGATGCCCGCTTGTCCGTCTAGAACATCAAAACCTACTGATTAGCAGGCACTTCCTCGTATCGGGGAGACAGGATTTGAACCTGCGACCGCCCGGCCCCCAGCCGGGTGCGCTACCAGACTGCGCCACTCCCCGTGGCAAAAACAAGCGGGCGACGGGAATCGAACCCGCCCTAGAAGCTTGGAAGGCTTCTGTGCAGCCACAACACTTCGCCCGCACGCCCAAGACCCCATCTTACCCGCGTGCCCCGCCCGACGCGCGAGGCCTCGAAGCCGAGCGGGCGACGCCCCCACCCAGCGAAGCCCCCGGCCCGGCGAAGCCCAGGCGCCACGGCCACCGCTACCGTCGCTCCTCCACCGGAACCTCGCCGGCGTCGTCCACCAGCCCCGCCGGGGGCCACGGGCCGAACCAGTTGTCGCGGGCGCCGTCCAGTGTCACCACCGAGCCGCTGAAGGCTCTGCCCAACGGCGATGCCAGCAGCGTGACGAGCCACGCATGCTCGCTGACGTTGCCCAGGCGCTGCACGGGCACCGAGCGCGACATCCCCGCACGCACCGCGGCCGGGTACTTGACCATCACCTCGGTGTCGAACGTCCCCGGAGCCACCGCCGCGACCGCCACGCCCGTCGAGGCCCAGCGCTCGGCCAGCTCGCGCGTGAGGGCCTCGACGGCCGCCCTCGCCGCGCCCGAGTGGGCCATTCCGGGCATGCCGTGGTGGGGCGAGAGCGTCGTGTTGACGATCGTCCCTGCGCCCGCCGGGCCGAGCGCCAGATCGAACGCCGCCTCGGCCATGTTGAGCATGCCTTCTACATTGAGTCGCCACACCGCTCGCCATCCCTTGGCCGCGATCAGCTCGGCCGGGCTGAAGAACTGGCCGCCCGCATTGTTCACAAGCACATCCAGCCCCCCATGGCGCGCGAGCACGCTCTCCACCATGCTCCTGGCGCCCTCCCGCTCGCGTATGTCGCCCACCGTCGTGGCCACCTCGGCGCCCACCGCCCGGCCGATCTCCGCAGCCGCCTGCTCGAGGACATCAGCTCGGCGGCCGGTGATGGTCACGCTCGCCCCGCAGCGTGCGAGCTCCAGCGCCGTGGCCCGGCCCAGGCCTGTTCCCCCGCCGGTGACCAATGCCGTGCGGCCGTCCAGCAGCCCCGGCGCGAAGATCTCCGACTGCTCTGCAGCTGGGCCCATGGACCGCGATCATAGGCTCCCACCGCCTGCTCGGAGCGGCCCCACGGCTGTCCGTCCCCGACCGCGTCTAGGGTTTGCCCGTGTCCCACAGACCGCTGGTCCTCGTTTCCGGACTCACCGTCGGCGACTATCTGCTGTGGAACTGGTCGCTGAACAACGGCCACGACGTGCTCGCGCTCATCTCCGGCCTGACGCTTCCCCCACTCGCCGTCGGCTGCCTGTGGCTGCTCGCCCTCAGCCTCGCCCGGCTGATCGCCTACACCGCACGCCGCCCCGCCGCTCGCTCGCGACACGTCGCGCGCTCCGCTGCCTTGCGCCGCCGCGCTCTCGAGCACAGCGAGGGCCTTGGTCGAGCCGGCGTCACGGTCGCATCTGGACCCGACGCGCAGGGCTCGGGAGCCGACGGGGCCTCCGCACGCAAGATCGCCGCCTGAGCGGCCCCTGGGGTGGCCCATGAGCCGCTTTCCCCTGCGCATGCTCCCCCGCTCGAAGCGCCTGCGCGCCGCCCTGGGCGTGCTCGTCCTGCTGATCGCAGCAGCCGCCGTCGGCGGCTACCTCTACGAGCGTCATCGCACCGGCAGCATCTACCACCCCCACGCCCGTTTCGTGGCCGAGCCCACGCCCACGCTCCCCAAACCCGTCAAAGGAGAACCCGATCGCTTCGCCTGGCCGCTCTACGGCTACACCAAGAACCACACGCGCTTCTTTCCGGCCGCCGCCAGCGTCCACCCCCCCTTCAGGCAGCTGTGGGTTCACAACACCCACTCCCTGCTCGAGTTCCCGCCGGTGATCTACGGCGATCACATCTTCCAGCTGGCCGACGACGCTGTGCTCAGCGCGATCAACCGCAGCACCGGTCACACCTTCTGGAATACGCCGATCGGACGTCTCTCCGCCTCCACCCCGGCGGTCAGCGCCAGCACCGTCTATGCCACCGTGCTCTCCAGCGGCAACCCGAGCAGTCCGGGTCGCGTGGTTGCGCTGAACTCCAAGACCGGAGCGATCCGCTGGTCGCGCGATCTCTCCAGTCCCAGCGAGTCCTCTCCGCTGCTGGATGGCAATCGGCTGTTCTTCGGCTCTCAGAGCGGCATCGTCTATGCCCTCGACGCCCGCACCGGGAGCGTCCTGTGGACCTACCACGCCGCCGGCGCCGTCAAGGCCAGCCCGAGCCTCTCCGGCGGGGTGCTCTACTTCGGCGACTACTCCGGCCACGTGCAGGCCATCTCCGAGCAGACCGGGCGACGGCTGTGGGCCTCCAGCTCCGAAGGCGCCCTGCTGGGCAGCGGCACCTTCTACTCGACCGCAGCGGTCATGTACGGGCGCGTGTTCCTCGGCAACACCGACGGACGCATCTACGCCTATGACGCCTCGAGCGGCAAGCTCGACTGGGCCGTCCAGACCGGAGCCTACGTATACGCATCCCCCGCGGTGACCAACGCCCCGGGACTGGGCCCCACGATCTACCTGGGCTCCTACGACGGCACCTTCTACGCCCTCAACGCCCGCTCTGGGAGCATCAGCTGGCGCTTCAACGCCCACGGGCGCATCTCCGGCTCGGCCACCATCGTGGGACGGACCGTCTACTTCGCCGACCTCGGCCAGCACCGCACCTACGGCCTGGGCATCTCGACCGGCCGGGTCCTCTTCGAAAAGGACACCGGAGCCTTCGACCCTGTGATCAGCGACGGCAAGGACATCTATCTCACCGGCTACACCGGGCTCTACGGGCTCGCCCCGCGCTAGGGGGCCGAGCCGCCCGCCATCGCCCGCCCGAGCAGGTTCCGGGTCATGGCCACCACGCGCCCGTCCGGTGAGCGCGGCGCATCCGGAGAAGCCTGGGGGACCGGCTCCAGCCCGTACTCCCACCCAAGCGCGCCTGTCGCGAACACCAGGGCTCCCGAGGGCGCTGTGTAGAGGGTCGTCTCGGCGATCGTCCCGTGCGCAGGCGTCGGCTCGTTCTCGGGCATGCACGTCGCGCCCGTCCCCGACCCCACCAGCTGCGTCCCCGGCGGTGTGGCGGGGGTGCGCATGTCCAGCTCGTAGCCCACGATCCCAGGGATGCTCGTCCCGGCGGTCACGCCAGTGTGCGCAAACAGCCATCTCGGCTCGAGGGTCGCGGACGCCCGCCACTCGTAATAGCGATACGTCGGCGGCCCGCTGCCGGCCAACCGCGGGGTTATGCAGCCGTCGTAGGCGCTGCCCACGAGCGCTGCGCCGCCGTCCGCGAACACGCCCGTGCGTTCGCCGCGGGACGGGTCCAGCGCCGCGAGCTGCTTGTAGGCGACGATCCTGTGGCCGCTCTGCCCAGCCTGGCCGGAGGCACTGCTGGCAGGCTCGAAGCGCACGCGCCAGGCCATCGTGTCGGAGCTCAGGAAGATCAGGCTCACCCCCCCGGACAGGGCGCGCTCGAAGGCACCACGGTCGCCGGCGGACCAGTACTCGGAGTGGCCCACGTCGATCAGCGCCCGCGGTCCCTGCGCCTGCCCCGGATCACCGTCGATCGAAGCCTGGGTCGTGTAGCCCACCGGGTAGCCGTACCGCTCGAGGAAGCGCACGACCGCCACATCGCCGATGAAGAACTGGCCGGCTCCAGTCTGGCTTTCGTAGGGACGGTCGTAGGAGACTTCCACGCCCTGGCTCGTCCCCGTGACGCCAACCTGTCGCGTGCCGCCCGGATACAGGCTGTCGCCACCCCAAGCGTTGTAGGCCTCGTAGGTGGCCGTCGGTATCTGCACCAACAGCGGCGGAGCCCGCAGCGGGCGGAGCACGAACAGGCAGTCGCCCTCGGCGCCCGTGGAGGCGTGCATCTTGACGATGTACACCCCGCTCGGCAGGCCCTCGGGCACGAGGAAGGTGAGGGCGGGATGCCAGTTGCACTCCGTCAGCCCCGTCGCGTCCCGATGGCTGCATGGAGGCTGGGCCACCGCCGCCAGCGCTGCGCTGCGCAGCACGAGCCTGCCGCCCGTGCCCCCGTACCAGCCCATCCGATAGACCTCCAGCCTCACCGTGTGCGCGCCGGGAGCGCGCACGTACACGCTCTCACGCTGCCCCGCAGCGACCGTCTGCTCGGACACATACCCCGCGATCGCCCCCCGCGCCGCACCGCCGAGCAGCTGCGGCGGGCCGGGCAGGCGCCACGCGCGGGTGCCCGGCATGCGGTTCTCCGCCGCGATCGACGGCGGCGAGCCCGCCGTCCTGACGAGCCACCTGTACGCCTTCGCCTGCCCAGACGCCGAGGCGCCGGGCGTCTGGACACGACCCCCGGCGCCCCCTCCCGCTCCCGCTCCGCCGCACCCCGCCAGCAGGCCGACAGCCACAGCCAGCGCCGACACAAGCGCGCGGCCTCCGGCGCCCGCGACCGACCCCCGCCACACGCTCAAGAGGCACCGGCGCTGCACGAGCGTCCCACGCCGAACGCCCGGGCCAGCGAGAAGCGCGCAGCGACCACGACCGGACCGGCCGCGCGCACGTTCAGCGCGGTCCATCCTCCGCGCGCGGGCGTCACGCAGCCTCGGCCGGTCGTGAGGGTCAGGTAGCGACTGAAGTGCACCCGCACGAGCACGCGCCCCGCCGAGGATGCCTCCAGCGCGAAGGAGTCCTGCCCAAGCGCGGTGAGCCGGGCCGGCCCCGAGACCAGGGGCGTCGGCTCGCGCACCTCGAAGATGCGCCAATGAGCGCTCTCGAAGACCTGGCGCAGGAACGGCAGGCCGGCGCGGATCAGCCTTCCCTCGCGCGCGCTCGAGGGATCCAGGGCCACGTCCGCCAGCGCCACATACGCCACCGCCTGCTCGTGCAGCCAGGTCTCATAACCCGTCGCCGTCAGATTCCGATCCAACAGCACGCCGTCATAGCGGCTGTCCAGCTGCTTCTCCCACCCTCGCGCCAGCGACACGCTCGGCGCCAGCAGCGCCGCCTCCCAGTGAGACCTGGTCAGCGGCACCTCCACGCGCACAGGCCCGCCGCTCCGCGCGGCAAGGAAACGCTCCACCGGGACGTAATAGGAGGCGCTCGTCGCCGGGCTTCCAGCCACCGCGAGCGTCTCGCGCACCGGGCCCCACACCATCCACACGGCGCTCGCGCAGAGCGCCGTCGCGACCAGCCCCGTGGCCAGCGCTCCCCGCGCGCCGCCCGAGGCCCGGCCTGCCCCCTCCGGCCTGTGCCCGCGTCGCGCGCCGGCCGCTGCGCACGCCAGCAGGGGGCCTGCCAGCAGCACGCCGTAGCGCTCGATGTTGCTGCCCACCGGCGTGTGGATCAGGAGGCAGGCGACGCAGAGCGCCAGGTAGAGCAACGCGCCGAGCCGCAGCGTCCGCTCGCCCGCCGGGAGCGCGCACACGAACAGGCCCACCACGCCCGCCGTCGCCGCAAACGACAGGATCGGGTAGGGCTCAAAGCCTCCTTCCGGGAACGCCAGCGCGAGCACGACCACCAGCGCCGCCGCCGGCCCCGCCAGCACCAGCAGCGGGCGAGGATCGCGAAGCGTGAGCGCCCATGTGAGCCCTGCCAATCCCAGGAGAGCGCCCGCCACGGGGCTGGCCGCCGCACACGCCAGTGCCCCGGCCGCAGCCCACAACGGCGCTCCCCGGCGCAGCGCGAGCACAGACAGCAGCGCAAGCGGGACACCCAGCGCGAACGTCACCCGCCCCGCCCACACGTCCCCGACGGCGCCCACCGCGAACAGCGCAGCGCCCCAGCGCCCCCGATCGCCCCACACAGACCGGGCCAGGCGCTCGAACAGCACCGTCGATGCCAGCACAGCCAGCGCGCCCACCGCCCGGATCCCCAGCAGCGCCCCCAGCGGCGGGAACAGCAGGCTGTAGCCGGGCAGGTCGTGGCCCGCATACCAGTGCTCGTCCCACACCGCCAGGCCGACCTGGTGGAACAGCCCCACGCGGTAGACCTGCGCCGCCAGATCCGGGGTGCGCGGGTCCACGACCAGCCACAGCGCCATGAGCGCTGCGACAAACCCGAGCACCCAAACCTGCGCAAGGCGCACACCGCCGGTGCGAAGATCGACCGGGGTCCGGTGTGCTACCCCACCGGACCCCGGCTCTTCCGCCAGGTCGGTGGCGGATCCGTACCCGCTTGAACAGCTGAGTGGCCGCGAAGTAGCTGTGCTTTTCATCGGCACGCCAAGATAATGACGGCCATGCCCGTCCCCGAAGCCGCCAGCGCCCTCCACAGCGCCCTCAGGATCGCCCTGGCGCTCGCCGCCGTGGCCGCCGCCGTGCTCGCGCTCGGCTGTGGCACCGGCCATCCTCGAGAGATCGCCGCCCGAGAACTGGCCGAAGCGCAGACGTTCCCCTACTACCGCGTCTACTGGGTCGGTCCGAGCTTCCAGGGGCACCCCCTCGCGGCCGCCGACGGGCTGCGTGGCTACATCGACAAAATCGGCGACAGCGTCTACTACGGCGACTGCGTGCAGAGCAAGGGGATCTTCGGCGGAGGCAGCTGCCTGCTGCCGCTGCAGGTCACCACCGTCCTCTACCGCCTGCACTCCAACTCCACCCTCGGGCCTCAGCACAACATCCTCGTCCGTGGCGTGCCCGCGACCGTCTATGACGAAGGCCGCTCGATCGAGATCTACAGCGGCCGCGTGGCCATCGACATCTTCTCCGACACCTACGCCCACGCGTTGAGCGCCGCCCAGCAGCTGCTGCCGCTCAACGCCCCCGGATCGTCCGTGGGCGATCTGCCCGCACCCGTCTACTGTCCGGGGCTCGCCGGGGCGCTCGGCGGAGCGCTCGCGCACACGATGGCCAGCCTGCCCGGCCATGCCTGTCAGCAGGCCGCCGCCCAACTCGCCTACTCGGCCTCGCTCGACGGTTAGAGCGTCACCGAACAGCCGGGGCCACCGGCTTTCCGATCTCGCGGCGCAGGCTGAGAAAGGCCAGCGAGCCGATCACCGCCGGAATCCACAGCGAGATCGCCCGGTAGACCACCACGGCCGCGATCACCAGCGAGCCGGGGCGCGCGCCGAACAGCAGCAGCATGCCCACCAGGCCGCCTTCCACCGCGAGGAAGCCGCCCGGAACGGGCACGGAGTTGGCGAGCATCCCCACCAGGTAGGCCATCGCCACCACCCAGAACGAGGGCGCGTGGCCGAAGGCCGCCAGGCACGCATACAGGACGAGGTTGTCGAACAGCCAGTAGCCGACCGCGCCGAACAGGCGCCAGTCATGGGCACGAATCAGGCCGAGCGCGTCCTGCACGCCTCCGCCGACCGCGATCAGCGCAACCGTCATGCGACTGCTCATCGGCGCCTGTCCATCCGCGGCCCGCCGCGCGGAAGCCCGCCGCGCCCAGGCCGCGAGCACGAGCGTTCCCACGATCGTCGCCGCCGCGGCCAGCGCCGGGAGCAGGGTGAGCAGCTCATCGCGCGAGCCCGGCACGATCCCCAACCACATCGGCAGACCGATCACGACCACCATGCCCACGTTCACCGCGCTCGTCAGCACGAAGATCAGCACCGAGCGCTTGGCTATGCGCTCGACCGAGAAGCCTTTGCTGCGCAGCACCCACGCCCCCAGCGCGATGCCCGCCAGCCCACTGACCGACACCACCGAGTTGACCGCCAGCTCCGACAGCGAAAGGCGCGAGCTGATGCTGCGTCCCAGCCGCCCGAAGACGAGATCGAACAGCACCACATAACCCATGCACGAGAGCACCTCCAGCACCAGCGCCGTGGCGATCCACGAGGTGTTCGCGTCGGTGATGCGCTCGCCGGCCGCCCGCAGCGAGGGCACGCCCAGCAGCAGCGCGGCCACCAGCGCAAAGAAGACGGCGAGGCTGATGATGCTGTTGCGCAACGTGCGCGACTGCGCGGCCAGCATCGCTGTGCTGTCCTGCTGCACTACCTCCGGCTCGGCGATGTCCCCTCCCTGGCGATTCTTAGAAGTCTCTTCGTGTTTCCTTAGCCCGCTGTCCGAGATGCCCATCACGCTAGCCTGACAAGCACGTCCTGCCCGCCGCTCGCCGCCGGTCCGGGGGTCAGAGAAGGCGCCGGGCGCCGCCGAACATGGCCGAGCAAGCACGCATACTTGTCGTCGACGACGAGCCCGCGGTTCAGAGCGCGCTCTCCCGCGCGCTCACGCTCGAACACTACGACGTGGCCCAGGCGGCCGACGGAGTGCAGGCGCTCGAGCGCCTCGGCAGCGCCCCCTACGAGGCGGTGATCCTCGACATCGCGATGCCCCGCATGGATGGCCTCGAGGTCTGCCGGCGCCTGCGCGAGGGCGGCGATACCACGCCCGTGCTGATGCTCACCGCCCGTGGCGAGGTCGACGACCGCGTGGCCGGCCTGGATGCCGGCGCCGACGACTACCTCATAAAGCCCTTCGCCCTGCGCGAGCTGCTGGCGCGTGTGCGCGCGCTGTTGCGCCGGGCCGGCGAGGACGAGGACGGTCCGGCCGAGACCCTGCACTTCGAGGATCTGCGCCTCGACCTGCGCGCCCACGAGGCGTGGCGCGGCGAGCGCATCCTCCAGCTCACGCGCACCGAGTTCCTGCTGCTGGAGCTGTTCATGCGTCACCCGCGTCAGGTCCTCTCACGCTCGGTGATCTTCGAGCAGGTCTGGGGCTATGACTTCGGCTCGAGCTCCAACTCGCTGGGCGTCTACATGGGCTATCTCAGGCGCAAGACCGAGGTCGGCGAGGAGTCCCGCCTGTTGCACACCGTGCGCGGCGTCGGCTATGTCCTGCGTACCCGCCCATGAGCTTTCGCAGGCGCATCACGCTCGTCTCGGCCGCCGCGGTGGCGGTGGCCGTGGTGCTCGCCTCCCTGCTCACCTACGTGTTGACCTCCAACCAGCTGCACAGCCAAATCGACACCCAGCTGCGCAACCGCGGCCGCGAGGCCGGGCGCCTGATCAAATTCCTTGGTCCCAACGGGCGCACGGCCGCGACCACCCGGGAAAGCGCGGCGCTGCGCCTCGCCGCCGGAGACAACGTCTCACCGCCCCCGGACGACGCGAGCGCGACGCTCGCGAAAGCGACGCCCGCGAAAGCGACGCCCAAAGCCACCGGGAGAAGACGCCGCGCCACACCGCGCAACCTGTTCGGGAAACTGCCCCCCAACCCCGACCAGGTGCGTGGCTATCAACAGGTGGTCGATGCGGGGGGTACCGTGCTCCTGCGCTCGGCGCCCGGCGTATCGATCCCGGTGAACGCCGGCACCCGTGCGCTCGCAGCCCGCGGTGGCCCCCCGTTCTTCCGCGATGCCACCGTCGAGGGGATCCACCTGCGTGTCTTTGCCGAGCCCTTCGGCAGCGGGCGCGCGGTACAGCTGGCGCTGCCGCTCACCGAAGTCGACAGCCTGCTCAGCCGCCTGCGCCTGATCCTGGTGCTGCTCGACGTCGGCGGCATCGCGTTGGCCGCGTTGCTCGGGCGCCTGGTGGCCGGTGCCGCCGTGCAGCCGATCAAGCGGCTCACCGAGACCACCGAGCACGTGGCCGTCACCCGCGACCTCAGCCGTCGCATCGAGGGGGTCGGCGAAGACGAGATCGGGCGGCTGGCCGGGAGCTTCAACGCGATGCTCGACGCGCTCGAGCGCTCCGTGAGCGCGCTCGACGCCTCCGTGCATGCACAGCGCCAGCTCGTTGCCGACGCCTCGCACGAGCTGCGCACGCCCGTCACCAGCCTGCGCACCAACATCGAGATCCTCCAGCAGCAGGGCTCGTTCATGAGCCAGGGGGAGCAGCAGGGGCTGCTGGCCGACGTGGTCGAGCAGATCGAGGAGCTCACCCTGGTCATCAACGACCTGATCGACCTCGCCCGCGGCGAGGAGCCTCGAGAGGACCTCGAAGAGGTGCGCTTGGACCTGCTCGTCGACGAGGTCGTCCAGCGCGCCCGCAGGCACGCGCCGGCCACGCCGCTCCTCCTCGACGTGGAGCCCACGATCGTCACCGGCGTGCCCGCGCGCCTGGAGCGCGCCGTGAGCAACCTGATCGACAACGCGATCAAGTACAGCCCGCCTGAAGAGCCCGTCGAGATCCGCCTCGCCGGAACGCACCTGACCGTGCGCGACCACGGTCCCGGGATCTCAGTCGAGGACCTGCCCCACATCTTCGACCGCTTCTATCGCGGCGCCGAGGCTCGCGGTCGCCCCGGCTCGGGCCTCGGGCTCGCGATCGTGCGCCAGGTCGCCGGCCAGCAGGGCGGGAGCATCGCCGCCGAGCCCGCCCCTGGCGGCGGAACGCTGATGCGCCTGCACCTTCCCGGCGCGGAATCCGTGGACACCGCCGAGGACCTCGGCGCCAGGGAAGCCGTGGCCGCCGGCGTTCCCCGCCCCGGGAGCTCGTGAGGACGCTGCGATGCGTTGCGGCGCTGCCGCGCGGAAGCGCGACGGCGTGAGGCCGTAGCGACGTCTGAACGCGCTCGCGAAGCGCGAGCTCTGGCGATAGCCCACCAGTCGGCCCACGTCGGCGACAGCGATCGAGCGCTGCTCGAGCAGCAGGTCAGCCGCCACGCTCATCCGCCGTGCGAGCAGGTCCTCGCGGAAGCTCGTGTGCCCGCACTGCATGTACGCACGCTGGATCTGGCGGGGCGAGCTCGCCAGGGCGCGCGCGAGCACCTCCAGGGTCAGCTGTTGGCGGTAGTGGCGCACGACGATCACACGCGCCAGCAGGTACAGCCGGTGACGAGCCGATGCCGTGTCGTCGTGCACATGTCCTGATCCGACTCCCGCCGCCGCGCGGGACGAGCGTGACGCCGACGAGCCGAAGCGTGGCTCAACCGGCGTAATGCCGGGCGATGCCTTCGGCCGCGCCGATGTAGGAGCCGCCGAACAGCAGCGCGTGCACGAGCAGCGGAAGCAGCTGGTAGAGCTCCACCCGCTCGCGCCAGCCGGCCGCCAGTGGGCTGTGCTCCTCATAGGCTGCGAACACGCGCCCGGAGGGCGAGCCGAACAGGCGCAACATCGCCAGGTCCACCTCGCGGTGGCCGCCATAGGCAGCCGGGTCGATCAGCCAGGGACGCCCGTCCGTTCCGGCCATCACGTTGCCCGACCACAGATCGCCGTGCAGGCGCGCCGGCGGCTCGGACGGCCCGACCAGATCGCTCAGGCGCTCGCACACACGCTCCACCGCCCCCACCGCAGAGGACGAGAGCACGCCCCGCTCGCCGCCCATCCGTGCCAGCGGCAGAAGCCGGCGCTCTGCGTAGAAGGTGGGCCAGTCCTCGGTCGGCTCGTTCGAGAGGCGCAGCGAGCCGAAGCCCGCCTCCCGATCTCTCGCTGCGTCGCCGAAGCAGGGCGCGCCCGCGGCATGCGTTGCGGCGAGGCCGCGGCCGAGCTCCTCCGCGCCGGGCCCTTCCAGTCGCCCCTGCTCGACCCACTCGAGCGCGAGGTAGCGCTCGTCGAGGGCCAGCACCCGCGGTGTTCGCAGCTCACCGGGCTCGGCCAGCCAGGCAAGGCCGGCGGCCTCCGCCGCATACTCGCCGGGCAGGGCGTCCTCACGGGTCTTCACGAACGCCTCGACTCCGTCGGCCAGCACGACGCGGTAGGCCTCGTTGATATCGCCACCGCCCACGCGCCGGGGCTGACCGGCCCCGGGCGGCAGCGTCGGGCGCCACGCCGTGCTCGGGCTCACGGCAGCTCGCCGGCCTGGATCCTCTCGAGCAGTCCCTCACAGGCCGCCCGCACGAGCTCGAAGACCTCCTCGAAGCCACCGTCTCCGCCGTAGTAGGGGTCCGGCACATCCAGCTCGCCGCGCTGCGCGCTGACCGGGTCGAACTCCCTGAGCATCCGCACCTTCGCCCGCTCGGACTCGCCGCCCGCCAGTTGCCTGAGCTCGCGCATGTTCGCGCTGTCCATCGCAATCACGAGATCATAAGAATCGAGATCCTCACGTGTGACCTGACGCGCGCGGCCCTCCAGCACAGTGCCCCGGCTCCGGGCAGCCGCCGCGGCGCGCCCGTCCGGCGGGCTGCCGACATGCCAGGCGCCGGTGCCCGCCGAGTCGAGCTCGATCGTGTCCTCGAGGCCCGCCTGCGCCACCAGCGTGCGCATCACCCCCTCGGCCGTGGGCGAGCGACAGATGTTGCCCAGGCACACGAACAGCACCCTGAAGGGCACCCCCCATGGCGGGGGGCAGGCAAGCGGGCGCACGGTCGGCCCCTCGACCACGCGTCAGTCCTCGCCGAGCTCCAGCACCGCCAGGAAGGCCTCCTGGGGGACCTCCACGCGGCCGACCTGCTTCATCCGCTTCTTGCCCTCCTTCTGTTTGGCGAGAAGCTTTTTCTTGCGCGTGATGTCCCCGCCGTAGCAGCCCGCGATCACGTCCTTGCGGAAGGCTTTCACGGTCTCCCGCGCGATCACGTGGGCGCCGATGGCGGCCTGGATCGGCACGTCGTACTGCTGGCGGGGGATCCGCTTGCGCAGCTTCTCGGTGAGCGTGCGTCCCATCTCATAGGCCTTGTCGCGGTGCACCACCATCGAGAGGGCATCCACGGTGTCCCCGGCGAGCAGCACGTCGAGCTTGACCAGATCCGAGGGCTTCATGCCGTTGAGCTCGTAGTCGAGTGAGGCATAGCCGCGGGTGCGCGACTTCAGCTGGTCGAAGAAGTCGAGCACGATTTCCGCGAGCGGCAGGTCATAGGTCATCTGCACGCGCTCCGGGGAGAGGTAGTGCATGCCGATGTGCTCACCGCGGCGTTCCTGGCAGAGCTCCATGACGGCTCCCACGAACTCTTTCGGGGCGATCACAGAGGCGCGGATGAACGGCTCGCGGATCTCCTCGATCGTGCCCGGATCGGGCATGTCCGAAGGGTTGTGGACCTCGAGCTCCTCGCCGTTCGTCATCGTCACGTCGAACTCCACCGATGGCATCGTGGCCAGCAGCTCCAGGTCGTACTCGCGTTCCAGGCGCTCTTTGACTATGTCCATGTGCAGCAGGCCGAGAAATCCACAGCGGAAGCCGAAGCCGAGCGCGTCCGAGGTCTCGGGCTCCCACGAGAGGGCGGCGTCGTTGAGCACGAGCTTTTCCAGCGCGTCGCGCAGGTCCGGGTAGGTGTCGGAGTCGATCGGGAACAGGCCGCAGAAGACCATCGGCTTGACCTCGCGGTATCCGGGGAGTGGCTCGGTGGCTTCCGATGCGTGCCCAGCGGAGCTCTTGCGCGTGGTCAGGGTGTCTCCCACACGCAGCAGGGTCACGTCCTTCAGGCCCGTGATCAGGTAGCCCACCTCGCCCGCTGCCAGCTGATCGGTGGGCATCATCTGCGGGCTGAAGAAGCCGAGGTCGTCGATGTCGGCCTCCGTGCCCGCCGCCATCGCCCGGATCGGCTCGCCCTTACGAAAGACGCCATCCACGACCCTTATGTAGGCGATCACGCCGCGGTACTGGTCGAACTCGGAGTCGAAGATCAGCGCCCGCGGCGGACCGTCGGGGTCGCCCGCCGGGGGTGGGACCCGCCTGACGAGCTCCTCGAGCACCTCCCCCACTCCCTCTCCGGTCTTGCCGCTGATCTTCAGGATCGAATCGGGCGGCTCGCCGATCAGGTCGCTCACTTCGCCCGCCACCCGCTCGGGCTCGGCGCCGGGCAGGTCGATCTTGTTCAGGCAGGGGATCAGCTCGAGGCCGGCTTCGACTGCCAGGTAGGTGTTGGCCACCGTCTGCGCCTCCACCCCCTGGGAGGCGTCCACCACGAGCAGGGCTCCCTCGCACGCCTCCAGCGAGCGGGAGACCTCGTAGGTGAAGTCCACGTGCCCGGGGGTGTCGATCAGGTGCAGCTGGTAGGTCTCCCCGTCGCCGGCCGTGAAGAAGACCCGCACCGCCTGGGCCTTGATCGTGATCCCCCGCTCGCGCTCCAGGTCCATCGAGTCCAGCAGCTGCGCTCGCATCTCGCGGGGGGCCACCGTGTGGGTCAGCTCGAGGATGCGATCGGCCAGCGTCGACTTGCCGTGGTCGATGTGGGCGATGATCGAGAAGTTGCGGATGTGGGACTGGTCCATGGCTGGGCGTCACGATAGATGGTGAGGCAACGCCGCATGCGGCGTTGCCCGGGTCCGCGCATGCGCGGACCCGCCGGTGGGCGCATGCGCCCACCGGAGCGAGATATGAAGACGGTCCTGGGGCGGGCGCCGACCCGCTAGCCTTGGATGCTCCGGCGGATCGCCTACTCGACTATGGGCCTTCGAGGCCCAACCTCGGCAACGCGCACCCTCGGGTGCGGCCAGTCCAGGGGTCGAGAGTGTCAAGCCGCCCAGGCATAGACACACAGTCCTGGGACGTAAGTAGTAAGCGGCGATCTTTGTTCGGGCGCATGCCGGGTGGGCCTTGGCCCACCCGGCCTCTGCTCGGCCTTGTCATCCGGCGCATGCACCCAGGCCCGGCCGCGACGCGACGGACCAGCCGCGTGGGTTATCCCTCGTTCGGGGGAGCGTATAACCATGGCTATACACCCAACGAAGGGCGACACTCAGGCCCGGCCGAGCTGGGCCCGGATCAGGCGGCTGACCTGGTGGGCCTCGGGTACCCGCATGGCGAGGACGGCCCGCGAGTAGACGAACAGGCCCGCGGCGGCCGCCGCCCCAACGCTCACGATCTGAGCCGGCAGCGAGACTCCGAGGAGACTCTCGAGGAGCCTCCACACCACCCACGCGACCGCCCCGAGGAGCACCGAGGCCGCCGTGATCCGCACGGTGATCATCGTCGTCTGGGCGCCTTCCAGGCGACCGTTGAAGCCGATACGCAGGCGATGGAGTTGGAGGGCCGTCATCACGGCGTTGGCCACGACGGTGCCGATGATCAGACCCGAGATGCCGAGTGGCTTGTATAGACCCACGCTGACCACGACGTCCACGACGATGTTCATGGCGGCCAGGCTCGTCGGGATCCACGGACGCTGCACTGCGAAGAAGGTTCGCGTGAGCAGGAGGTTCAGGCCCCCGAAGGGCAGGCTGAAGGCGAACCAGAACAGGGCCAGGGACACCAGTTCGGTGGATCTGCCGTTGAAGTTCCCGCGCTGGAAGAGCAGGCGCACGATCGGCGTGGACAGCACGATCATGAAGGCGGCAGCCGGGATCAGCAGCAGGTTGATCTGGCGCATCCCCGTGCCGACGGCCCGCCGCATCCCGGAGGCGTCTCCCCCGGCAGCCATGCGGCTGAGGGTTGGGAACAGCACCGTGGCGACCGCGACGCTGAAGAGACCCTGCGGGAGCATGTAGACCCGGAACGCGTTGTCGATGGCGCGCGGCGCTTCCGAGCTGACGAGGGTTCCGAAGACCGAGTTGATGAGCTGGTCGAGGTTGACGATCCCGAGACCGATCGTCACCGGGAGCATCAGCGTGAAGACCTGCTTGATGCGAGGGTCGTGCCAGTCGATCGAGAACTGCAGCCGGAAGTCGATCCGCCGCAGCGCCGCCACGGCGAGCAGGAGCTGCACGAAGGTCGCCACGAGGATCGCTATGGCGTAGGCGTGGAGCTGGTTGCCGTTGTGGTAGCCGCCATGGAAGTGTGGGCGCAGGAGCACCAGCAGGACGAGGATCACGATGTTCCAGACGGCCGGCGAGATGGCCGGGATGGAGAAGTGGTCGTAGGACTGGAGCACCCCCACGAGCAGGCCGTTGAGGCCCAGGATCAGCACGACCGGAAAGAGGATCTGGGAGAGGCTCACCATCAGCGAGTCCAGGGCGCCGTTGAAGGCGTTGCCGGCGAACAGCGGCATGATCACCCCGGCTCCGAGGATGAAGAAGGCCGTGATGGCGCCCAGGCCGATCAGCATGATCCAGAACAGCGTCGAGGCCAGGCGCAGCGCGTCTTTGCGCCTGCCCTGGTGGAGCAGTTCGGTGAACACCGGCACGAACGCCGCCGAGAGGGCCGCGTTGGCGAACAGGTTGGCCACGAGGTTCGGGATCTGGAAGGCGATCGTGAAGGCCGAGTACGGCCCTCCCGTACCGAAGAAGCTCGCCGTCACGATTTCCCTGCCGAGACCCACCACCCGCGAGATGCCGGTGGCCACCGAGAAGATCGCCGTGTTCCGTGCCACGCCGCGCCCGCCGCGGGGAGGGACCGGACCTGGCGGCTCCACTACGGGGGGATCTGCGGCGGCGGGCAAGGCCGCTATAGTACGGCGCTCTGCGGCGCGCTCGGGCCGTTTCTCACCGCGCCTCGCAGCTTCCATCATGGCCAACATCCATTCCCAGAAGAAGCGGATCCTTCGCTCCGAGCGCGAGCGTTTGGAGAACCGCCTCTACACCTCCACGATCAAGACCTACTTCAGGCGCCTGGAGTCACAGGTGCAGGAGAAGGACCAGCCGAGCGCCGAGACCACTCACAAAGAGCTCGTGAGCACGATCGACAAGGCGGTCAAGCGCGGCGCCATGCACCGCAACACCGGCGCCCGCAAGAAGTCCCGAGCGGCCCGTACGCTCGCCGGCTCGTCTAGCTCGTAATCGTCTCGATCGCTCGCAGAGCGAGCGTGTCCTCGCTGAGCCCGGCCATCGGGTTGCGACTCGCCAGCAGCGGCGCACCTCCCCGCGAGTCGAGCTCGAGATCCGCCAGGGCGCCCAAGGCGGCGCGCAGGCGCTCGGGATCGCTGCGAGACACATCGGCCACGAAGCGCTCGGCCGCGCGCGCGGGCATCCGCAGGCTGCGCTTGACCTCGGCGACCGACTCCCCGGCCTGCAGGCGCAGCGAGATGGCCAGGCCGTCGCGCAGTCGCGCGGCCATCAGGTAGAGCAGACCCGACAGCCGCTCCCCCTGGGCGCGCAGGTGCATGTAGGAGATGGTCGCCTCGCGAGCATTGGCGCCGACGAGCGCGTCGGCCAGCCCATAGGCTCGCCACTCAGCCGAGCGCGCGGTGCGCGCTTCGATGTCCTCCGCACCCACGAGCCGGCGCTCCTGGCCGACGTCCCCTTCGAGGGCGAGCTTCTCCAGCTCGCGCAGCAACCGCTGCTGGCGTTCGCCGACCTGCGCCACGAGCGCCTTTGCGGCGGCGGCGTCGAGCGAGAGACCGAGGCGGGCGGCCTGCTCGCGCGCCCACTTGGCGAGCTCCCACGACTTCACCGTCATCTGAGCCACGATCTGACCGCCCGCTCGCTTCACGGCCTCGTGGACCGCGGTAGGCGCCTTTGCCCGTCCGTCCTCGCGGGCAAACAGCGCGAGCGTGGTATCGGCTGGCATCTGGGCGATGGCCGGGGCGAGGTGCTGCTCGACCTCGGCCGCGCGCCAGCGCTCCACCCCCTCCACGATGATCACCCGCCGTCCGATCGCGAGCGTCATCGCCGCCAGCGCTTCGGCCACTCCCGAGGGCGTCGCCAGATCGCCCTCGAGCACCTCGACCCCGGCGGCGCCACCATCCTCGCGTTCGGCCAGTGCCCGCAGTCCCGCGCGCCGCTCGCCCACGGCGCCGTGATCGTCGCCATGGATCAGGTAGACGGGTTTGAGCTCTGCCATCGACGTCCGAGTCTATGCCGCCGCAACGACGATCACTCGTGGCTGCCGTCTAGCGCACTACGAGGTTCACGAGCTTCCCTGGCACCACGATCTCCTTCACGATCTCCCTGCCGTCCACGTGGGCGCGCACGTTGGGCGCCGCCCGGCACAGGTCCTTGAGCGTCTCGGGGACCGCGTCTGCGCTCGCCTGCACCCGGTCGCGAACCTTGCCGTTCACCTGGCAGACGAGCTCGTAGACCTCGCGCTCGAGCAGCGCCTCGTCGGCCTCCGGCCAGGGCTGCTCCCACACGCGCTCCCCCGTCAGCAGCTCGTAGATGTCCGAGCAGACGTGCGGCGCGAAGGGGAACAGCAGCGAGGCCGCCGTGCCCAGAGCAAAGCGCAACGTGTCAACCCCGACCGAGTCGCGCAGCCTCGAGCAGTCGTTCAGGAGCTCCATCACGGCCGCGATCGCCGTGTTGAAGGCGAAGCGGCGAAGGTCGCCGCTGACCTTGTCGATGGCCCAGTGGGTCTTGCGCATCAGGTCGAGGTCATCGCCCTCCGCTGCGGCTGGACCGGCGAGCTCGGCGACGGGCGCTCCGGCGCGCTCAGCCGTCTCGGCCGCCAGCCGCCACAGCCGCGAGAGGAAGCGGTGAACGCCATCCACTCCCTCATCCGACCAGTCTGCGTCCTGGTCAGGGGGGCCGACGAACAGGATGTAGCAACGCGCCGTGTCCGCGCCCACGCGCTCCACGATTGCCGCGGGCGAGACGACATTGCCCTTGGACTTGCTCATCTTGGAGCCGTCCTTGGTGACCATGCCCTGGGTGAACAGGGCCTGGAAGGGCTCCTGAAAATCCAGATGCCCCAGATCCGCGAGCGCCTTGGTGAAGAAGCGCGCGTACATCAGGTGCAGGATCGCGTGCTCGACCCCGCCGATGTACTGGTCGACGGGCATCCACTCGCGCAGGGCAGCCGGATCCCAGGCGGCCCGCTCGTTGGATGCGTCGCAGTAGCGCAGGAAGTACCAGGAGGAGTCCACGAAGGTGTCCATCGTGTCGGTCTCCCGTCGCGCGCTGCCGCCGCAGCTCGGACAGCGCGTGTTCACCCACTCCTCGGCCGCCGCCAGCGGCGAGCGACCCTTGGGCGTGTAGTCGTCGATGTCGGGGAGCTCGACCGGGAGCTGCTCGTCGGGAACCGGCACCATCCCGCAGCGCTCGCAGTACAGGATCGGGATCGGACAGCCCCAGTAGCGCTGCCTGGACACGAGCCAGTCGCGCAGCCGGTAGTTGACCGACGCGTGACCCTTGCCCTCGCGGTCAAGCCACGCCACGATCGCGCCCAGCGCCTCGCGGTTGCCGATCCCGTCGAAGTCCGGGTGTGAGTTGACCAGCACGCCGTCACCTCCATACGGCAACCCGTCCTCGTCCGCCTCGGGCTCGGGCGTGGCCTGCGAGTCGCTCGGCGCGATCACGCGGCGGATCGGCAGCTGGAAGGCGCGCGCGAAGGCATAGTCGCGCTCGTCGTGTCCGGGAACCGCCATGATCGCCCCGGTGCCGTACTCCATCAGCACGTAGTCGGCCACGTACATGGGGATCTGCTCGCCGTTGACCGGATTGGTGACCGTGCGTCCGAGTGGCACGCCCGTCTTGGGCTTCTCGGCGTTGCCGCGCTCCTCGTTGGTCTCGTTGAGCGCGTGGTTTACGTAGTCGTGCACGGCCTGCTCGTTGGGGGTCCCACGCGAGAGGCGCATCACGTCCGGATGCTCGGGCGCCATCACGAAGAAGGTGGCACCGAACAGCGTGTCCGGTCGGGTCGTGAAGACCGGGTAGTCGACCCCGAGCTCCTCGCAGCGGAACGTGACCTCGGCGCCTTCGCTGCGCCCGATCCAGTTGCGCTGCATCGTCTTGACGTGCTCGGGCCACTCGATCACGTCGAGGTCGCCCAGCAGGCGCTCTGCGTAGTCGGTGATGCGCAGGAACCACTGCTCCAGCTGCCTGACTTCGACGACCGCGCCGCAGCGCTCGCAGTGGCCTTCGGCGTCCACCTGCTCGTTGGCCAGGACCGTCTGGTCTTTGGGGCACCACTTGACCGCCGCCTCCTTGCGGTAGGCAAGGCCAGCGCGGAACAGCTCCAGGAAGATCCACTGCGTCCAGCGGTAGTAGGAGGGTTCGTGGGTGGCCAGCTCGCGCGACCAGTCGATCGAGATCCCCCACGAGCGGAACTGGCGCTGGAAGGAGGCGATCGACTCCGCAGTCGAGACACGGGGGTGCACCCCGGTCCTGATCGCGTGGTTCTCGGCTGGGAGCCCGAACGCGTCGTAGCCCATCGGATGCAGAACGCGACTGCCCAGCCGGCGGCGGAAGTGGGCGATGGCGTCGCCGACCGAGTAGGTCTTCAGATGCCCGATGTGAGGCTCGCCACTCGGGTAGGGCAGCATCTCGAGCACGTAGGCGCTCTGGGTCTGTGAGCCGCCGCGGGCGAAGCCGCCGCGTCCGTCCCCGCGTCCGTCGGCGCCGCGCTCGTTGCTCACCTCCCACGTGCGCTCACTCGCCCACACGCTCTGCCAGCGCGGCTCGATCTCGTGCGGGTCGTATCGGTGCTCGGCCATCGGGAATCGGAGGTTAGCGGGCGCCCTGGGACGGGACGCCCTCGCAGCTGTCCGATAGGGACCGGTGTCGCGCTCAGGTGAAGCGCGAGCGGGCGCGCAGCGTCTCTACGACGACCTGCGGCGCCTTGGCCGGCGAGCCAGCCTCGAACGGCGGCTCGGGGTCGTACTCGATGCTCAGCTGGATCGCCTGGGAGACCTCCGGGCTGGCGACCCTCGCCGCCAGCGACAGCGCCATGTCGATGCCCGCAGAGACGCCCGCGCCGGTGACGAGCTTTCCGTCGAAGACCACGCGCTCATGGACCGGCTCGGCTCCCAGCCGCGCGAGCTCGTCGAAGGCCAGCCAGTGCGTGGTCGCGCGCCTGCCCTCGAGCAGCCCGGCTGCGGCGAGCACAAGCGAGCCGGTGCAGACGGATGTGGTCCATTCGCTCGTCTCGTTCGCCGTTCTCAGCCATTCGAGCACGCCATCCCCTGCGCGCGTCGCCACCTCGCCCGGTCCGCCGGGGACGAGGACGATGTCAGCGCCGCCGACCTCGGCAAGCGAGCGCTCAGCAACGACCGTGAGCATGCCGTTGTCCGTGGTGATCGGCCCGCGCTCGGCGGCCAGGAAAGCGAGGCTCACCCCGGGCAGGCGGCTCAGCACCTCATACGGCCCGATCGCGTCGAGGGCCGTGAAGCGCTCGTAGAGGACGATCGCTATGTCCATGTCAGGCCGCCGCCTGTGATCGGACGGCTTCGCCCCTGAAGCGGCGGCGGTACTCGGCGGGGCCCACCTGCAGGGTGCGCAGGAACACGCGACGCATCGTCTCGGCGGTCCCGAAGCCGCACGCCGACGCGATCGCCCCGACCGGCTCGGCGCCTTCCTCCAGGCGCCGGCGGGCCGCCTCGAGGCGAACCCGCTCCACGTAGCGGGCGGGCGTCACCCCGGTCTCGCTGCGAAAAGCCCTGGCGAAGTGACGTGGGCTCATGTGAGCGCGCTCGGCCATGGCCTCGACCGTGTGGAGGCCCGCCACGTCCTCGAGCACCGCCTGCTGGATCTCGCGCAGCGGCTCGCGACGGGGCTGCTGCGAGCCGAGCGTGACGCTGAACTGAGACTGGCTGCCGGGCCGCCGCAGGAACATCACGAGATGGCGAGCGATCGTGAGCGCCGCCTCGCGATCGAGATCCTCCTCTACGAGCGCCAGCGCGAGATCCATTCCGGCCGTGACTCCAGCCGATGTCCAGATCGCTCCGTCGCGCACGAAGATCGGGTCCGGATCGACCTCCACCTCGGGGTGGGCGCGAGCGAGCTCCTCGGCCCGAGCCCAGTGCGTGGTCGCGCGACGGCCGTTCAGCAGCCCGGCGCGAGCGAGCAGAAAGGCGCCCGTGCAGACCGACGCCGTGCGGCGGGCCTTCGTGGAGGCGCGCCCGATCCAGTCGAGCAGCGCCTGATCCTCGCCGGCCTTCCGCTGCCCAGCGCCGCCGGGCACGATCAACGTATCGATCCGCGTGGGCGCCTGCGCAATCGAGGCGTGCGGCTCGATCGTCAACCCGCTCGAGGTCGCCAGCGGAGCGCCATCGCGGCTGACGATCCGCACCTCATAGCCTCGCTCGCGGCGGGCAGAGGACTCGATCAAGCGCTCTGCTCCCGCAAAGACCTCCAGCGGTCCGGTGATGTCGAGGCTCTGCACGCCCGGGAAGGCGAGTATCACGATCTGACGCGCTCCCCGAGCTCTGGCCATGCGGCGATCATCCCGCACCCCTCATCTGTCTGCAAGGACATATTTCCAACAATCTCTGCCATCACCCCAGTCTTGACCGAGCCTATTCGCCGATCCGCCGCGGGCTTGCGTCGGGGGCCGCCGGGCGCCCGGGAGCAGGGCGGTTTACGATGGCGCGCGTGGAGGGGCACCAGTTCGAGGAAGAGCACTACTCATACGACGAGGACCCCGACGCCCTGAGCGCTGCGCCAGGGCGTGTGGCGCACATCGTCGGCGCGGCCGAACGGGCCGCGGCCGAGCTTCGCGACCAGGCCGAGACACGCGCCCGCGAGCGCATCGCCGAGGCCGATCGCGCCGCCGACAACCGCGTGCATGCGGCTGAAGAGGAGGCCGAGGAGATCCTCGAGTCCGCGCGCGCACAGGCGGAGGCGACGACGGCCGAGGCGACCGAGACGGCCACGAGGCTCCACGCCGATGCCGAGCGCGCGAACAGCGAAGCCACCCAGGCCCTGTCCAAGGCCCGCGAGAGCTCCGATCACCTCCTCACCGAGGCGCGCGAGGAGGCTGCCGAGTGGCGGGCGGCTGCTGCTGAGGAGGCCGAGGGCCTGCGCGCGGCCGCTCATCGAGAGTCCGAGCAGGTGCGGGCGGCAGCCAAGAAGGAGTCCGATCAGATGCGCTCCTCGGCCGAGCAGGAGTCCGAGGAGATGCGCGCCAAGGCGCAGGCCGAGGCCGAGCGGATCGCGCAGGAGACCCGTGACCAGACCGAGCGGCTGCTGCTTGCACGGCGCGAGGAGCTCGCACGGCTGCACGAGGAGGCCGAGAAGCAGGCCAAGGAGCTGAAGGCCAAGGCTCGGGTCGAAGCTCGCGAGATCACGAGCGAGGCCCACGTCGTGGCCCACGACGTCCTGGCCGAGGGGACGGAGGTGTCGCGCAACCTGCGCGAGCTGTCGGTCTCGCTGCGCAACAACGCCGAGCGCCTGCTGCGCGACGTGCGTCTGGCCCATGGCGGCATGACCGCCCGCCTCGACCAGGTCGCCCCGGATGTCGAGCGCGACCGTGGCGAGGCCCCGCCGGCTCCCGCTGGGCGGCGGCGATCACAGCGCGACGATGAGCCCGATGACGGCCTCGACGTGCCCGAGTTCATCCCGCGGAGCTGAGGGTTTGCGGGGCCACCTGAGCGTTGCAATTTCGTCACACCCTCGCCACGCCATTTCCACATAGGGCGACCACAGGGCACACGAAGCCCTCTAGCTTTGAGCCATGGATGGCCTCAGCCCCAGTCAGAAGGGTGCCGCTGCGGAGGCTGCGATCGCGGCGGCGGCGCTCGAGCTCGGCCTCACGGTTCTCCGGCCCCTCTGCGAGGGGCGCCGGTATGACCTGGTGTTCGACCTCGAGCCACGACTGCTGCGAGTCCAATGCAAGCTGGCTCAAAGCGTCGGCGGCGCACTCGCCATACGGCTTCAGACGTGCCGCTACACCCCGAGCGGATATGTCCACACGAGCTATACGGCGAACGAGATCGACGCGATCGCCGCGTACTCGCCTGACTCGCGCGAATGCTTCTTGATCCCGGCGTCGGAGGTATCGGGCCGGCGCGCGATCCATCTGCGTCTGAATCCTGCGAAGAACAATCAAGCCAGGCGGATCAAATGGGCTCGCTCGTATGCGATCGGAGCGATGCTACGCACCCTCGCCGCCGAGTCCAAGGGAGTCATGGCAGCCTAGGTAGCTACACTTTCGCGCAGGAACCCTGGGGCTATAGCTCAGCTGGGAGAGCGTCTGGCTGGCAGCCAGAAGGTCGTCGGTTCGAGCCCGACTAGCTCCATTCGACGTACAGTGGTCGAACCGACCGGTGGAGGTGTCGCGCGGGGCCCAATCCGCCATCCGGGTTAGCCGTCACGCCGGCGCTTCGCTTTGCCCCCGCCGCTACAGGATTCAAACGTCACCGCAGTCGATGAGGTCCACCAGCAGCCATCATCTGCGCGCCATACGGATGCCACATCGTGCGAATCCAGGAACGCGACATAGGCGTCACCAATTGGCTCGCTGAAGAGAGCGAGGAGTCTGGGTTGACGCCTTTGGTAAAGAAAAAAGCGATACATGAGCAGCTGTGCCAAAGCAGCTCTAACTGCGCATGTCGCATCGCCCATATAGAGCACCTTTGCCTCAACCAACCATTCCTCTCCAGGCCGGCGCAGCACTAGATCTCGAGGATGCACCGTCGTATCACTGGCGAAGCCGAGGCTGGCACACCATGCGCCGAAGTCCGCGATGAGTGCCTCGTGCGAGCGCCGCTTGACCAGTTCACGCCCCTCCACACGCGTTACGTAGTCCGAGCTGTCCTTCGGCCTGAAGTTCATGAGCGGATCGTCAAGACCGCTCTCGTGGCGAAGTGCCCCATACTCCCGCCTACCCTCGTCGCTAAGCCTCCAGGGAGTCCCGTACCCTTCAAAGGGAAGCAGTAGGCCATCCCTCACCATGCGGTCGCGTTGCCAGGAGACTCGATTTCTCCACTTGGTCTCGAACGGACGCGAGGGCGGCGAATCGAGATCGTCAGCAGTGAAATGCGAGCCAAAGGCGGCCTCGATCCTTGCAAGCGCCTTCGCGCGCGATGCGCTGCCACCCATGTCGCCCAACACCAGGATCAGCCACTGCTGTAGCTGGCTGTGGGGAGTGAGATCCATCCGCGACAAATAGCCTACGACCTGCTCACGGCCAGGGTAGGTCGAGTGCTCGCGCCGTGGTGCTGAGCTTCATGATCAGCCGACACGGGTCTGTCGGCGAGGGCTGGAAGTCGTGGGCGCGGTAGAAGTCCGCTGCGTTGCTGTCCACCGCGTCGACGACTACAAGGCGCCCGCCAGCTGAGCGAGCAGCTTTGACGATCGTAGTTAGGGCGTAAACCAGCAGCTCGGCGCCGAGCCCTTGGCCGTGCAGATCGCTACGTAGGGCGAGCTTGGCGAGGAGGATCGCGGGGATGCGCTTTGGCGCTCCGCGGCCGACACCCGGTGGGGCGGTATCCCGCTCGACTAGATAAGGGGCGATCGCGAAGTAGCCGGCGACAGCGCCAGTAGCGTCCTCGACGAGCAGATATGTACGAGTGCCCTGCCCTGTCGCATTGCGGGCGTATTGCCGTAGCCAGTCTGTGAGTGCATCGTGCCCGCAATCGAAGGCATCGAGGTCGTGGCCGGCGGCAAGCGGCTCGACCCGATAGCTCACGTTGACTTGATTCGCCTGCGCCGCGCGACCGCAGCAGCCGCCCTTGCAAGTCCGGGCGCGTCCCCTGGCTCATCGAGAGATGCGACGAGCTGGTCGAAGTAGGCGGCTGGGACTACCGTCGATGCGCGCTCCCGCACGAGAATGTCGGCGCGATCCAGTGCAGCAAGGACAACAAACGACGACACTGACTCGCCGGCCAGTGCTGCTGCTTGCTCGATCTGCTTGCGCTCCGTTGATGTGAGTCGCGCCTCTAGGCGCTCTGCCTTGACGGCCACGTGAACCTCCTTAGCTACGTACAAGTGTACGGAGACACTCCTCGCGCGTCAAGTTACATGCGCATCCCTCGCACGCGGCGGACTCCAGGGTCCTCGCGACTTATCGAGCGATATTCGCCCGCCTGGCAGTCGCGCAGAGCGGTTCGACTTGAGGTCGGTTGGCTCCATTCTTCTTGTCGGCAAACAAACCCGTGCGCGGCCTTACGCCGCTTGTGGCGGGATCACTCCACGTACCAGCCCGATATCCGCAGATACAGGCCAGCGGGTGCATTGGAAGGTGCCCACGCTCGCGCCAGGGCCTCCGAGGGACTGGATCGTGCGACGTGCCGCGCTCCGTGGGACTTGACGAAAACGTCCTCGACGTGCGGCGGTCGAATATCTGTAGCTGGCTCGTAGTCAAGATCCCAGACCTGCCCGATCTCGAATCCCGTGCCAGCCGGCATGTTGGTGCCGTCAGCCTGGAGCAGACGGATGCTGCGCATGCTCTCATCGAGGTTATGGCCGCCGACGCAGACATGATCGCCGCGCATCCTGGTCTTCGACACGATGAGGACCCGGCTCATGGCAGCAAGTGCTCCACCGGCACGCCATAGTCGTCGCAAGCCGGTCGGCGATGAGGCTACGGTGACACGCGCCCGGATCACGCTCGACGCACAGCAGGGCAGCGGTGGTAGATGCGTCGAAGCCTGCCAGCAGGTTGTCCAGGTCGACGGGTTCGAGAATCTGCTCGACGTCGGCGCACTTGAAGGTGTCGCTGAGTTCCGTTCGCGTGCGCTTCCGCTCCCCGAGAGCTCCATCAGCGGCGTACTGCGCCGCACGAATCTCGGATGTGGGCGCCAGCTCCTTGAGGTGCAGATAGCCGATGCCGCGGTCGGCTAGCGCCTGCTGGAGGCGCTGAGAGTTCGCCCAGGCATACTCGGAGCCCCGTACGCCCCGACGCTGGCGCACGTCGAACAGCACTTCCACGTCGGCGCGTTTGAGCGCCGCCAGGAATCGTTCGGCCGTGAACCCGTACACGCCGACGGTCACCAGCCGGCCCACCATTGCTCTCAGGAGGCGGCAGCGATGGCGCGCCGCGAGCGCGTGGCCTGATTTGCTCCGCCAAGCAGGCTCATCTGTGCATCATGCAGGCGCTCCATGACGGCGCCATGACTCGTCAGGGATCCGTAAGCGTCGATGTGCTCCACCGGCACGCCCATCTCTGCCATGACCTCGCCGATCAACTTCGTGCGATGGCAATGCTCTGGGCGCAACTCGCTGCAGACGATTGCCGCACCCGCGTCCTGCTCGAATGCCCTTCGCAGCCGCCCAAACCCGTCCTTGAAGTCAAGACTCTCCCGGCAGGCGAGGTAGTCAACGTGCCCCGCCTCGTCGTAGCAGGATCGGTCATTGGGCCTACCGCCCAACGTGTCGCCCATGAAGACATAGCGGATACCGGCCTTCTCAACCGCGGTCGCTAGGTTGTCCTTGGAGAAGACCGGATTGAAACGCGAGTGCGGCACGGAGCGGACATCGATCAGGTATCGCACCTCGTGCGCGCCGAGCAGCGCCAGCACATCGCCCAACTGGCGGTTGCCATAGCCAAGCGTGAGCAGGGGCCGAGACACCGCGCAACGGTACCGAGCCTTCCGGACCGACTGCCGGTGAGCAGGCGGTTGCAGCGACTCAAGCGGCGCAATCCAAGCGAGGACAACGGCGGGCGCCGCCATCAGTCGCCGAACTCGGTCCACTGCCAGGCGCGCGCGCACTCGCAGCGCCAGAGCGTCTGGCGGCCATTCTCGCCGAGACCCCGCCCGACCCCGGCTTCGCCGACGATCTGCGCCGGATGCGCCAAGAAGACCGCGAGGCAGCGCGCGATCCGTGGGCAACCTGATCGACACGAGCGTTCTGGCGAGCGCACGCAACGTCGGAGAGTTCACCGAGGGTTGGGCCGTGAGCGTGGTCACCGTGGGCGAGCTTGAGGCGGGCATTCTGATCGCACGGGACGAGACAACTCGCGCACGCCGAGTAGCACTACTGGCAGCCGTGCTCGCCGAAGCACCGGCGCTGCCTGTCGACCGCCACATTGCTGCCCGTTACGGCGAGCTTCGCGCGAGCGCCGGTCGTCCGCCCAGCAACGACCTCTGGATCGCCGCGACTGCGCTGGCGCACGACTTCACGCTCGTCACCGCAGATGAGTGCCAGGCGGCGCTGCCGCTCGTACGCTCGACGCTGGTCGACCGGTAGACCCCTTTATCGTGATTCAAGTCCCGGTCGGAGGCCATCCGGCTCATGCCACGCGGTGGCCTCCTCGACGATGCGGGCGATCTCTTCCTCTCGAGGTCTCTCGACCGTGGTCGCTACGCCGGCACCTCACGCCCCAGCCAGCCGCGGTAGAACCCTTCGACGTCGGGGAGGAACTCGTGCACGACGGGGTAGCCGGGCGGCAGCGCCTCGACCTCGAGCTGGCGCGCACACGACGGGCAGAAGTACTCGCGTAGATGCTGAAGAGTCGGGTCCGGTCCGGCCATCTTCGGGTAGACCTCGAGGATCGCCTCCTCGCTCTCGCGGACGTGGACCACGGCATCCATCTTCCAGTTGCGGTTGTGCGCGCAGAAGTCGTGGCCGCAGTCGCAGCGGTGAACCAGCTGCCCGTCCGAGCGCCGCCGCACGATGTTCAGGCCCTCCCCGGCCGGGAGCACGATCGGGTCGCCATATGCCACGCGATCCTGGAGCACCGAGATCCACTTCTCGAACCTGTCGGCGTCCTTGTAGCCGGACTGGATCTCCTTCACCTCGCGGCGCGACAGGCGCTCATCGAGCAGCGCCTCCAGCGTCTCGCGGTCGAGCCGACCCCCTCCGGGCGAAGGTGTGGATGCGACCGGTTCCGATGCTGCCAGGAACGCGTCGGCCGCATCATCGGGATCGGTCCGGCCGGGCTGCGCGCGGGCAACGGTGACGGTCGGCGTGAGGACGTCGAAGTCGAAGTCCTCCGGCAGGTCCCAGAAGCCCCGGTACTCGGCTGCCCAGCGCGGCGACAGGCGCATCGACTCCGCATACATCTCCTTGATCGGCCTCGCCAGGTCCTGCGCGAGGATGCGCTCGCGCTCGCTGGCGACCCAGTCCCGCGTCGGACGCGCCCGCTCGAGGCGGCGCCGGCGATGCGCATCGCGGTCACCGACTCCATAGATGGACTCGGCGAAGCGCGGCAGCAGGTGTCCCTCGCTGACGTCGCGGTGCACGTCAGCGACCGGCCGCAGCAGCGGGTCGCCCAGTCCCGCCCCGCCCTTCATGACCGACAGGTACAGGTCTCCGTTTGCGAACGGCGACAGCAGCGTCATGCCGTCGTTCTTGTATTCGCGCGAGGTGCCCTCGATCTCCATCAGCGCAGGGTGCTCGAAGTCGCCGTCCGCGACGGGATAGGCCTCGCCCCTGAGCGCACGCTCGGTCAGGTCCGCACCGTGAATGTTGTGGATGTAGGCGGTCGCGCCGGGGTAGCCGCCGAACAGTCCCGCCGAGGAGAGCACGCGGCCGGTGCCGATGTTCTGCAGCTCCCAGAAGGGGGTCTTGTTGACCATGAACAGCGACTCGAAGCTCGAGCCGCCGCGGTGGCGACCCGGTCCGCCCGAGGAGGCCTTCACCCTCCGCGACAGGTACACGAACGGCGAGATCAGCTCCCACATCTCCACGTCGCCCATGTCTCCCTCGGGGTTGAACATCGCGGCGCAGTAGTCGGTCCCGTCGAGCACGTACTTGGCGCCCATGCCCTGCGCCGAGACCTCGAAGTTCATGATCGCCGAGGAGCTCCCGTACTGGTCGATGCCGCCGCCCTGCTGGACGTTCCCCGAGACTGAGTACGCAGCGAGGATCTCCTCGATGAAGCCGCGTGCCTGCAGCGCGCGCGAGATAGTGCGCGGGAAGCCCGTGAAGGACGGCTGCAGGAATGCCCAGGCGATCGCGGTAGATCCCTCCGCCTCGCCGAGGTTCGAGATCGTGCCCTCGGGGAAGTTGGTCCTGATCGCGAAGTAGGCGCCGTCATTGATCTTGTCGTTGCAGATCAGGGTCTGGGTGAACATCACCCAGATCGCGCCCTGCATGCCCGACGGCGTGCAGTTCATCGAATGCCAACCCCAGGCCGAGCAGCCCTCGTAGTCGAGCTCATACGTCCCGTCTCCGCCGATCCTGACCTCGAAGGGCGAGTGCATCACGATGTCCCGGCGGGCTCGCGCGGGGAGCTGCTCCTTGTCTGAGAACTCGGCGTCGAACACCGCCGGCGAGCGATAGCGACCCGGGATCGTCATCTCCCGGATGCGTGCCTTGAACGAGCGCCTGCCCTCCTCGATGACCTCCCGACTGAACACCTTGAAGCGCCTCGTGCCCTCCTCCGCCAGCACCCTCTCGACGGCGTCGCGGATCATGTGGCAGCCGGCGAGTCGTGTGCGCTCGTCGAGCATGTAGTACGCGGACGCGCGCGTGCGCTTGCGACAGCGCTCGAGGTGCCACGGCGCGAGCTCGTCCTGCTCGCCGATCTTCATGCACGGCAGGTCGATGCCGTCCTCGTAGCGCATGGTCGGGCCCACCGGGACACCACCGGGGGTGGTCGCTCCGATGTCGAGGACATGTGTGACGCCGCCCGCCCACGCGATCAGCTCGTCCTCCCAGAAGATCGGGACGAACGTCTGCACGTCCGCGTTGTGGACGTCCCCGATCGTGGGGTCGTTGTTCGCGAACACGTCCCCGGGACGTATCCCCGGGTTCTCCTCGTAGCGGTGGCGGACCATCCACTTGATCGCGTCGGACATCGTGTGGACGTGGACGATGATCCCGGTGGAGAGCGCCAGCGAATCGCCCTCCGGCGTGTACAGCGCGAAGCACAGCTCCCCTAGCTCGCGCACGATCGGGGAGGCCGAGATGTTCAACGCCGTCGAGCGCGCGGATACGAGGCCGCCGCGCAGCCGCGAGAACAGCTTCTCGTAGCCGATCGGGTCGCTGCTCATCATCTCCAGCTCGCGCAGGCCCGCGTAGTGGCCCGTCTGGGCGAACAGGCTCTCGGACTCCTCGAGCATCGAAAGCAGCGTCCTGCCGTCCCAGCCGATCCCCCCGTGCTGCACGGGAGTGGCGCGAGTGGGGTCGAGGGTCGCCATGGCTAGGCCTCCGAACTGTCGGTGAGATGGAAGATGTGATGGCAGTCCAGGCTCGCACTGCGCCCTGGCGGCACGGCGAAGGTCGTCGCCGAGTGCTCGACGATCGCTGGGCCCTCGATCGAGTTGCCGGCGCGGATCTCCTCGAGCTGGAAGATGTCCGTCTCGACGAACTCGCCGCCGCTCGCGCGCCCCCAGTGAACGGGACGCCTCGCCTTCAGGGGAGGCGTCCCCGGCTGTTCTGGCATCTGCGGGAGCGCGGGCTTCTCGACGTCGACCGTCCCGTGCACGATCACGTGTGTCACCAGGTAGCCGAACTCGGGGGAGCGGGCCGATGAGGCATACATCTTTGCGTAGGCCTCCTCGAACGCCGCGATCAGATCGTCGACTTGCGCGCCCCCCTCGAGCGCTGCGTGCGGAGAGATGAACTCGATGTCGTTGAGCTGGCCGTAGTACTGCATCCGCACGGCGTGCGTGAAGCGGATCCGCTCGCGCTCGATCGTCGACTTCGCGAACTCCGCCGCGACACGGTCCTGCAGAGCGAGCCAGGCCGAGGTGATCATCGTCCCGATCCCGGCCCGTTCGGCCTCGCCGAAGCTCGGCAGCAGGGGCAAATCGACGGTCTGGTCGTAGCGGTAGTCGAAGTCTGCGCAGGCACAGCCGAACGCCGAGAAGCCGGCCGCCCACGCCGGCACCAGCACCTCGCGGTAGTGGACCCCGTCGGTGTAGCCGGCGACGTGCAGTGGACCGCCGCCGCCGTAGCAGAGCAGCGTGTAATCCGTCGGCGAATAGCCCTTGCCGAGGATCTGCCCGACGGCCTCGTTCTTCAGCGTCTGCTCGAACAGCTCGATCACGCCCGCGGCCGCGTCCGGCACCGACAGGCCCAGGGGGCCCGCGAGCTGCCGCTCGATCGCGTCGCGGGCGAGCTCCACGTCGAGGTCCACCTCGCCGCCGAGGAAGTAGTCCGGGTTGAGTCGCCCGAGGACCAGGTTCAGGTCGGTCACCGAAACCGTCTCCAGCCCTCCCTGTGGCCAGGACACACCGATCCGCGAGCCGGCTGAGTCCGGCCCCAGCTCGGGCCTGTTCGAGTTCGGGTTGACACGCACGAATGAGCCCGTCCCGGCGCCGATCGAATCGATCTTGACGAGCGGCATGTTCAGCACGAAGCGCGCGATGTCAGGGGTCTGAGTGATCTCAAAGCGCCCATCGGTGATCAGCGCGATGTCGAAGGAGGTGCCGCCTATGTCGGTGCACAGCACGTTGCGCAGCCCCATCCTCTCGGCCAGCGCCTGCCCTCCCACGACGCCTCCGATCGGTCCGGAGACGAGCGTGCGGCCGAGCTCGGCCGTCTCGATCGAGACCGTGCCACCGTGTGCGGACATGACCCGCAGCTCGAACTTCGCGCCGCCCTTCTTGGTGACGTCTCGGACGGCCTTCAGCGTCGTCCGGGAGGGCTCGGCGGCGTACGCCTCGATCAGCGTCGAGTTCAGTCGCGGGAGGTCTCGCCGCATCGGGTAGAGCCTGCTGGAGAGGAACACCGGCGCCGAGCCGTTGACGCCGCGGGAGCTCTTCTCCTCCTCGACGATCGCCGCGACCCGCTGCTCGTGGGAGGAGTTGCGGTAGGAGAACAGCAGCGACACCACGATCCCCTGCACGCCTTCGTCGAGCAGCTCGCGCGCAGCCACCCGCACATCCTCATCGCGGAGCGGGAGCACCTCGTCGCCGAACACGTCGATCCTCCCGCGCACTCCCTTCATGCGCTCACGCGGCACGAGTGGCTCGTTATGGAAGTGGGTCGCGAGATGGAGGCGGTCCGAGTAGGAGGAGCCGAGATAGGTCTGGATGCCCCGCTCGAGGCGCAGGTAGTCCTCGTGCCCGGCGTTGACGATGCAACCGACCCGCAATCCCTGGCGCTGCAGCAGCCGGTTGAGCATCGCGGTTCCCGAGTAGATGCCTGAGACGACCGCGGGAAAGCCATCCTCGGGCGTGGAGTCCCATTGCCCCAGCGCGTCGCGCGCCGAGGCCATGAAGCCGACCGACTCGTCCTCGGGCGTGGTCTGCGCCTTTCCAACTACGAAAGAGCCGTGCTCGTCCACGATGAACGTGTCGGTCATCGTGCCGCCTGCGTCGATCGCCAGGACACGAGGGATTCGTGCACCCCTATCGGACATGGAACCTCCTCACCTTGCGAGACGCTGACAGCCGGTGCTGTCAACGCCCGCATGTTCGCGCGCCTTGGGAGCGGCGCAATCCGCGCTTGCTACCTGTTCCCGGTCCGCTAAAAGCCGCACCGTGACCCTATGGCAGCGGCGAGGAAGTCCCCAACCCGCCGCTTGCGCTCGCCCGCAGCGCATGCGCGCCGAGCGGCCCGTCCTACTTCGCCGTGATCACCCCGAGCAGCTCATCTCGCTTTTCCTCCATGAGCTGCTGACTGTCGGCCTCGACTGTGAGGCGCAGCAGCGGTTCGTTATCCGACGGGCGCACCACGAACTTCCAATCATCGAACCACACCGCGATGCCGCTCAGCTCGCTGTGACGGCCGTCGGCATACCGAGCGCGGATGCGCTCCAGGACCGCGTCCACGTCGTCCACTTTCGAGTTGATCTCGCCGCTCAAGAAATAACGTCCTCTGAGCGCGGCGAGCTCCTGGCTCAAGGGGTGACCGAGTTGGCTCAAGTACTCCAGCATCGTCAGCCCCGCGAGCGTGCCCGAATCGGAGAACCAGAACTCCTTGAAGTACATGTGGCCCGACAGCTCGCCACCGAATACTGCGTCGAGCTCTTGCATCTTGGGCTTTATGTACACATGGCCGGGGCGCCAGACGAACGGTTTTCCACCGGCGGCGGTGACGAGGTCGGGAACCGCCTCCGAGCAGCGGATGTCGTAGACGACGGCGCTTCCCGGTGCGTGTCGAAGCCGAGTGACGGCGAGCAGCGCCGTCGCAAAGTCCCCCGGCACCGAATCGCCGCGGTCATCGACCACGAGACAGCGGTCCCCATCCGGATCGAAGATCAGGCCCAGATCTGCGCCCAGCTCTCGAACGCGCCTACGCAGGGGCTCCTGGTTGGCGGGCTGGACTATGTCGTTGCCGTGGTTGGGGAAGGTGCCATCGGGATCGCAGAAGAGCAGGTCGACCTCGACTGGCAGAGCCTCGGCGAGACGCGCCCACACCGGTCCCAACGCTCCGTTGGAAGCGTCGACGACGACGCGCAGCGGTCGGAGTCTCTCGGGGGGAACGAGCTCCAGCATGTGACGATCGAACTCGGCGCCGACGTCCCAGGTGCTGAGCTCGCCATGCTCGGCTGCGTCCTCGTAGGTGTGATCGAAGACCGAGTCCTTGAACTCGCTGGCCACGGTCAGCCGCGGCAGGTCTTCCACGAGCTTGAAGCCGTTGTACTCGGGCGGGTTGTGCGATGCGGTAACGAGCATGCCGGGTAGCCGCCGGGCGCCGCACGCGAAGTAGAACTCGTCGGTGGCGACCTGGCCTATGTCGATCACGTCGATCCCGGAGCGCCTGAGCCCTTCGGCGGCAGCGCTGTGCAGTTCTGGACCGGATAGTCGAACGTCACGGCCGAGGATCACCGCATCAGGTCTGCCCAGGCGGGCGGCGAACGCGCGAGCAATCTGTTCTGCGCCACCGGCATCGAGCTGGTCGGGGACGATTCCCCGAATGTCATAGGCGCGAAAGGTCGACGGATCGAGGGTGACCACGTGCTCGCTGTCGTGTTGCGTCATATGCGTTTGAGAGCTTCCTCGGGTCGTGATTGAGCCACGTCAGCCTCGCAAGCTTAGTGCCTCGCTCTCTCACGAGGTCGATGGCTGCGCGAGTGCGTCGTACACCGCGTCGATGAGAGCCCGATTGCGCGGGTCCTGCCATTGCGGGCCTCCGCGGTTCATCACGTAGGCAAAGGCGAGATCGGCTTCGGGGTCGGCGAACCCAACGGAGCCGCCGGTCCCGAAATGCCCAAAGCTCTTCATGTTGGGCCCCAGGGGGCGCTCTGGCTGGGTGAGCTGAAATCCGAGCCCGAACCGCGACGGTCGGCCGAGGACGAGGTCCTCTCCCCCGGCGGCCTCCGCAGTCGCCTCCCGAAGGACCTCCGCGTCGAGGAGCCGCGACTCACCGCTGATCAATGCGTCATACACGCGCGCGATCCCGAGCGCGCCTGCGTGAAGGTTGGCCGACGGCAGCTCCGCATCCAACCACGAGCTCGTGTTGACCGTGCCGATCCCGGTCGCGCCCGGCGGATTGAGGTAGGCGCGTTCTCGCAGATGCATGTCGGCGACCTCGGGCCGAACGCCCGCGGCACGTGCGGTGTGCTCGAAGTCGACCACGTACTCGGCCCGGCGCCCGCGATCCCGGCGGGCGAGGCCGAAGCTCAGATCGACGCTGAGCGCGCCGGCCACCTCACGGCGAAGAAACGAGCCGAGCGACTCGCCGGTGACGCGGCGAGCGATCTCACCCACGAGGAACCCGAAGGTGTGCACGTGGTAGCCGTGGCCCGTGCCGGGTCTCCACCACGGCTGCTGCGCGGCCAGCGCGCCGGTCACCCGATCCCAGTCGTAGAGCGAGCCCTCGGGAAGATCCTGCCCGATCGCCGCGAGCCCGGCCCGGTGGCTGAGCACCTCGCGCACCGTGATGCCCTCCTTGCCCGCCGCGGCGAACTCCGGCCAGCATCGCGAAACAGGATCGTCAGCGTCGAGCTGTCCCCGAGAGACCAGCATCAGCAGGCAGAGCCCCGCGAGCGCCTTGCCGACCGAGAACACGTTCACGAGCGTGTCCCGTCGCCAAGCACGGGTGCGGTTCCCGTCGGCCCACCCACACCAGAGCTCCACCACTGCTCGGCCTTCCACGATCACCGCCACCGCGGCGCCGAGCTCCCCCCGATGCGCCAGGTTCTCACGAAGCGACTCCCGCACAGCCGCGAAGCGGACATCGCACTTCCCAGTCACCTCCTCAGCGTCAGTCCCAATCGCAGAAACATATGGCATCCCCCACAATGTGCGGCGTGAGCGATCTCGGGGAGCCGCTGCGCGAGCAGGATGTCGACCGTGACCCCGTGCGCCAATTCGCAGGCTGGTTCGAGCAGGCCGAGACGGCGGGCGTAAGGCTGCCCGAGGCTGCAACGCTGGCCACGGCCTCGGCCGCCGGCGCCCCGTCCGCGCGCATGGTGCTCGTGAAGCAATTCGACGAGCGTGGCTTCGTGTTCTTCTCGAACTACGAGAGCCGCAAGGGCACCGAGCTCTCCGATAATCCGCGCGCGGCCCTCGTCTTCTACTGGGACCCGCTGGGTCGGCAGGTGAGGATCGAGGGCCCGGTCGTGCATACGAGCGCCGAGGAGACGGCCGCGTACGTGCGCAGCCGCCCGCGCGGGAGCCAGCTCAGCGCATTGGCCTCGCCCCAGAGCCAGACGATCGACGCGCGCCAGACGCTCGAGCAGCGCGTCGCCGAGCTGGAGGAGCTGTACGGGGAGGACGAGCTTCCGCTGCCGAGCAACTGGGGCGGCTTTCGCCTCTTTCCGGAGACGATCGAGCTCTGGCAACAGCGCGACGATCGCCTGCACGACCGGCTGCGCTACCGTCGCCGTGACGACGCCGGCTGGGTGATCGAGCGCCTGGCGCCCTAGAAGGAGGAGCCACCGATGAAGCACGTGATGATCAAATACCGCGTCAAGGCCGACCAGGCCGAGGAAAACGAGGCGCTCGTGCGCGCCGTCTATGACGAGCTTCACCTCAGCGAGCCCGCCGGCCTGCGCTACGCGACCTTCAAGCTCGAGGACGGCGTCAGCTTCGTGCACATCGCCGAGGCCCCGGATGCGGAGAACCCGCTTTCGGAGGTGAGCGCGTTCAAGCGGTTCCAGGCCAACGTCCGCGACCGCTGCGATCAGCCGCCGGCGGCAACCGAGCTGACCGAGGTCGGCTCCTACCGCCTGTTCGGCGAGAGCGCCTCGGCTCAGACATAGCGCGTCTCGCTTCCCCCGCCCTGGCCGCATCCGCAGAAACCCGCACTGTCGGACGCGTAGTTTCGTCCCGAGGCCATGGGTAAACGCCGCTCGCGCCGCCGACGGCGGTGGCATAGGTTCAGCGTGAGCCGCGAACCATGCGGCATCCATGCCACGACCTCAAGGAGCGTCGATGTCACCTACACAGAAGACGGCGAAAGAACCCACGAAGCAGAGTGCGCACGCACGCTGCACCGAGAACGACCGCCTCGCGAGCCGCATCACCAATTCGCTCGAGGTTGCCCAGGCCGACCTCGCGAAGCTCAGCGGCAGCGTCGGATCCGGTGTCCACGAGCTGCGTCGTGATCTCTCCAAGCTGCTGCGCGACGCGCGTCGCCACGCCGGCAAGCTCGGCAGGACGACGCGCAAGGACCTGGAGCGCCTGCAGAAGGACGTTGCCGCAGCAGCAAAGAGCAAACCCGCAAAAACCACCAGCGTCCCCAAAGCGACCAAACCCGCCAGGGCCGCGAAAGTCGCCAAACCGCGACGCGCCGCGCGACCCAAGAGCGCAGCACGCTGACGCCAAGCGGTCCTGGCGGTGAGTCGCGCCTTGCTGATCGGCGTGCAGGAACCGTGATCGACCTCCACTGCCACATCCTCCCGGCGCTCGACGACGGCGCCCTCGACCTCGCCGACAGCCTGGCGATGGCGCGGGAGGCCGAGCGCGACGGGATCACCGTCGTATGTGCCACACCCCACATCCGCGACGATCACGACATCCGGATCGAGGAGCTCCCCGACAGGATCGAGGAGCTCCAGCGGGCTCTCGACAGCAATGGCGTGAGGGTGCGCATCGCCCAGGGCGGCGAGGTGGCGCAGTTCGCCGCCGACGGCCTCAGCGACGAGCACCTCGGCGCTGTCTGCCTCGGAGAAGGGAGATGCATCCTGCTGGAGCCTGGACCCGGATCGATGGCCGATGAGCTGCTGGCCGTCGCAGAGCGGCTGCTGGAGCGCGGGTTGCACCCGATCGTCGCTCACCCCGAGCGCCACGCGGGCGTCGACTTCGAGGCGCGACTGGCCGCGCTCGCCGCTCGTGGCTGCCTGATCCAATGGACGGCCGAGTTCATCGCGTCCGTGGAGCCGAGCGACACCGATGGGCTCATGCAGCGCCTGATGCGAGCGGGTCTCGTGCACCTGCTCGCCACCGATGCCCATTCCTCGCACGGTGGACGAGCGCTCCGCCTCGGCCCGGGGTACGCGCGTCTGCGCGAGATCCTCCCGGCCGATCGCGCCGACTGGATCGAACGGGCTCCGCAGGATGTCCTCCGTGGTGCGCCCGTCACACCGCCGTGGTGAGCGTCAGACGTCGACGCCGATCGGCCATGGCTCGAGCCTGACCGCGTCTGCGAGCTGTTCGACGACCTCGCGCGAGGCGTGACCGAGACCGCGCCTCAGGAAGTTGGCCGCGCCGGCTGCCGCGCCGAGCACGAGCGCGCGCTCGAAGCTCGCCCCGCTGGCCCAGGCCGCGGCCAGCGCGCCCATCATCGAGTCTCCGCACCCCTCGCGGAAGCCGTGCTCGAAGCGGGGCGTGCTCAACCGCCATACCTCCTCTCCATGCAGCACCAGCGCCGGCTTCTCCCCACGGGTCACCACAACGCTCTGGGCCCCAGCGTCGCGCAGGCGCTCGGCTCCTTCGAGCAGAGCCTCGGGCGTGGACACCGGGCCGCACACGAACTGCGCGAGCTCCCAGTCGTTGACCTTCACCAGGTCCGGATGAGCCGCCAGGGCACCGTCCAAGCGCGGCGAGGAAAGGTCCACGAGCGTGCGAGCGCCGCCCGCACGAGCGTCGGCGACCAGGTCTCCGTATGTCTCCAGCGGCAGCGACTCCCCGGGCATCGGGTTAGTCACGACCAGCCACCCGCAGGCCAGCGCCTGTGAACAGGTCAGCGAGAACAGCTCGTCCAGCTCGTGCCGTGACGGCGGGTCGCTCAGCTTCATGGCCAGCAGCTCGCGGTGCCCGGTCCGACGGTCGGTCACATAGCAACCGCTCGCGCCTGCGCTCTGAACCCACTTCGGGTGCCCGCCCGTCGCTTTGTCGATCAACGGGCGCAGCAGCTCGCCGCTCTCTCCCCCGAGCAGGCCGCACAGCACTGGGCTTGAGCCCATGCAGCGAGCCATGCCCGCCACCCATACCCCCTGGCCGCCGGCGTGGAAGTGAACGCTCTCACGCTCCTCGCCCTCGATCTCGAGGGTCACCGTGAGCAGGGGATTCGGAGCGAAGATGGCGACGGTCGGGGAGCTCATGCCGCGCGAGTTGCCTTTCGCGGCGCCAGCCGGCTCATCGCCGCGAGCTCACCCTGGATCCGCTGGACGATCGCCTGCGGGTCCGGCACGAGCCGCGTGTGCCCGAGCATGCCGATCGAGATCGCCCCGGCGTAGCTGAAGATGCTCACGCTCATCCCCACGCTACCCGCCGTCGGCGCCCAGACCAGGACCTTGCCAAGACGTGCTCCCGCCAGGTGGACGGCCGCCGATGGTCCGGGTACGTTGGTGGTGACCGCGGTCGCCTTTGCCGTGAAGATGTCGATCACACGGCTCTCGACCTCGGGCACGGTCAGCCCGACCGCCTCCAGCACGAGGTATGAGACCGGTCCCTCGGCCGAGGCCTTGATCGCATCCATGCGGCGCTTGAGCTCGCCGAGACGCTCGCGGCGGCTCGAGCGATCGACGGGCAGCTCCAGGAACACGAGCCCAAAGCGGTTGCCCAGCTCGATCGGCACGCCCGGATGTGGTGGGCGCAGATTGACCGGCACGAGCGTGCGCATCTGGTGGGGCTCTTCTCCACGCGAGAGCACATAGCCGCGCAGCGCCCCGCTCACGGCCGCGAGCGCAACGTCGTTGACGGTCGCGTCGTGTGCCCGGGCGAGGGCCTTGAACCGTGTCAACGGCAGTGACCTGCTCCAGGCCACGCTCCGCCCCGCTCCGTGGTCGCCCTTGAACACATTGGGGCCATCTCCGGGCGTGAACACCAGCTTGGCCAACGCCCGCGCGTCGGCAGCGAAGCCGTCGGCGAGCTCAAGCGCGTGGCGTGGCCGGACGACCGTGGTGAGACCCTCCCGTACGCTTGCACGAGCGAGACGCCCCACCGCCGATGCGGCATCGGCAAGCGGACCGACGACGGCCGAGAGGGACTCGCCGGCGACGGTGACGGGCGCGGCGACAGCGCCCGGGAGCACCGTCCGTGCTCGCGATCGTGGCGCCGGGACATCTGCATCGGAATCGCTCCCGGGAGCCTCATCGGTCAGCGAGAGCATCACCTGTGCGAGCGCGATCCCGTCGGCGATGCAGTGGTGCATGCGCACGATCACAGCCGACCGATCATCCAGGCCGTCGACGAGGTACATGTCCCACAGCGGCTTGCTGCGGTCCAGGGGCAGTGCGGCGAGATCGCTGGCGAGCGCCTGCAGGGCAGCCTCGTCACCGGGCTCGGACAGGCCGCGGCGATGGAGGTGGCGCGCCAGGTCGAAGTCCCGGACGTCCTCCCAGCGGGGCCCGCCGGGCTCCAGGCGACCGTCGCGAACCCGCTGGCGAAAGCGCGGGTAGCGCTCGACGAGTCGGCTCTGGATCACCTCTTCGAAGCGCCGCCAGTCGAGCCTCTCGTCGAAGAGAAGGACCGAGTTGATCACCATCAGGTTGGTCGGCCGATCCATGTGCAGCCACGCAACGTCCGCACTGGAGAGGTGCTCGCCACGTGTGCTCACCGCACGCCCTCAGCCGGCTCGTCATACAGAGCGTTGAAGAGGTCCGCGTAACGCGTGTGCACGACGGCGTGCTTGACCTTCAGCGTGGGCGTCAGCTCGCCGGCACCCTGTGTGAGGTCGTGCTCGAGCACCGCGAAGTGCTTGATCTGCTCGATGCGCGCGAAGCGCGCGTTGGTCGCCTCGACGTCGGCCTGCAGCACGGCGCGCACACGCTCGTCGTGAGCCATGGTCTGCAGGTCGGCGGGAATGCCCAGCTGCTCGGCGAGCTTGGGTGCCTCGTCGAGGTCGAGCGTGAGCAGGCACACCAGATAGGGGCGACGGTCGCCGTAGACGACCGCCTCTGAGATCCAGCGGGTCTCACGCAGCGCGCTCTCGATGTTCGCCGCGCTGATGTTCTTGCCACTGGAGGTGATGATCAAGTCCTTCTTGCGACCGCTAAGGGTGAGGTATCCGTCCGGCGAGAGCGAGCCGGTGTCGCCGGTGCACAGCCAGCCATCGTGGAGCGCGGCCGCGGTCGCCTCGGGGTCGCGGTGATAGCCGGCGAACACGTGCGGGCCGCGCAGCAGGACTTCGCCGTCCTCGGCGACCATCACCTCGCTGTCGGGCAGCGCCCGCCCGACCGTGCCGAACCGCGGTGCGCTCGCGGGATTGAGCGTGGCGGTGGCGCAGCTCTCGGTCATGCCATACCCCTCGAGCACGAGCACCCCGCAGGCGTCGAAGAACTCCAGCAGCTCGCGATCGATCGGCGCTGCGCCGACGAGCGCCAGCTTCAGGCGCTCCCCGAAGAGGGAGCGGACCTTTGCGAGACCGACGCGGTCCGCCACTCGCAGCCGGGCCGCGGTCAGTGGGCCGCCGCTCTTGCCCGCGCGCTCGGCGCGACGCGCCCGGCCGCCGACCTCGAGCGCCCATGCGAACAGCATCCGTGCGAGACGTCCGCGGCTCTCGAGCGCGCTGATGACGCCCGTGTGCATCTTCTCGTACACGCGCGGCACGGCCACGTAGTGAGTCGGCTGGGATTCGGCCACCTCGTCGAGGATCCGCGCCGCATCTCCGCGCCAGTAGACGAGAGTTCCGCCTACGTCGATGACGACCGTCTGGGCGAGGCGAGCCAACACGTGTGCCAGCGGCAGGAACATGTAGATGACCGGCTGGATGTCGTCAAGTTCGAGCTGCCCGCGGTACATCGCGGTGGCCGAGAGGAAGTTGGCGTGGGTGAGCATGCATCCCTTCGGCGGTCCCGTGGTCCCTGAGGTGTAGACGAGCGTCGCGAGGTCGTCCGGCGAGACGCGGCGCACGCGCCGCTCGACCTCCTCGGGGTCGACGACGTCCCCCTCGCGGCGGAGCTGCGCAAGCGAGATCGCCCCAGTCGCTTCACCTTCGATCAGCACGACGTGCTCGAGCGCCGGACACCGCGAGCGAATGCGCTCGACCTTCGCCAGTTGCTCTGGGTCCTCGCAGAAGACCAGGCGCGCGTCGGAATGCGACAGCACGTGCAGGCACTCCTCGGGCGAGCTCGTGTGGTAGATCGGCGCGACCACGACGCCCGCGCAGACGGCGCCGGCCTCGCAGAGCGTCCACTCGGCGCGGGTCGAGCAGAGGATCGCCACGACCTCGCCCGACTCGATCTCGAGCGCGATCAGGCCGCGGGCGATCTCGCGGCTGCGCTCGCCGAGCTCTCGATAGGAGATCGTGCGCAGCTCCTCGCCGACGTGATGACGCAGGGCGACATCCTCCCCCCGCTCGGACGCCGAGAGGATCATGCGTCCGAGCGTGGTGGCGCCGGTTACGCGCTCGGCGACCGGCGGCAGTGACGTGGCCGTTGCCATCGCGGTCCCTCGCTCACTTGACGCACTTGGAGGAGCTGGCGAGCGTCAACTGCGCCCCGGACTGATAGACGAAGTGCGATGTCACTCCGAATTTCCCTTTGGTGCACTTGCCCGCGGTGACGAAGGCGTTGGAGCCGCTGCCGATGGTCTTGACGGTGAGGTCGAGCGCGGTGATGACGACGTTGAGCCCGCCCGCGTTGATCACAGGAACCTGGGTTGTGACCTTGTTGGCCGCCACAGATCCGTAGAGCACCAGCACCTGACCGGCCGAGCCCTTGGGTGTCAGCAGGAAGATGATCCGCTTGGCGCCGGCGAATGCCGCGGCGTTCTCGGGGATGACGGGTATCACGGGCGCTCCGTTGGCCACCGCGGTGCCCGTCCCGATCCGGCTCTTGGCGGGACACGCCTTGCCCAGGGTCGCCTTGATTTCGACTTCGCTGGCCTTGCACTGCTTGATCGCCGTGCTCTTGAAGTTGAACTTGGTGTTGGCCGGGAATGTGATCGTGAGCGTCTTCAGCCCCTGGGGCTGCACAGCGCCGGGATCGCTCGAAAGCAGGCTGGCCTTGAAGCCGGTCGGCTTGCCTGACTTGGTCGCAGTCAGCGTGACATTGGAGGCCTGGGTGAACTGCGAGCTTGCGTAGGCAAGCCCTCCAAGACCTCCGACACACAGAATCCCGGCGAGCGGTACTGCCATCAGCTTGAGCCTTCTCATCGAATCTCCTCCTTCGTGGGGGCCGGCGGGTTCGCATCCCCCGGCGAGTTCCTGCGGTCAGGCGCGCTATGGCCGACCCTAAGCTCGTCCGTCGCTCCTGCCATCGGGGCGCGCTGCTGCTCTGGTCTCAGTAGTTCACTGCGCATCGGTCGTGTCGGCCACCAGGCGCGCCTGCCGAGCAGCTCGACCGCGGCCGGCAGCAGCACGGGCCTCAGCAGGAACGCGTCGAGCGCCACCGCCACCGCCACCCCCACACCGAACTCCCGGACCGTCAGCAGGCCCGTCGTTGCAAACGGTGTCACCGCGGAGATCATCAGCAGGCCGGTCCCAGTGCTGGCCGCGGCAGTGCGCCGCAGCGCCACATCGAGGGCGCCGTCGACGTCCAGGCCGGCCTGCATCTCCTCGCGAGTGCGCGTGAGCAGCACGACGAGGAAGACCAGCGATATCCCGAAGATGGCGGTGAAGATGCCGATGATGGACATCGGATCCAGGTACCCCGGGCCTCCGAGCGGCGGATGGCTCCCGCCGAACAGCAGCTCCATGATGCCGAAGGTCGCGGCGGCGAGGATCAGGTTGAAGAGTACCGCGACGACGGGCAGCACGAGCGCCCGCAATGCAAGACCGAGCATGAGCACGGCGGCGAGCGCCAGGGCCACCACCACCCATGGCAGGCGCGAGTTGGTCGCGCTCGTGAAGTCACCGAGGTTGCCGGCGGGACCGCCGATCGCCACCTGTAGGTGGTTGCGCGTGGCGAAGCGGCGCGCGAGCAGATCCAGCCGATCGCCGAGCGCCGCCGTACGCCGCGCGCTCGAGCGATAGCGCGAGACGACGACGATCTGCGCGGCGTTGCCACCGCGCGTGACGTTCACCGTGAAGCCCGCCGCGTTGCTGCTCGCGGCAGGCGCCCCGGCGATCGCGGCGAGCAGGAAGTAACCGGAGTTGAACAGGCCCGGGGACTTGCTCTGGAGTTCTTCGAGCTCCTTCGGCGAGGGCAGCTGGCCGCGGAACTTGGACACGCTCGCCTGCATGACGCCCAGTCCGTTCACCAGCTGCCCGGTCGGCGACACGCCGCCGGCGAGGCCGCTTTCGAGCTGGCCGGCGCCGGTGGTCAGCTGGTCGAGTCCCGCTTCGAGTGCGCTGGCGCCGTCCCGCAGCTGAGCCAGTCCGCTGGTGAGCGCTCCGCTGCCACCAGAGAGCTTCTGGATTCCGGCCGCGAGCTGCAGATCGCCGCCGCGGAGCTTGGCCAGTCCGGCCTGCAACTGGGAGGCGCCGGTGTGCAGCTGCGCCAGCGCGCTCGCCAGGAAGGAGCCCTGGGTGGCGGCACTCGAAGCCAGGCCGGCCGCGCTGCTCACGTCCGGCGCCAGGCTGCCGAGACCCTGCGCGAGCGCGCCGAGCGCTCCACCCGCACCTTCGAGTGCGGAGAGCGCTTCGGCATAGTGCGGATCCTGCTTGCCAGAGGTCATGGCGCGCAGGGCTTCAGTCGCGCTCGCCAGGTCTCCGGCAGCGCCCTGTGTCTGACCCTGCAGCGCGCCGACGGCGCCCTTGGTGGCGGCCGTCAAGCCGGCGAGCTGCTTCAGCGAGGGCAGTCCGGCCGCAACGGGCGCGTGCGCCGAACCGAGCCCGTTGGTCAGTTCGATCGAGCCCGCCAGCGCCTGGGTGGCGCCGCTCTTGAGCGCGCTCGCCCCGGCGAGCGCCTGGGTGAGCCCATTCGAGAGCTGCGCCGAGCCACTGCGCGCGGAGACTAGTCCGGCGTGCAGCTGGGCCGCTCCGGCACCCGCGCTGCCGGACCCGCTGTGCAGCTGCCCCGCGCCTGCGCTCGCAGAGCGCAGGCCGCTCTGCAGCTGCTTGGCGCCGCTTCCGGCCTGACCGAGCCCGGCCACGAGTCGCTGCAGGTCGTGCTTGCCGCCCGTGAGCAGCTTGCTGGATTCCTGGAGCGAGACCGGAAGCTTGCCCAGCGGCTTCGTCTGGGCGCTGAGCTCGCCCGGGCCGGCAACGGACGCGACACTGGGGTCGCGAGCGATCTGTTCCTGCAGCTGGTCGAGCGCGGCCAGGCGTGTGGAGGTCGTGATTGGGCCGCCCGGGCTCACGACGATCAGGTTGTAGGGGGTCGGCCAGCCTGCCCCCATCACGCGCGCCACCGTTTCGAACGAGCGCCGTGCCGGCTCCCCGTTGGGCAGCTGACTGACGTCAGGCGGCCCCGTCCGCAGGTTCAGCGCGGGTACAGCCAGCCCGAGCAGCACAGCTGTCGCGAGCGCTCCGGCGAGCACCGCCCGCCTGCGTACCCAGGCGCCGGTCGAGACGAGGCGGTCCCAGTCGCGCGTGATGGCCGCCGGAGCCGGGGCGGCCGCACCGACCACCTTACGTCCGAACAGCACGAGCGCGGCAGGCATCACGACGACGGAGCCGCCGAGCGCCAGCGCGGAGCAGAGCAGCACGCCGATCCCGAGCGAGGCGAGGATCTTCGTAGGGGCGATTGCCGTGGCGAGCACCAGCGCGAGGATCAGGCCGGTTCCGGCCAACAGCACGGCACGCCCGGTGGTCGCGACCGCCTTCGACGCGGCGAGCGTCGCATCGCGCGGCTCCGCTCCGGCCACCGCCCCCTGCTGATGGAAGCGGTCGAGGATCAGCAGCGAGTAGCCGACGCCCAGGGCCAGACCGGTCATCGAGGCCAGCGCCACGGCAATCGGGTCGGTGTCGATGAGCCGCCCGAGCAGCGCCATCAAGCCGAAGGCCGACAGCACGGTCGCTGCGCCGACCAGCGTCACGACCACGGCCGCCACGGGTGCGCGCAGGGCGAGCATCAGCAACACGAACAGGATTGCGAGCGCGATCAGCTCCGAGCGCAGGGTGGTGTCGAGCGCCTGGTTCTTGAGCGCGCGATCGATCGAGGGCTGACCGGTCACGCTCGCGTGCACGGCCTGGCCGGTATCGCGTGCGACCAGCCGTTCGATCTGCGCCTGGTCGTGGTTGACCACTTCCTTCTCAGGGCGGTCGACGGACACGACGATCATCGCGGCGGTGGCCGAGGGCCGCAGTCCCTGCGAGGCGGCGCCGGCGTCCCAGGCCGAGAGCACGCGCGTGTGCGGGCGCTTGACGAGGTCGCGCACAAGTCGTGGCCCCTGGCTGTTCAGCTGGGCGGCGGGCCCGCGGAGCAGGATTGGCACGAGCTGGGTCGGGCCGAAATGGGCATTCGCGAGCTGCTGGGCACGCGAGGACTCGGTCCCGGGCACGACCACGATCGACGGTGAGAGCGAGTGCGCGACACCGAGTCCGATGACGCTCAGCACCACCGCAACGGCGCCCCATGCGAGCAGGGCCGCCTTCGGCCGGTTGATCGAGAGTCGCGCCAGACGGATCATCAATCGCAAGCTAGGCCGCGCGGCAGGCCGGGCGCATCGGGGGCCTGCCCGGGTACGTATCAGTAGTTACATGCGCGCTGGGCAGATGGCGGCGCGCCCACCTGGCCTGGCGCGACCGTCAGGCGCCTGGATCGAGCGCCAGCGCTCGATCCGGCTCGGCGAGCAGCGCGCGCGCCTCGGGGCTGGACTCCACGGCGCGGATCAGGACCGACAGCACGGCGCCGAGCAGCGACGGGGGAAGGCTGTCGTGGTCGATCAGCTTGAGCATCGGCATACCGAGGCCCAGGGCGAGCATCACGTTGGCGAACTGCTCGCCGGCGTGCGCGGGAGGCTCGAGGCCAGCGTCAAGCGCGCTCGCGGTCGCGAAGCGGGCGAAGGTGACGCGCAGCGTCTGCAGCCCCTCGGCCAGGCGCTGGCGCAGGCGCTCGTCGCGCTGGGCGTAGATCCAAAGCTCCACGAACAGCCGAAACGGATCTGGATCGGCCTCGAGCTGCTCCATCCACCGCGCGCTCCCGGCCAGCGGGCGCTCCCAGGTGATGCGCTCGCGGTCGAACAGGGCGACCTGCTCGATGACCTGCCGGGTCAGATGCTCCTCCATCAGCGCCAGCAGCAGGTTCTCCTTGCTGCCGAAATGCCCGTACACGGCGCCCTTGGTGAAGCCCGCCTCGGCCGCGACCTCTTCGAGCGTCGCCCCGTTGAAGCCCCGTCGCGCATACACGCGGGCGGCGGCCTCGAGCAGCCGCCCGCGGGTCTGGGCCTTACGCGCACTGCGATCGAACTCGCCCCGCGGCATCAGAGCCTCGGCCTCGTTGCCGCGATGGCCGCAAGCGCCACGCTGACAGGGCCGGGCGGATTGCTTGACAGATACCATCGAGTAGATATACTCATACGTATGGCTTAGTGTAGCGGAATCAGATGGAGGCGTTCATGACTGACAAGCTCCCCCCCGGCCCGCGTATGCCGGTGCTGCTGCAGACGCTCGGCTTCTGGAGCCGGCCGACCGCCTTCCTCGAGCGCTGTCGCGCCCGCTATGGCGTCCCCTTCACGATTCGCCTCGTCGGCCAGCCACCGCTGGTGATGATCTCCGATCCGGACGCGATCAAGGATCTCTTTCAGGCGCCGCCCGACGTCCTGCACCCCGGCGAGGGCGCCAGGATCCTCGAACCGGTCGTGGGCACGCACTCGGTGATCCTCCTCGACGAGGGCCCCCACCTCCAGCAGCGCAAGTTGATGCTTCCCGCGTTCCACGGCGAGAAGATGCAGCGCCTGTCAAGCCTGATGAGCGAGCTGACCGAGCGCGAGATCGACAGCTGGCCGCTGGATGTGCCCGTGGAGCTTCACCCCCGCCTGCAACGGCTGACGCTCGAGATCATCCTGCGCGCGGTGTTCGGGCTCGAGCGCGGTGCGAAGCTCGATTCTCTGCGCGCTCTGCTCACCAAGCTCCTCACCTTCGGCGACAGCCCGCTGTCGCTGCTGCCCCCGCCGCCTCGCGCCCTCAGCCGCGTAACGCCGCTCGCCGGCTTCGAGCGGCTCGGAGCCCGCATCGACGAGCTCATCTACGCCCTGATCGAGGAGCGCAGGCGCGAGGGCGCCGATCGCGAGGACGTCCTGGCGATGCTGCTCGCGGCCGAGCACGAGGACGGAACGCCGATGAGCGCCCAGGAGCTCCGCGATGAGCTGATGACGGCGTTGGTGGCGGGACACGAGACGACGGCCTCCCAGCTCGCCTGGACCTTCGAGCGCCTCGCCCGCGAGCCCGCCGTGCTCGCACGCCTGAGCTGCGAGATCGAGGATGGCTCGGGCGAGGAGTACCTGACGGCGACCATCAACGAGATCCTGCGTCACCGCCCGGTACTCCCCAACGCGGAGCCGCGCCTGGTGAAGAAGCCCGTGACGATCGGCAACGTGCGCTACCCGGCGGGCGTGGTCCTGCTGGCGAACGCCTACCTCGTGCACCACGATCCGGCGATCTACCCGGACCCCTACGCATTTCATCCGGAGCGCTTCCTGGAGCAGGCGCCCGGCACCTACACCTGGATCCCGTTCGGCGGCGGCCGGCGGCGCTGCCTGGGCGCGAGCTTTGCGCTGGTGGAGATGAAGATCGCGATCCGCGCGGTGCTGGCGCGATTCGAGCTGGCCGCGGTCGGCGCGCACCCCGAGAAGACACGCCGGCGCAGCATCACCATCAGCCCGGCTCACGGAGGCACCGTTCTCCTGCGCGAGCGAGCGTCGGCGAGCCGCTCCCGCAACTCGCCCGCGCCTGAGCGCCTGCCTGCCGCCGCTTGAGATTCCGCCTGCCTCGCCGACTCACGGCTCGGCGCCGTGACCCAGCCGCTGCGTCTGCGCGCGGAGGACACCCATGCGCCGGCCGGCCACGAGATGCGTGCGTCATCATCCACGGGTGACCCTGCTCGCGATCAAGCTGCTGCTCGCTCCGGCGTTCGTGGTCGGAGCGTCGCTCGCCGCCCGGCGCTTCGGGCCCCGCGTCGGCGGCCTGATAGCCGGGCTTCCGGTGGTGGCGGGCCCGATCCTGCTGGTGTACGCGCTCGCCCACGGGCGGGCCTTTGCCGCCGGAGCGGCCGCGGGAACGTTGCTTGGCCTCGTCTCGTTGATCGCGTTCGTCGTCGTCTATGCCCGTCTGGCCGGTCGCCTGTTCTGGGGCGCGAGCATGCTCGCAGGATGGCTCGCGTTCGCAGTGGGCACAGCCATCTTCAGCACGTTCTCGATCCCAGCAGGCGTGGCGCTCGGGATCACCGGGGTCGGGTTGCTCGTCGGTCTCGCCTCGCTGCCGCACCCGGACGCGCCTGCCCAGAGCCACCCCGCGCCTCCCGTGTGGGATCTGCCCGTGCGGGCCGGTTGCGCGCTGGTCCTGGTCCTGACGCTGACCGCCGTGGCCGGCTGGCTCGGGCCACAGCTGAGCGGACTGCTGGCTCCGTTTCCCATAATCGCCACGGTGCTCTCGACCTTCACGCACGCCCAACGTGGAACCGACGAGCTGCTGCGCCTGCTGCGGGGCCTCATCAGCGGCTTCGTGGCGTTCGCGCTGTTCTGCTTCACCCTCGCCATCTCGCTGCATCGACTGGGCACCCCTGCGGCCTTTGCGCTCGCCACGGCACTGGCGCTGCTCACGCAGGCGGCAACGATCCTGATCGCACGCAGGGAGCGCACCCCAGCTGTGCTCCCCGAGTACTAGGTGACGCGCTCCTGCGTGAGCTGATGACTCAGCCGCTCGCGCAGATCGGCGCGTGGCGTGTGGCTAGGCGCGGTCGTGCTCACGCGCCAATCTTCGCAACTGGCCCGCAGCGGCCGGGCGCGGTCGATCTCCGCGCCCGGCCGCCCTCACCGCGGGCTTGGCCGATCAGTGCAGCGACATGTTCGGCTCGCCCGCCGAGTTCAGGCCGGAGCCCGAGGTCGTGCACGTTCCGCTCTTGGGCGTACCGCTGTTGTACGCCTGGGTCAGGCAATTGCGCAACCCGAGCTGAGCCCAGTAGTTCGGGTGGATGTCTTCCTGGAGCTGATACGTCCCGAACAGCGTTTCGATCGTGCGGATCTGGTTGAACCACTCGCTCTTGTTCACCGCTTCGGTCGCTTTCCAGTTGGACAGCCCCTCTTCCTCGAGCAGCCCCACGCCTTTGTCGCACAGGCGGTGGCTGTTGAAGGCGGAGCTCAATTCCATCGTCTTGACGTTCGACAGGCCCACTCCGGAAGCGGCGCCGAGCACGGTGCTGTCGATCGTCGGCAGCATCGTCGCGTTGGCGTAGTTGGCGTCCTTGTTCCAGAAGCCACATCCGCCGGTGGTCTGCCTGCTGTAGCCGCTCTGCGTGTAGCGGAATTCCGATCCGTTGGGGATCGGCGAGGGGTAGTTCTGCACGAGGATCGTGTACTGCGAGCTCGTGTAGCCCGCGTTCGTCATCGCGGTCGCGACGTTCCTGATCGCGGTTTCGACTTCACCCTTGATTTTCGAGACGTTGCCCGAGGTGAAGTTGTTTGTCACCGAGCTTTCTTCGCTGCAGTAGAAGTCCCAGAAGATCGTCGACTCCAGGAAATCCTCGACGCAGGTCGTGACGATGCCCGCGAAGTTGAAGTTGTTGCCGCCGATCGAGAGCGCGACGAGCTTCACGTTGTGAGTGGCCGCGAAGTGCTGGAGCATCAGCGCCTGGCCTTCGTGACCGCCGGAGTTGTAGAAGTCGATGCCCGGCTTGAACAGCCCTTCGGTCGAGAAGCTCGAGGTCTTGGCCCCCGAGCAGGCGAGGTTCACGCCGTTGACGCCGCCGCCGATGTAGACCTCGGCCGCCTTGGAGCGGTGGCAGCCTGCGATCAGTTCGCCGTTGCCGCTGGAGTTGTCGTCGTATGCGGTCGATCCGAGCGCGTCTGTCTTGGATGAGCTTTCGTTGGTGTTGCCTGCCCAGCGCCCGGCCTCACCCGAGATGAACGAGTCGCCCAGGCTGACCGTCGTTGGCGTGCCCGACCCTGGGCCTTCAGCGTGAGCCACCGGCGCCAGGCCGCTGAGGCCGTAAATGAACGCCGCGGCAAGAAGCGCGACGAAGATGCGCGCAGGCTGCTGCCGCCGGCGCCCGGCGATCGAATAATGCATGGATTCCCCTCACTCCCACGCACCACGCCCTCGCGCGGCGCTATCTGCGCGACCCTAACCGCAAATGCTATGAGTGGTCAACCGAACTTCGAATATCGATATCGCCGCGTCGGCCGGACCCTGGCGCGCACACGAAAAGGCCGGGCAGCAGCGGGATACGACCGCACCCCCGCGCGCCTCTTACTCAAGGACGCCGGCGTCTCGATCAGGCGCCGTCACCGGCCGCCCGCGCCGGCGCCTCTCCCCACAGCTGCTCGAGGCGGTAGAACTCTCGCGTCTCCGGCGTGAAGATGTGGACGACCACGTCGAGGTAGTCCATCAGGATCCAGCCTGCCTGAGCCGAGCCCTCGACCCGGCGCGGCAGCATCTCGTGCTCGTGCTTGAGCCCCTCAAGGATGCCGTCGTGGATCGCTTTGGCCTGGCGGCCCGTGTTGCCCGAGCAGACCAGGAAGTAGTCGGTGTAGCCGAGCACGCCTCGCAGGTCGAGCTCGACCACGTCGATGGCCTTCTTGTCGGCCGCATAGCGGGCGATCTCGCCGATCAGCTCCTCCGGCTGCATCAGCGCAGCGCCTCGATCGGCGCACGGTAGAGGCCGTGCTCGGCAATGTAGCCGGCGACATCGGCGCCGACGAGCTCGTCGATCGGCTCGGCTCGCGCGACCCGCTCGCGCACCATCGAAGAGGACACATCGACCGGATCCATCTCCAGGAAGCGCACGTCGGCCTGTGCCCTGCGCCCCGGCGCACCGAGAGCGGCGAGCGTGTCGAGCACGTCCTCACGCGCACTGCCGCGACGCATCGCCACCGCCAGGCTCGCAAGCTCGAGCAGCCTCGCCGGCTCGTGCCACGAGCCCAGCGTACGGGCCGTGTCGGCTCCCACGATGAACTTCAGCCGGGCGTCCGGATGCTTGGCATGGATGGCTCTCAAGGTATCCACCGTATAGGACGCTCCGCCCCGCTCCACCTCCAGGCCGCAGGCAGCCAGCCCCTCCACGCCGCCCACCGCCAGCTCGCACATGCGCAGGCGGTGCTCGGGGCCCGGGTCGGCACCGGTCGTCTTGTGGGGCGGGGTATGCACCGGCATCAACAGCACGCGCTCGAGGGCGAGATCGTGGCGCGCGTGCAGTGCGACCGCAAGGTGCCCGAGATGGGGCGGGTTGAACGTGCCTCCGAGGATGCCGAGCGACTGCACGGTCATCGCGGCTTGCTCAGGCGCGGACGTGTCCGTCACCTTCGATGAGGTACTTGAACGTGCACAGCTCCCGCAGCCCGATCGGGCCGCGCGCGTGCAGCTTCTGGGTGGAGTTGCCGATCTCGGCGCCCATCCCGAACTCCCCCCCGTCGGTGAAGCGCGTGGAGGCGTTCACGTACACGCAGGCCGCGTCCACGCCGAGCTGGAACGCCCGCGCGGCGGCCGTGTCGCGGGTCACGATCGCCTCGGAGTGACCGCTGCCGTAACGGCCGACGTGCTCGATCGCCTGCTCGACCGAGTCAACGACGCCGATGGCGATGATCGGGGCCAGGTACTCGCGGCCCCAATCCTCCTCGTCGACCGGCTCGATCCGGGCGATCGACCCCTGGGCGCTGGCTCCGAGCTCAGCCGCGATTGCCAGCGTGCGCTCATCGCCGCGCACGAGCACGCCGGCATCTGCCAGTGAGCGCAGCACGCGCGGGAGGAGCTCACCCGCGATCCGCTCGTGGACCAGCAGCGTCTCCGCGGCGTTGCAGACACCGGGGCGCTGGGTCTTGGCGTTGAGCACGATCGCCTCGGCGCTGTCGAGGTCGGCGCTCCCGTCCACATACACGTGGCAGTTGCCCGAAGCCGCGTAGATCACGGGCACCGTCGCCACGGCCTGCAGCGCCTCCTTGAGGCTCTCGCCGCCACGGGGGATGATGAGATCGACGACGCCCTGCTGCGTCGCGAGCTCGGCCAGCTCCTCGCGCCCTCCGCCGGCCACCAGGCTCACGCAGCCCTCCGGAAGACCGGCGCCGACGGCGGCCTCGGCGGCGATCTGGGCGAGCGCCGCATTGGAGTGCATGGCGGTCGATGAGCCGCGCAGCACGATCGCGTTACCCGACTTCAGGCACAGGGCGGCTGCGTCGATCGTGACGTTGGGCCGCGCCTCATAGACCACCGCCACCACGCCCAGCGGCACGCGCACCTTGCGGATGTCGAGCCCGTTGGGGAGCCGGTGCCCGTCGATCACCTCGCCGACGGGATCGGCCAGCGCCGCGATCTGGCGCACGGCCAGCGCGATCCCGGCCACGCGCAGCTCGTCCAGGCGCAGACGGTCGAGCAGCGCCGCGCCGATGCCGGCTTCGTGGGCGAGCTCCAGGTCGCGCTCGTTGGCCGCGAGGATCTCCCCCAGGCGCACCCCCAGCGCGGTGGCGATCGCCTCGAGCGCCGCATCCTTGACGGCGGTGTCCGCGCGCGCGAGCGCACGCGCCGCGCGCTTGGCTGTCAGGCAGGTCTCAGAGACCGGTGAGACAGTGGTGGCCATCGCCCTACAGGGTAGAGCGCCGCGGCTCTAGTCGACGACGAGATAGTCGCGGTGCACGGCCTCCTCGGTGGCGCGCGGCAGCACGCTGCGCACCGCCTCGGACTTCAGCCCGATCACCTTCCTCAGCTCCTCGGCGGAGTAGTTGCAGATGCCCTTGGCCAGGGTTCGACCCGGCGCTTCGCCGCTCTCGGGGTGGGCGACGATCTGCACGGCGTCGCCGGCGTCGAAGTCGCCGAGCACCTCCACCACACCGACCGGCAACAGACTGGCGCTGCCCTCGCGCACGGCGCGAACGGCTCCGGCGTCGATGACGAGCGTGCCGCGTGAGGGCTTGGCGTACTTCAGCCACAGCTTGAAGCTGCTGTAGCGCGCCTCACGGGCCGCGAAGCGCGTGCCCTCGCGCTCGCCAGCGAGCACCGCCGCAAGCGCCTCCGGACGGCGACCGTTGCAGATGACCGTGGCGATGCCCGCGGCCGTCGCCATCTCGGCCGCCACCACCTTGGAGCGCATCCCGCCCGATCCGAGTGGAGAGGTGGTGTGACCGATCTCGAGCTCGTCCATCTCGGAGAAGTCGTTGACCTCGGTGACGATGCGGGCGTCTGGGTACAGGCGCGGATCGGCCGTGAACAGACCGTCGATGTCGGTGAGCAGGATCAGCTCGTCGGCGGCGATCAGAACGGCCACCTGAGCCGCCAGGAAGTCGTTGTCTCCGAAGGAGATCTCGTCGGTGGCGGTCGTGTCGTTCTCGTTGATCACCGGCAGCACCCGCCACTCCAGCAGCGTGGCCAGCGTCTGGCGCGCGTTGAGGTAGTGGGTCCGCGCGCTCATGTCGAAGAAGGTCAGCAGCACCTGGGCGCTCGTCACCTCGCGCTCGCGCAGCAGCTCGTCGTAGACGCGGTAGAGCTTGCCCTGCCCGACCGCGCTGGCGGCCTGCAGAGCGCCCACCGAGGTGGGGCGCTGGGGCAGCTGCATCACCCGCATGCCACGCGCGATTGCACCGCTGGTGACCACGATCACCTCCCAGCCCTGCCTGTGCACACCGGCAAGCTGGTCGCACACCGCCTCGAGCACCTCCATGCGCAGAGCGCCCTCGCTGTCGGCGACGACGCTAGATCCCAGCTTGACCACCACGCGTCTCATGGGTGGAGCTTATTTCTCGGCGCTGGGGTCCAGCTCGAAGCTCACCCCGGCGATCTCGATCTCGTCCCCCGCCTCAAAGCCCTCCGCCTCCAGTGCTCGGAGCACGCCGATCCGCCGCAACCTGCCCTCGAGGTAGGCCATGGCGTCCTCGTTGTCGATGTCATAACGCCTGAGCAGGCGCTCGATCCCAGCGCCTCTGACCGCGAATGCGCCCGGCCCGAGGCGCTCCACGCGAAAACCCCCTGCTGTGGCCGGGCGGAAGATCATGTACTCGGCCATCTCCTCATCGGCGCCTGCTCGCGCGGGCGCCGTGAGCGCCGCGGGGGAATCGGACGTGGGGATGCCCAGCGGTGCCACTCGCCTGAGCAGCTCCTCGCTCAGCTGTGCGACGCCTGCGCGGGTGGCGCTCGAGGTGGCGATCACCAGGACATCGGAGCCGAGGCGCCGCTGCCACTGTGCCACGGCTGTGCGCGCCTGCTCGTCGGTCACCAGGTCGGACTTCGAGAGCGCCAGGATCCGTGGCAGGCGCGCGAGGCGCTCGTCGTGAGCTGCCAGCTCACGCTCGATCGTCGCGTGGTTGGTCACCGCATCCGCGCCCTCTCCCTGGGAGAGCTCCGGGGCCAGGTCGAGGACGTGGACGAGCAGGCGCGTGCGCTCGACGTGCGCCAGGAAGTCGTGTCCGAGGCCCGCTCCGTCGCTTGCCCCCTCGATCAGGCCCGGGATGTCAGCCACGATCAACTGGCGCTCGGCGCCTTCGAGCACGCCCAGCACCGGCGAGAGCGTCGTGAAGGGGTAGCTGGCGATCTTGGGCGCGGCGCGGGTCAGGCGCGAGAGCAGAGAGGACTTGCCCGCGTTGGGCAGCCCCACGAGCCCGACGTCCGCCAGCAGCTTCAGCTGCAGCTCGAGCCAGCCTTCCTCCCCGGGCAGCCCCCGCTCGGCAAAGCGGGGGGCCTGGCGCGTGGGCGTGGCAAAGCGCTTGTTGCCCTTCCCGCCGCTGCCGCCGCGGGCCACCGTGGCACGCTGACCGGCCGCGAGCAGCTCCCATCGCCGCCCCCCGAGCTGGCCCTCCTCCCCCTCCGGCCCGATGATCTCGGTGCCCGGTGGCACGCGGATGACGAGCGTCTCGCCGTCGGCTCCGTGGCGCAGCGCCCCTTCGCCGTGTCCGCCCCGCCCGGCGCAATGGTGGGCCTTGCGACGAAAGCTCTGCAGGTCGCGCAGCGAGTCGTCGCAGACGAGGACCACCTCCCCCCCGCGCCCGCCGTCGCCGCCGTCTGGACCGCCGCGCGGGACATGCGCTTCGCGACGAAAGCTCGTGCAGCCGTCCCCGCCGGCCCCGGCCTGTACATGGATCCTCGCGCGATCGTGAAGCATGCAGCCCATCGTGACAGCAGCGCCCTCCGGCAGCGGGGTCGCCCTCCGGCAGCGGGGTCGCCCTCCGGCAGCGGGGTCGCGATCGGATATGGGTGGGAGCATCAGCTGGACAAGTCAACGCCCAACCGAGGAGCACGCCACCATGAGCACCGAGCCCGTCTCTCCACAGCCCGTCTTCCTGATCACCGGCGCCTCATCCGGTATCGGCGCGGCCACGGCCCGCCGCGCCCATGCCGAGGGATGGAGGCTCGTGCTTGCAGCCAGGTCGCTGGAGCGCCTGGAGGGGCTGGCCGAGGAGCTGGGCGGTCCGGAGCACGCCCTCGCGGTGCGCTGCGACGTGAGCGAGTGGGAGCAGCAGCAGCGAATGGTGAAGGTCGCCCTGGAGGCATTCGGACGCATCGACGTGGCGTTCGCCAACGCCGGCTTCGGAGGCCCGCGCGGCTTTCTGAAGGACACCCCCGAGCACTGGCGGGAGATGGTTCTCACCAACGTCTACGGGGCCGCCCTGACCCTGCGGGCGACGATTCCCGCCCTCACCGACAGTCGCGGACATCTGCTCCTGACCTCCAGCGTGGCCGGCCGGCGCGCGTTGCCGGGCTCGATGTACTCGTGCACGAAGCACGCCGTCACCGCCATGGGCGAGGCCGCGCGCCAGGACCTGCACGGAACGGGAGTGCGCGTCACGCTGATCGAGCCCGGCATGGTCGACACGCCGTTCTTCGAGAACCGCCCCACCGATGCCCTGCGGGATGAGGACATCGCGAGGGCCGTGCTCTATGCGACCTCACAGCCTCCGCACGTCAACGTCAACGAGATCCTCATCAGGCCGACTGCCCAGCAGGGATAGGGCACAGGCACCGACTCCACGGCAGCGCTCGCGCCTGCGACGCTCAGGCGTGGGCGAGGCGATGAGAGAAGTAGAAGCCGGCGCCGGCGGATGCCCCGGCGATCGCCACGGTCCCGATCACGCCTTTTCGCGGCAGGGCCGCCCGCGCGATGATCGTGGCGAGCGTGTCGGCCGAGTCCACGAGCGCGCACAGCAGCTGGACCCGCGGACCCACGACGGGATCGTCGATCGTCTGCAGTGTGGCGAGCCCAAGCGCGAGGTCGCGCGCGCCGAGCGAGCGCGCGAGGTCCCTCACCACCGGCAGCTGGGCGTTTGCCTCGCCGAGCCAGCGCGAGGTGACCCTCTCAGGCGCGGCCAGGACGGCTACGCCCAGGGCTGCACGCCCTGCTGCGAGTAGCCATGCGCCGCGCCGCGGGGTCATGCTGGTCGAGCAGTTCGTCTCGGTGGCGGGTGTATAACCATGGTCATACACTCAGCTCAGAGAGGAAGTTGCTCAGCCGGTCTGCTCGTCGGCGAGCACGCTCACGACGCGCCCGCGCCGGCCTGTGCTGAACTGCACGGTGCCCGCGGCCCGCGCGTAGAGCGTGTCGTCTTTGCCGATGCCCACGCCGGCGCCCGGCTTGAAGCGGGTGCCGCGCTGGCGCACGATGATCTCGCCGCCGGTGACGCTCTCGCCGGCAAAGGTCTTGACGCCCAGGCGCTGGGCGTTGGAGTCACGGCCGTTGCGGCTCGAGCCGAGCCCCTTCTTATGAGCCATCTGCAGCCTTCTCCTTGGTAGCGCTTGCCGGTGCGGCCTTGGCGCCGGTGTCGGGAGCCTTGGCCGGGGCTGGTTTTGCAGTCGCTTTGGCGGGTGCTTTGGCACCGCCTGCCGTGATCTCGAGAACCTCGATCTGGGTGAGGTCCTGGCGGTGCCCGGTCCTGCGTTTGTAGCCCCGCTTGGGCTTGAACTTGAACACGCGCAGCTTCTCGCCGCGCACGTGGGCCACGACCTTCGCCGTGACCTTCACGTTTGCAAGGCCCGCCTTGTCGAAGACGGTCTCATCGGAGCGGTAGAGGATCGGCTCGAGCGCCACGTCGTCGCCCTCGGCCACGGCGAGGCGCTCGACGAGCAGCTTCTGCCCGCGCTCCACGCGGTACTGCTTGCCGCCGGTCTTCACGATCGCGTACATGTCTTGGCTCGTTCTCGATTCTCTGACTTGGGGGAAGCGTCTGCTCGGGCCTGGGCGTGAGCCGCCGGACTACTCCGGCGTCGCCTTGGCCTTCGCAGCCGAACGGCGCCGTCCGCCCCTGCGGCCACGACGCCGAGGCTTGGATTGTAGGCCATCCTCGCCGGCCTCGCCCTCCGCAGTCACGCCCTCTGCGGGCGCAACGCCCGCGGGCTCCTGCTCGGGCTCGGAGTCGATGCTCGTCGGAGACTCGCTCAGTCCCGCTTCGCGGCGGGCCTCGGCATCCTCGCCGTCGACCGGCGCGCGACGGCGCCTGGAGCGGGGCGCGGGCGTCTCCGTGGCGGCGTCCGCGTCGGTCGACCCGGAGGAGCGGCGCCGTCCACGTCCGCCGCCCGCGCTACGCGCCGGCGCGATGCGGGCGGGAGCGCTGACCACCTCACCCGACTCGTCCAGGAGCAGCGCGGTGGCGGCCGTGCGACCGACCTCGTCGATGCGCACCATCCGCTTTTCACCAACGCACGGGGCCGCCCCGGCGATCGAGATGATGTACCCGTCGATTTTGGCGACTGCGTCGTCCACGTCGTACATGTGCGGCTCGACGATCTCCACCAGCACCTCATCGCCCTGACGGAACGGCAGCGCCCGCTCCTCGACCTCCTCGCGCGTGCCGATGAAGGTGATCGCGAAATGGTCGAGGGTGAGGCCTTCGGAGCCCTCGAACAGGAAGGACTTGCCGGTCTGCGCCTCGAGGGCGTGCAGCACGCGTGAGCCGTGACCGGTGAACTGGGTGCTCACGCGCGGGTTGACCTGCACGAGGAAGGCCTCCGCCTCGGGATGCTCGACGGCCACGTCGCGCAGCTTGCGCTCGAACTCGATCGCGATCGTCTCCTCCGAGCGGATCACGCCCTCGCCCTCGCAGGTGGGACAGGGACGGCTCATGATCTCGCGCACGCCCTCGGTCACGTTCTGGCGCGTCATCTCGACGAGGCCGAGCTTCGAGATCTCCGCCGTGAAGGTCTTGGTGCGGTCCTCGTCGAGCGTCTTTCGCAGCGTCTTCATGACCGCATCGCGATTGCGCGCGCGGGCCATGTCGATGAAGTCGATCACGATGATCCCGCCGATGTCGCGCAGGCGCAGCTGGTTGACGACCTCCTCGGCCGCCTCGAGGTTGGTCTTGGTGATCGTGTCCTCGAGGCCCGCGCCCTTGCCGCGACCGATGAAGCTCCCGGAGTTGACGTCGATCACCGTCAGCGCCTCGGCGTAGTCGATGATCAGATAGCCACCGCTCGGCAGATCGACCCGGCGCGAGAGCACCCCGTCGATCGCCTTGTCCACGCCATAGTTCTCGAACAGCGGCTCCTCCTGCTGCCACAGCTCGACGCGCTCGACGAGCTCGGGCGCTGTGCGCGTGAAGAACGAGACCAGGCGGTGGTACTGCTGCTCGTCGTCCACGATCGCGCGCTCGAAGTGCGCCGAGAAGATGTCGCGCACGACCCGCACGGACAGGTCGGCCTCCTGGAAGACCAGATCCGGCGCGGCCGTCTCCTCGACGCGCTTTACCAGCACCTCGTGGAGCTTGTGCAGGTACTTGAGCTCGCGTTCGAAGTCCTCGCGCTTGGCGCCGTGGGCGGCCGTGCGGACGATCACGCCGCCGCCGTCGAGCTCGAGGTTGGCGCTCTGGCGGCGCAGGCGCTCGCGCTCCTTGTCCTCCAGACGTCGCGAGACGCCGATGCCCTCGCCGGTGGGCGCGTAGACCATGTAGCGCCCGGCGATGGTCAGCTCCATGGACAGGCGCGCGCCCTTGGTCTTGAGCGGATCCTTGACGACCTGCACGACGATCTCCTGGCCGGGGCTGAGCAGGTCGGAGATCTTGCGCCCGCCCCCTCCGCCGCGCCCCCGCTTGGGCGTCTCCACGCCCGGGAGCACGATCTCGTCGACGTGCAGGAAGCCGTTCTTCTCGAGACCGATGTCGACGAAGGCGGCCTCAAGGCCGGGCAGGACGTTGTCGACCTTGCCCTTGTAGATGTTGCCGACGATCGAGCGTCCCCCGCGGCGCTCTATGTAGAGCTCAGCGACCCGGTATCCGGCCTCCGGAGAGCCGCTGCCGCGCTTGCGGCCTCGGCTGGAGGACGAACGCGAGGCGGCGGGCGTTCCGCTCGCCTCCAGAAGCGCCACGCGCGTCTCCGCGCGGTCGACGCTGACAAGCACTTGCTTTTTCAATTTGATCCAGTCTTTC
>JADGPL010000046.1 GCA_017882455.1 Solirubrobacteraceae bacterium | reverse complement strand
CGACGACCAGCTACCGCTGTTCGCGGAGACGAGCTGATGCCGGCCGCCATCAAGGACAGCGCGACCGGGCGCGCTGCGAACGAAGACCTGGTTGTCGCGATCGCGGTCAACGTGCTCGCCGTCAAGGGCTGGCTTGAGGAGGAGCCCGACGACGCATTCATCGCCGCGCTGCACAGGCTGTACCGCGCCAACCAGGTCTGCCAGGTCGAGGTCCGCTACACCGGTGAGCCCGCTGCGCGACATGCTCGCCAGCCGCCCGGGCGAGCACCTCGCCGGCTTCTACGAGAACGAGTGCCAGGAGGCGTGGGAGCGCACCGTGGCGACCTGGACGTGCGACTGCGGTCAGACCTACAAGGTGCTCCCCGGCGGGCTCCCGGGCCGGCCGGATGACCGGTTCTACCGGATCGTCGAGGACGGCGTGCTCGGCGCTCTCGTCGGCACCACCCGCGGCATCGGGATCAGCCACAACAAGGCGTGCCCGGCTGCGGACGCGACTTCGCGACCACGGTCAGGCGGCTTGCCGATCCGCAGCCGCGACCGTTCGGGGACGTGTGATGGCGCCGATCAGCAACCTGGGTAAGCGAGGGAGATCTCGACGCGATGAAGCGCCGCGGCTGGATCGAGCGCGTCCGCGAGCCGATTCCCCACGAGGGCAGGATCCTGGTCACGCTCTGGCACCCGTGCCAGACGCTCGGGGACGGCGCAGATCGCTACCGAACGGCGGTCGAGACGTTCCGCAGCCTCCCGCTCGCTGACTCTGGTCCCAGCCAGCTCGCCCTCTTCCCGCAGCCGTGCTGATGCTGCTGCTCGCGACCCAGGCCGAGCCGCAGATGCGCGCGCACCGCCATCCGAACCTCGGCCGGCTGCTGCAGCCCCGCCACTATCCGCGTGCCGCGGCGACAGCGAGATCGGGAGTGCCGTGGGCAGCTGACAACGACGCCTTCGACGGCGGTTGGGACGAGCACGCCGAGCGTCGCTTCCTGCGCATGGTGCAGGCGCTCAGCGGCCTACCCGGATGCCTGTTCGTCGTCTGACCCGACGTCGTCGGCGAAGCCGGCCTGACCTCGATGCTGTTCGAGGAGTACGCGCCGCTGCTGTGGAGCCACGGCTTGGCGCCCGCGTACGTGCTCCAGGAGCCCGGCGTTGAGTACGACCGCTGGTGGATCCCATGGGGATCGCTCGGCGCGCTGTTCATCGGGGGCGCCACCAACCAGTTCAAGCTCGGTCCGGAGGTCGAGGCGATCGTCGTCGAGGGCTCAGCAGCGCGGCCTCTGGATCCACATGGGCCGCGTCAACAGCCTGCGCCGCCTCGCGTACGCCGCCTCGATCGGCTGCCACTCGATCGACGGCACCCAATCGGGTCCGCTACCGCGATACCTACCTCCTCGACGGGCTGAACGCTTGCGCCGCCGGAACCCAGCTCCGCCTCGAGCAGCCACCAACCGCCGCCGCGAGATCCGCGAGCGAGAGGTCGGATCGCCTCGGACAAGTCATAGGCGGCGGTCGGCCATCGCGCGGGGGAGGGGGGACAGTGCGAACATATGTTCGTAATGACGTCGGATGGCTCAGCGCTGACCCGCTTCGAGCGGGCGGTCAAGATTGGCAACCCGAACATCGTGCTGGCCGCCGCGCACGAGTTGCCCAAGCCGATGCTGCTCCGCGACGCGCTGCGCGTGGTCCTCGTGTTCGCCGTCGCCGCGCCGGAGCGGTTCCCCGCCGCCGCGGCGCGGTTCGGAGCGCGGCTGATCAGCGAGCGCCGGCTCTCGGTCTCCGAGGCGCAACTCGCGTTCGCTGCCCTGCAGACCCTCGCGGGCCCCGACCGGGAGCCGGGCGCAGAGGCGCTCTGCGTCGTGCTGGAGCGCCACCACGAGACCGAAGCCGCTCAGTATCTGGAGCAATGGCTTCGGCGATCGACGTAGAGGGGCCTGTGGCTCGCCGCGCGGGAAGGAACTCTCCCCCTGGGCCCGCAACCACCACTGATTGTGAGCGGTGGGCCCACGCCGTCAAGGTCGCTTCCGCGCACCGCCCGCGTCCGCGGGCGCCCCTTGCGGGCCTGCGGGTAAGTGCTTGTGCAGCTCCCTTGACTGCGCCGCCGCATCTTCGCAGCGAGGTTGCGGGGGGAGGGGAACGTCAACATCCCGCACGCGAGACACTACGACTCTTGAGGCCTGCAGCTGAATGAGCGAACCGCGCAACGTCACCCTGCAGATCGGCCGCGGCGGCGGCTTGTCGCTGCGCGTCAACGACAGCTACGTGTCCCACACGATGGAGTCGCTCGTGGTGTCCGAGCTGTCGATCTCGGCCGCGATCCTCGAGACGCTTGGGCCGATACCACCCCGGCGCCGCTGGGCTCTCGTTGGACATGTCGATCTTGTTGATGTGCGGCGTTGGTGTCGCTGAGAACTGCTTGAGTAGCTGGGTCACACCGTCACGAATCGGCACCGTCGAGCGTGCTGGGCGTCACTTGAGTTCGGTGAGGGGGAGCTGGCCGGCATCAGCGGACACGTCGCCCGGGGGGCCACGATCGCGACGCGGCGTTGTGACCAGATTCTGCGAACTCCCACGTCACTGTGATCGTCTATGGGGACGGTGATGTTGGATTTCGCGCGGATGATGGCGCTGCCCCGCGACGTGTCGCGTTCTTCCTGGGGCGCCCGGCGACGTCAAGAACCCCCCGGGGACGCGTCGATGTCCGTGGTGTGAGGTTCAATCACGCTGTGCAGCTCGACCATTCGATCACTGAGGAGTGCCGATGCCGCTGACCCAGACACAGCTCGCGAGCGCTGTCGCGGACCGCGCGGAGCTGAGCAAGACCGACGCGAAGCGAGCGCTCGCCGCGCTCGAGGACGTCGTCCTCGAACAGCTCGGCAACGCCGAGAAGGTACGGATCGGGGGGATGGTGCAGCTGGCCGTCCGCGTCAAGCCGGCGCAGAAGAAGCGCACGGGTCGCAACCCCGCGACCGGCGAGGAGATCACGATCGCCGCCAAGCCAGCGAGCGTCGACCTGCGAGCACGGCCGCTCGCTAAAGCGAAGACGTCGCTGCCATCGGTGCAGAAGGCGCGCCGGCGCCTGGCCGCGTAACCCGGGTTCTCGGTAAGAAACCCTCTCGGCGCCCCTGTGGAAGGGTCGGCTGCGGTGACGTCGAAGATGCTCGGCGTCCCCGCGCGCAAGTCGCGGGGGTCAATCTTCGCGTCGCGGACCGCGACGCGGGGCCCGCAATCTATGAGAGGAGTGCCGAGATGACGGAGAAGCCCGCCAAGCCCGCCGCCAGCAAGCCCACCAGCTCGCGCAAGCCCAAGACGACGCGCCGCCAGCTCGATCAGGGCGAGATCTCCAAACGCGCTTACTTCATCCACCTCGAAGAGGGCGGATCCGATCAGCTCGGAAACTGGCTGCGCGCGGAGCGTGAGCTGACGGCGGCCTGAGACCGCGCAGCTCGCCTACGACGAGCTCGCCCGACACCTCGGGGGGACTCGCGCGAACGTGTCGCGGCGGCGGACGATCGCCGCCTGGGGGGCTGCCCGGCGACGTGTCGCGCGGCGAACGGCGAGGCTTCAGACGACACGTCGCGGGCCCGGCCAGCTCCGCGCGCGCGTCCTAGCGGCGGCGACACGTCGCGTCGGACCCACGACGGGGCGTTGCGGCTCGCATCGGGAGGATCGATTACGAGACGAGTGGTAGGCGGGGGGTCGGTTAGCCTGCGGGTTTCGGCGGCCGGTGCTGGTGCCGGACGGGTCGAGAGCAGCGCCGCACCCCGCGAACGCGACGACGCGGATGCTGCTCAGCGTCACGTTCGGAGCAGCGACCTCCCGCTCGGGCGAGCTGCCAGACACCCCCTGCTTGAAGCGCGCCGACCAGGCGCTGCTTGACGCCAAACACCGCGCCCGCGCGTCCCGCCGACCAAAACGCTAGAACCAGACAGGCGCGCACTCCAGACCGAACCCGCACATCAGATGCGGCGCTCGCGCCACGATGATGTCGTCAGATAGACCCCGCGACCAGACACCGCCCAGGCCCCCACCGGCCGGGCCAGCGCGCCCAAGCCGCAAGCTGCCCGACGAGCACGCGCTGCTGCAAGAGCTGTGGCAGATCAGCCACTTCGGGTGGATAGCTCACGAAACGATGCTTCGCAGCCTGACGATCTCCGCTGGCCACCAGATCGCGGACGCCGCCCTAGCAGGGCATCTGCAGCAGCTGTTAGATCGCGGGTGGATGGAGCAGCGCTCCAGCGCTGTCGACGCAGGCGAACGCGAATGGCGCCTGACCGACAGCGGGCGAAACGCCGTACGCGAAGATTGAGCCGCTACGCGGCTGGCGCTCCCCCGGTCTATACCTACACGCAATGCTCCCAGGCACCAAAGCGCACCAAGCCGCTCAGCCACTTCACTGATAACCGCCCTCCCCGAGCTTCTCCCTACCTATGGGTGCCGGCGCTACGACGAGCTCGCAGGACCGCGCTCGGCTGCCCGTGT
>JADGPL010000045.1 GCA_017882455.1 Solirubrobacteraceae bacterium | reverse complement strand
CAGGATTCCTGCGCGATCCAGACCAACCGGGGGAGCTAGCCGATGCGGCGATGCAGCTGCTTGCGGACGAGAATCTGCGCGAACGCATGGGTGCCGCGGGCCAGGATCGAGTACGGCGCCACTTCCTCCTCCCGCGCGAGCTGGCGGACTGGGCGTCGCTGATCGAGCGTCTGCTCACCGATGCAGCGTCAACGGGCAGTCGCGATTGCCGATAACTCTTGGGCCTATGTCGCGGAGGTCACGCGCGAGAGCTTGTCTGCATCGACCGCCAACGTGCCTGGCTATGTCGAACGCTCGCGCCGAGTCCGGCGCGAGCAGGAGAGGTTTGCCGCCCTCACAGCGGCGCTGCCGCGAGGAGCATCCCCGCACGAGGTAGCACGGGATGGTGTTCGTGCACCGAAGCCTGTGTCAGGTTCTTCGGAGTCGGCCAATACCTGCTCTTCCGACATTGCCGGCATCCGCACCCCAACACGGGAATCACACCTCTCGCTGACGCGCGACGCCTGCTTTCGCCCGTGCCCTGCCCGTAGCGCGGACTTCTCCTTTGCGACGAACCGGAGCGGTGGTGGTGGTCCGGCCGCGCGACTGCATTCGCTCAAAGGGGGGCGTCCACGGGGGGCGGGCGCTTGCCAGGATCCAGCTAATCGAGGCGCCAGCGATCCTCAAGTGCGGCAGTGCGGAGCGCCGCGACTGACTGCTCGTTTGGGCTAGATCCAGCAGCAGCAGTCTTCGTCGCGCCTGAGCAGAGTTGTGGAATTGAGCAGCGGCAGAAGCCGTCTCGAAGGCGTCGGTCGCTGCTGCTCCTGGAATCGCAGAGCGAAAGCGGAAACTTCAGAGAAATAGCCTTCTCTGAAGTAAACTCCCGGTGTGGCTACAGAGAACGCGCAGAAACGCGGCGGCCAGGAGGCGGGATCCGCTTCAGAGAACACGACCGCCCTCCCGCGGCGTCGTCGCGGCCGCGCTCCGCTGCAGCTGCCCGACCCGTTCGCCGCGGTGCTCGACGAGTACATCGGCGCGCTCGCGACAGCTCCGCTCGCCGCGCAGACTCGCCGTACCTACACCTCGAAAGTCCGCCAGTACCTGGCGTGGCTCGCCGGTGCCGACCTCGACGAGGACCCGCTCCTGAGCGCCGACGGCCGGGACTGGGCCGTGCGCGACTACCGCACCCACCTCCAAACCGTCCTCAAGCGCAGCCCCGCGACCGTCAACAACGCGCTCGCCGCCGTCAACGACCTCTACATCCGCCGCGGCGTCGGACCCGCGGCCGCCGCGCGAGTCGACGCCGCCGTCGCGGCGCCGCGCGCGCTCGACAAACGCGCTCAGCTCCGCTACCTCCGAGCAGTCCAGACCTGCCCGTCGCCACGCGACCAGGCGCTCGCGCTGGTCCCGTTCTACGCCGGCGCGCGGATCAGCGAGATCGTCGCCCTCGACATCGACGACGTCGCCCGCTCCGCCCGCAAAGGCGTCCTGAGAATCCTCGGCAAAGGCGAGCGCGTCCGACAGGTCCCGATCCACCCACAACTACACGCCGCGCTGAACGGCTGGCTCGCCGAACGCGCCGACTGGCCCGGAGCCACCGACACTCCCGCCCTGTTCCTCAACCAACGCGGGCAGCGCCTCAGCGTCAGGGGCGCCCACGACATCATCACCGGCATCGCCGCCGCCGCCGGCCTCGACGACGACACGACCGTTCACATCCTCAGGCACACGTTCGCGACCACGCTCGTGCGCGGCGGCACAGACCTCGTCATCGTCGCCGAGCTCCTCGGCCACGCCCGCCTCGAAACCACCCGGATCTACACCCGCCCGAGCGCAGAAGACCGCACACGCGCGCTCGACCTGCTCCCCGTCGACAAATAGCGCCGGTCAGAGGTCCTGATGGACTTTTCCGCCTTATGTGGGCCGTACCCCAAGTACACCGTTGCGCAGATCGCCGCCGAGTTCGGCGTCAGCCCCGACGATCTACCGGCACCTCGCCAAGACAGCGGGATGGGTCCCGCGGCCTGGGCTCGATGGGGGACGATGCAGCCGGCGCCATGGCTCAGCAGCCATCGCTTTAGCGGCACTTTTCGTTCGCTTGTTCCCCATCCCCCGACACGTAGCAGCCGCGTCCATGAAACCGAGGCTCTCGGCGCGCGTGTAGCCTCGCCCGGATCTCGTCCCCCACCAACGACCCGCTCGACGCGCACCGGGTAGCACCGGAGCGCAGCCTGGATCAGCGCATAAACGCGCTCCGCACGGCCAACGAGGTTCGCACGCTTCGCGCGCAGCTCAAGCGCGACCTCAAGGCCGACAGGGTGTCAATCGGCGCGCTGCTGCTCGACCCGCCCCCGTACCTTCAGACGGCAAAGGTGTTCGACATGCTGCTCGCGCTCCCCAAGTACGGCCGGGTGAAGGCCACCAAGATCCTGGACAGCTGCCGGGTCTCGCCGAGCAAGACATTCGGCGGTCTGACCGAGCGCCAGCGCACAGAGCTCGCCAGGCGTCTTTACCGTTAGCCGCCTGACCCGAACATGGCGAAAGGCCACCCGATCGACTCTCCTTGGGAGAGTCTTATTGGTGACCTTCCGTCTTCGTTAATCTTTGCACTCGGCGCCCACCGCCCCGCATCCGTAGTCCCCGGGGCGGCGAGCGCGTGGCGGAGCTTGTCGGCTTCTCCGAGTAGCTCGTCGAGGTGGGTCTGGATCTGCTGGCGGAGTTGGTCAAGCATGGTCTGGCGGGTCCTTACAAGTTGGCGGTGTGGCTGGTCGCAGCGAGCGCCGGCGAACGCGCTCGGGCGCGGTGCGAGAGGGATTGTGGCGCGCGACGATCGGATCGCCGCGGGCTCTTCCCCTACTCTGTCACCCGAGTAGAAGTACAGCGGATGTCGATCCAGCATCACCTGGTAAAGATTCCCCTTGGCACGACGCAGGATCGACAGCGTTCCGGGGCACGCCAGCCGCCTTCGGGGGTCTTACCGCGGCCGACCTGACCTCCGCCGGCGGCCAGAGCTTCAGGCACTGACGAGTGACACACTGCGGGTGGGCCAGGCTCTCGTCGCTGAGGCTCAGGCCGCAGCGGTTGCTCACGGCGCCGGCGCGGGCAGGACGGCGGCCAGGCGTGCGACTGGGGCACGCCGAGCATGCTGGCGAGGTCATAGCCGCGTTTGCTCACGGGTCGAGGATGGCTAGGTAAGGTCGAGCCGGTGCAGTCGCGCCCCTGTCGGCGATCACCTCGTACTCGGTGATCTTTCCCTTGCTGATGATGAGGCCGATGGCGAAGGGGCAGTGCCCGACCCAAACGTGCGGCCGGGTAACCCGTCAGGTTGGCGCGATGATTAGGCGATGCACTTGAACTGGCAGCCAGCCCCCGGCGTGACGAATCCGGACGAGCCGTGGCTCTACGGCGTGAATGATCCGGCGGGCGAGGTTCTCGCGCTACTGGACCCCTGGGTCGACCCGCCGCCAGGCGCCGATGACGCGATGATCGGACGGTGGCGCCTTGTGCGCTACAAGCTGCAAGACGACTCCGAGCTGCTGAACGCGCTTGAGGAGCATCCGGAGGCCGGGGACTTGCCACAGGAACTCAAGCTTGTGATCGGTTCGGTGCTCGGTCAAGACCCCAAGTCGGTGCAGACGCTCGGCTGCGAGCGGGTCCTTGAGCTCGTCGGGGACGCGGGGCGTGACTGGGTGGCGGAACGCACCGAGCGGGCGCTGCGCCAGCTGCTTGCCGTTATTCGCGTCGGCGAGCGCGAGGAGGTCCTGGTCTCTCGGGGCGAGCTGGCGGAACTCTTGGAGCGCACGGCGGTGCTCCACGATTTGCTTGACGATTGGGTCGAGAGCGGCGGGCGGTTCACCTACCTGTACGGGTTGGTCTCGGCCATCAACGACCGCCGCGCAGGGCTGCTTGACGCGATGGACGAGCAGCCGACCTCGCTTGATGAGTGGGCGCGCTACCTGCGTCACCGGATGGTCGAGCATCTCGCCGGGGCGTCAGATGGCGCCGAGATGAGCCACGAGCAGGCCGACGACCTGTCGTGGACGGCGGCGATGGCGCTGGAGGCCGCGTTCATGGTCTCAGCCCGTTGGGGAGATGACAGAGCGCTCCAGGAGATGCTGGACGACGCGACCAACTGCCTCGTGGACGCCCTCGACCACGGGCATGCCGACACCGTTGAGTGGCTGGCGTGCGCGACGCACACGAGCCTCGACATACCCGAGCCTGACGCCGCCGACGAACAGCCGCAGGACGCGCTCGGGCGGCTGCTCGCCATCTACGCGCACCTCGCCGGCGCCGTCGTCCAAGCCGGCCGGATTGGTTGTGCGCGCGCCGACCACAGTCCCGAGGACGAGTAGACGAGATAGGTCCCTGATCGGTGCACGCGCGCTGAGCGCCCCGCTCGGCCTCGAGCGCCGTCAGTCGCGACTACCCGTCGCTGTCGCTCGAGCCTGGCATCACGTCGATCCGGCCCGAGCTCGCCGCTACGCCTCGATTAAGCCCCAGCAAGGGCGTCCAGCACCGCAACCCCGAATCTACCCCTCGATGAGCGGGCTCCCGAGAATCGA
>JADGPL010000027.1 GCA_017882455.1 Solirubrobacteraceae bacterium | reverse complement strand
CTCTCGATTCCAGCCCTCAGAAGCCGGAAACCCTAGGAGCAGAGCGGCATGCGCGACGTTCAGGCGTTCACTTCACCCACGGGAAGAGCAGAAGCGCCCGAAAAAGCCGCAACCGTTGGCGCCAGGTGGCAATGATCGCCGGTGCGGTCCCAATGGACCGACCCTGTCGCGGGGCGCGCGCTACTCGAACTCGGGCTCGCTCCACCACGGCATGATCTCGGGCAGCCCGTCGCTGACGCGATCGGGAAAGCTCGCGGGGCGCTTCTCGAGAAAGGCGGTGATGCCCTCGACGGCGTCGGCCGATTGGCCGCGCGCGAACATGCCGCGGGAGTCGGCGCGGTGGGCGAGCATCGGATGCTCGGCGCCGAGCATCCGCCACATCAGCTGGCGGGCGAGCGCGACGGAGACGGGCGCGGTGTTCTCGGCGATCTCACGGGCGAGGGCGTTGGCGGCCTCGAGCAGCTCCCCCGCGGGATGCAGGCTGCGCAGCAGGCCGGCCTCGAGGCCCTCCTGGGCTGAGAACACGCGTCCCGTGGCAACCCACTCCATCGCGCGGCTGATGCCAACGACGCGCGGCAGGAACCAGCTGGAGCAGGCCTCGGGGATGATCCCGCGGCGCGCGAAGACGAAGCCCATGCGCGCGTCGTCGGCGGCCAGGCGCACGTCCATGGGCAGCGTCATGGTCGCGCCCACGCCCACGGCCGGACCGTTGATGGCCGCGATCACGGGCTTCTTGGACTGGAAGATCCGCAGCGTGAACTGACCGCCGTTGTCTCGCGGCGTCGCGTCCTCGTCCACGCCCGCACGGGCCTTGTAGTCGAAGGTCTCGCCGCCGCTGGCCAGGTCGGCGCCGGCGCAGAAGCCGCGGCCGGCGCCTGTGACGATGACCGCCCGCACCTCGTCGTCGGCGTCGGCGCGGTCGAAGGCGGCCATCAGCTCCCCGCCCATCTGCCCGGTCCAGGCGTTCAGCCGCTCGGGGCGGTTCAGGGTGATCGTGAGCACGCGATCGCTCAACTCGGTGGAGATCTGCGGCGCGTCGCTGGTGATCTGTTCGAAGCCCATGGCCGCAGAGCCTAGAGGTCCGCGCTCGTGAGCTGCCGCTCGTAGGGTCCGCGGCCGGCGAGGCACACAGCTCCGCATCTGGCGGCGAGCGCGAGCGCGTCCTCGAGCGCCAGGCCCGCGCCGAGCCCGTAGGCGAGCCCGGCGGCGAACGAGTCGCCGCAGCCGTAGGAGTCCACGGGATCACCCGGCAGAGCAGCCGCGGACCATCTGCCCTCCTCACCCGAGCTCTGCCGGTAGCTACCCCCGCGCGCTCCCTCGGTCCAGAGGACGATCGCCGCCTCGCCTTCGGCACGGACGGCCTCCCCGCGCTCGATCTGATCGCCGGCGCTCAACACGAGCGCGTCGAGTGGCACGCCGTGGCCGAGGGCGTGCCGGGCTCTCGGACTGGCCACGAGGATCCGCGCGGCGGCACGCGCCGCGCGCAGTGTGTCGAGGTTCCCGGCGGTGAAGAAGATCGCGTCGACATCGTCGCCCAGCCCCAGCGCCTGCTCGCCCTCCGGATCCAGACGCTCGCCGAATGTGGTGATGGTGCGCTCTCCGGCGTCGTCCACCAGCGTGACCGCTCGGCGCGTTGGAGCCTGCTGGATCGCTGCACTGACGCTGACGCCCAGCTCCTCCAGACGCTCGGCCGAGCGTCGCCCGTCCACGTCATCACCCAGGGCCGTCACGAACAGAGCCTCGCCGGCGAGGCGAGCCAGCTGCACGGCGGCCACGGCGCCGCCGCCGGCCGGCTCCTCGAATGCGTCGCGGGCGTGGACGACCTCGCCCGCGACTGGAACGTGGCCCACGCGTGCGAACTGCACCCACTCCACATGGCCGACCACGGCCACCTTCACTCGAGCTGCGTGCACGCGCGCCAGTCTCACATACGCGGCAAGGACATAGGATGGCCGAGCGATGACTGCGCTTCTGCTCGTCGAGGATCCCGCCCCGCACGTTCGCCGGCTGACGCTCAACCGCCCCGAGCAGCTCAACGCGATGACCTCGGAGCTGTGTGAGGAGCTCCACGCGCAGCTGCGCTCGATCGCAACCGACCGCTCGTGCCGCGCGGTGATCCTGACGGGCGCCGGGCGCGGCTTCTGCGCGGGCCTCGATCTGCACGGCTACGGGGCGGCCCCCGGCAATGACGGCAACGACGAACCGCGCGACCGCCTGGGCAACCAACAGCACATGTCGATGCTGATCCTCGCACTGCGCGCGTTGCCGCAGCCGGTGATCGCGGCCGTCAACGGTCCTGCTGCCGGCTTCGGACTGGCTCTGAGCCTCGGCTGCGACATCCGCTATGCGAGCCCCGAGGCGGTGTTCCGGGCGGCCTTCATCAACATCGGGGTGTCCAACTGCGACATGGGCACGAGCTGGCTCTTGCCGCGGCTGATCGGCGCCTCGCGCTCGCACGAGCTGATGCTGACCGGCCGCCGGGTGGATGCCGAGGAGGCGCTTCGCATCGGTCTCGTGGCCGACGTGGTCAACGACGGGCGGCTGCTCGAGCGCGCGGTGGAATCGGCGGAGCAGATCTCCTCGCTGGCGCCGTGGGGCGTGCGCCTGACCAAGCGCGGCATCTGGACGGCCCTGGAGATCCCCTCCGAGCAGGCGGCGATCGAGTACGAGGACCGCCAGCAGATCATGAGCACCTTCGGCCAGGCCGTGCCCGAGGCGATCGGCGCCTTCCTGGAGAAGCGTCCGGCGGAGTTCGCGGACTGAGCGTGAGCGAGCTGTTCGACGTCTCGGGCAAGAGCGCCCTCGTGACGGGAGGCTCGCGCGGCATCGGGCTGATGATCGCCAGGGGCCTGGTGCAGGCTGGCGCCCGCGTGATCGTCTCATCGCGCAAGAGCGCAGACGTGCAGGGCACCGCGCAGGAGCTGGCCGCGTTCGGCGAGTGTGCTCACCAGGCACCTGGCAAAGCGCCTGGCCTCGGATCACATCACGGTGAACGCGATCGCACCGGGACCGTTCGAGAGCAAGATGATGGCCTTCGCGCTCGCGGACCCGGAGTCGCGCGAGGCGATCGAGCGCTCGGTGCCGCTCGGACGCATCGGGCACCCGGACGACGTCGCCGGCCTGACCCTGTTCCTGGCCTCGCGGGCCGGCGCATACGTCACGGGTACGGTGATTCCGCTCGACGGCGGCATCACCGGCTGCAATTAGCCCATCACCCTTGACATAAAATCCGGCACCTTGGGCGGCACGGGGACACTGGCGGCACCAGCGGTGGGAGCGCGGACGCGACGCATCTCCTCGCCCAGAGTCGTGCTGGCGGTGGCGGTGCTCGGCACGTTCATGGCATTCGTGGACGCCACGATCGTGAACATCGCCGTTCCCAACATCGCCCACGACTTCGCGGGCTCACGCCTGTCGAGCGTGTCGTGGGTGCTGAACGCCTACAACGTCGTGTTTGCGGCGTTTCTCGTGGGGGGTGGGCAACTGGCCGATCTGCTCGGCCGCCGCCGCGTGTTCTCGGCCGCGTTGATCGCCTTCACACTCGCCTCGGCGCTGTGCGCGATCTCCCCGTCGCTGAGCTTCCTCGTGGGCGCGCGGGTGATCCAGGCGGCGGGCGCGGCGATGCTCGTGCCGAGCTCGCTGGCGATCGTGCTCGAGGCCCACGAGGCGAGCGAGCGCATGCACGCAGTGGCGCTGTGGTCGGCGGTCGCGGCGCTCGCCGCCGGCATCGGCCCCCCGCTCGGCGGCCTGCTGATCACCGCGTCCAACTGGCGGCTGGTGTTCCTCGTGAACGTGCCGGTGGGCCTGGCGGCGTTCGTGTTGGCCCAGCGGGTGCTCGTGGAGAGTCGCGCGCCAGGTCGCCGGCGCATGCCGGATCTCCTCGGGGGCGCCGTGTTGGCGCTGGCCATCGCCTCGTTGGTGCTCGCCGTGGTCAAGGGTCAGGAATGGGGTTGGTCGAACGGTCGAATTATTGGTGCGTTCGCAGTGGCGATCCTGCTCGGCGTGTACTTCACGCTGCGCGCCGCTCGCCATCGCGCACCTGTGATCGATCTTTCGCTGATGCGCATCCGTGCGTTCGCGCTCTCGAACGGCGTAACCGTGGTGATGGCCGGCGGCTTCTACGCGTACACGCTCTGCAACGTCCTGTTCCTGACCGGGGTGTGGCACTACTCGATCCTCACGGCCGGGCTGGCTCTGACGCCGGGGCCGTTCACCGCCATGGCCGTGGCAGGCCCGGCGAGCCGGTTGGTCGAACGCGTCGGACATCGCGCCGTGGTGGTCCCGGGCGCGCTGATCTGGGCCGGTGGCATGGCCTACTTCGCGGAGACGCTGGGGGTGAAGGCGGACTTCCTCACCGGCTGGCTGCCCGGGATGGTGATCCTGGGGATCGGGGCCGGGCTGAGCTTCCCGACGCTGAGCGGCGCTGCGGTGGGATCGGTCCCGGGACCGCGCTTCGCGGTGGCCACCTCGCTGAACTCGGTTGCGCGCCAGCTCGGAGCGGCGATCGGAGTGGCGATCCTGATCGCGATCGTGGGCAACCCCGGCCGGCTGCAGGCGCTGCACGCCTTCGAGCACGGCTGGTGGTTCGCGGGCGCATGCTTCCTGACGGGATCGGTGGCGTGTCTCGGGCTGGTGGTCAAGCGCGCGGAAGAGGCGCCGGCGGGGGTCGGCGTGGCGCTCCAGGCGCCGGAGGCGCCCGAGTCCGCCGAAGGGCTGATGGAGGCGGAGCTTCCGAGCCTCACGGACACGCAGGGCGAGCGTGCACAGGGCGAGCCCCAATCGGTTGCGGAGTTCCTGCGCAACGTTCCGGTCTTCGCCGGGCTCTCGGAGCAGATGCTCGAGGAGATAGCGGGCATCGCCGACAGCGTGCGGCTGGAGCGCGGACAGTGGCTGTTTCGCGAAGGCGAGGAGGCCGACGGGGTGTACGTGGTGCGCGTGGGGCACCTGGAGGTGGTCCAGGAGCGCAGCAAGCCGGAAGCGATCAACACGCTGACGCGCGGTGCTGTGTTGGGCGAGCTTGCGCTGCTGAGCGAATCCCGGCGCAGCGCCTCGGTGCGCGCGTTGCGAGACACGGAGCTGCTGCGGATCGAGGCGGCGAGCTTCCAGGCGCTGCTGCGATCCGAGCCCGAGCTGGCTCTCAGCCTCACGCGCGTGCTCAGCTCCCAGCTGCAGGCGAGCCGTGCCCTGCCGGTCGCACGACGCGCACGGCCGGTGACGATCGCGCTGTGCGCGGCCACCGAGGGCGTCGAGCTGCTCGAGCTGGCCCACGAGCTGAGTCGCGAGATGTGCGCGTGGGGCAAGGTGGCGGTGCTCTATCCAGGGGCGGATGGAGCCTCCGGGGAGGGACCCGCCACGACGGCAGAGGCGATCGCGAGATTCGCCCCGCTGGTGGAGGCCTGCGAGCAGGAACACGACCAGGTGATCATGGTGGCGGGGCCCGAGGGGGCCGCGAGCCAGTGGAACGAGTTCTGCCGATCGCGCGCCGACCGCGTCCTGGTGGCGGTCGAGGCAGGCGTCGCTCCGGACCCGGCCTCGGATGCGCTGGGCGCCCTGCGCGGGTCGGATCTGCTGGCGCTCGAGGTCAGGGCCGGCTCCGCAACCCTCGCCCCTTGGCTCGAGCTGCTCGCGCCGGCGAGCGTGTTCGCCGTCGCCTCGCCCACGCGCCGGCGCGATCTGGCGCGCACTGCGCGCAGGCTCTGCGGGCGAGCCGTGGGCGTGGTGCTCAGCGGCGGTGGAGCTCGGGCGTTCGCGCATCTGGGCGTGCTCGAGGTGCTCCTGGACGCGGGCATGGTGGTCGACCGCGTGGGCGGTGTGAGCATGGGCTCGTTCATCGGCGGCCTGCTCGCCTGCGGTCACGACAGCGCCGCGATGGACGCCTGCTGCTACGAGGAGTGGGTGCGTCGCAACCCGATCAACGACTACACGGTTCCGCGATCGGCGCTGATCAAGGGCCACAAGGCCGAGGCGATGCTCGAGCGGGTATTCGGCGAGCTCCAGGTCGAGGAGCTGGGCCGGCCGTACTACTGCGCGAGCGTGAACCTGCGCGGCAACCGTCTGGTGATCGACCGCAGCGGGCCGATGGCGCTCGCGGTGGGCGCAAGCATCTCGTTGCCGCTGATCGCGCCGCCGATGCGTCGCGGCGAGGGCATCCTGATCGACGGCTCGCTGCTCGACAATCTGCCGCTGGCGCCGATGAGCTCGAGCGGCGAGGGGCCGGTCCTAGCCGTGGACATCAAGGGTGGCGAAGAACGCACGCGAGCCGCGAGCACACCGGATGAGGGCACGTCCGTCGAGCGTGGCGCGGCCAAGCGCCCGCGCCGCCGGCGCCTGCCCTCGCTGCCCGAGACGATGGCCCGCATCGCGCTGCTGAGCAGCGCCAACACCGACGAGTCCGCTCGCCGCCTCGCCGACATGACGATCCGCGTGCGGGTCTCCGGAGTCGGCCTGCTGGAGTTCCACCAGATCGACGAGGCGCGCGCGGCGGGCCGTCGCGCCGCTATCGCGGCTCTCGAGGGCGAGCCACCGGCCTGGCTGTCGCGAACACAGTCGGTGGGCGGGGATCTGGCGGGCCGTCGCACCGTTATACGCGTCTGAGGTGGGCGTACTCCAGCTGCCGTGGCACGCGCCGCGCGGCGTCAGGGCGCCTTGGCGAGATAGCTGTGGCCGACCTTCACCGTCCGGCTGCGGTGCCGCACGAGATCGGTGACCTTGACCTTGTCACGCGTCACCCGGATCAACGTGCCTTCGCACAGATCCTCGGTCAGCCATTCGGTGCCCTGCACCGCGCCGGCCGCATAGTTGCCCTTGGTCGAGAACTTCCCGTGCGCATTGGCCCACAGCTTGCGCACGACCTGCTTGCCCCCAGCCGAGCTCACACGCGCCCGATGCGCACGCTCGCGGGCGGTCGGGCAGGGCGCGTAGCTGCCCCCGGCGAGCGTCGCGCTGACGATGCCGTTGCGTGCCTGCGTCAGCACGAACTCGCCTTCGAAGAACTCACCCGTCTGCGTGCCGCCATGGGGCGCCGCCGTCGTCACCACGACGCGCCCGTGGGTCGCGTCGACGGTGGCTCCGAGCGCAAGGACGCTCTGCGAGGACAGCGGCGCGAATGCGCTCGACCCCTTGGCCCGGACGAGCACGACGCCCGACGCGGCAATCAGGCCTGCCGAGACGCCCAGCTTTGGTGAGGAGGCCGGCGCGGGTGCTGGCGCGGAGGCGCGCGTCGCAGTGTAGGTGCCGCTGGTCCCGTTGCTGTCGTGGACATGGCCCGACCACGAGAGCCCGTCGGGGGCGATCGTGAGCGTGCCTTCGGCGCTGTAGCCGCCGACCGAGCTGCGGTAGGCGAACGCGTTGCCGGTCAGCGTGCCCGTGATGGCTTCGCCACCGTTGCTGCCCGTGACCGCGCTCGAGCCTTCAGCCTGGCTGAGGGTGTCGGTGGCCGGGAAGTCGCTCCCGGCGCACCCACCGGCTTCGCAGTGGTAGCTGGCCGACCACGTCCCGGACAGGTTCAGCGCCGATGCTGACGCGCCACCCGCGGCACTCACGAGCAGCACGACCACGAGCACGAGCACCGCGCCGAGGAGTGCCATCGCTGCGGGGATCCTCCTGGCGGCCAAGTAGCGCAAGTGGGAGGCGTGGAGCCTAGGGCGCCTTGGCGAGGTAGCTGTGGCCGACCTTCACCGTTTTGTGGCGGTGGCGGACGAGATCGGTGACGAGGACCTTGTCCCGCGTGACCCGGATCGACGTGCCTTCACAGAGATCCTCGGTCAGCCATTCGGTGCCCTGCACCGCGCCGGCCGCGTAGTTGCCCTTGGTCGAGAACTTGCCATGCGCGTTGGCCCACAGCTTGCGCACGACATGCTTGCCCGAGGTCGAGCTGGAGAAAGCCCGGTAGGAGCTCACGCGCGCCCGGTGCGCACGCTCGCGCGCGGTCGGGCAGACCGCGAAGTCGCCCCCGGTCAATGTCGCCACGACCGTGCCATCCCGGCCCTGGGTGAGCACGAACTCGCCGCTGAAGAATTCGCCGGTCTGGGTTCCGCCGTGGGGCAGGGCGGTGGTCACGACCACCCTGCCGTTGGTGGCGTCGATGACCGTCCCGAAGGGGATCTGGCGCAGGGAGGAAAGGGGGAGGAAGGTCCTGGTGCCGGGCAGACGCACCATGACCCTGCCCGAGATCGGGGCCACGTTGCCGGTCCTCGACAGCGTTGGCGGCGCCAGGACCGCGGGAGTGGATTTCGTGGTCGCCGTGGTCGCCGTGGTTGCTGTGGTCGTCGTGGTGCTCGCGTGCTGTTCGGGCGTGGGTTCGGTTTCGTAGCAGGCCCAGCTGAACGCGCTGTTGGCTTCTTCGGCGAACGCGAACGAGGACACGTTGGGGTATTCGTGATGGCACATGTCGTTCTCGCTGGGCGCCGGCCCGGCGGAGGCGATCGGCACGAGCGTGCCCGTGTTCGTTTCGCAGGCCCAGTTGTTGAACGCAAATTCAGGGCCTTCGACGGCTCCCTTGAGCAGTTTCGCGGGAGCTCCTTCGGTCCCGTGATCGCCGAGGCTCACGCAATAGCCCGTGGTGTCGAGTCCGCCGAGCTTGTGCGGGGGCGTGAAGTTGTATTTGAAGCGGTCGCCGCCGCTTGTGGCCGACGTCCCCTTCGACGTGGTGACCGTCACGTCCACGATGCCGCTCCCGGCTGGAGCGGTCGCGGTGATCGAGGCGCCCGAGTTGACCGTGACGTTCGTCGCGGGCGTGCTGGCGAACCTCACCGTGCTGGAGCCCGCGAGGAATTCGCTGCCGGTGATCTGGACGATCGTTCCACCCGCCTGGGGTCCGTACGACGCCGACAGCCCGGAGACGGTCGGCGTCGTGGCGAGGGTGAATGCGAATTTGGCTTTGACGGGTTCCACTTCGGATTCGCCGGCGGCATTGACGACCTCGACGTTCTGCGGACCCACGCTTTCGGCCGGGCTGACGGCGGTGATCGATGTGGCCGAGTTCACGGTCACGCTCACGGCGGGCGTGGTCCCGAACAGGACCTGGGCGCCTTCGGCGAAGCCCGCGCCTTTGATCGTCACCTGTTCACCGCCCGCTTCGGAGCCTTCTTTGGGCTGCACGTCGGTGGCGGTCGGTTTCACCGTGCGCGCGAGCTCGACGAGCGCGTTGGAGCTCTGGCCGGCCACATAGACGTTGGTGCCGTCGGGTGAGACCGCGACGCGACGAGCGCCGTCGAGCCCGATCGCGTTGTTGAATTCAGCGCCGCAGCCGGAGGCTTCGGATGTCACGCAGGGGTCTGCTTCGCCGAGCTGCGTGAGTGCGCCCGTGGAGGCGTTGCGGGCGAACGCCGCCTCGGCGTTGCTGGAGGAGCCGCTCGCGTAGAGGTTGGCCCCATCCGGGCTGACGGCGACTCCCAGCGGACCGCTGATGTCCGTGGCTTCGGTGCAGCCGGCGATCGAATTCGTGGTGACGCAGCCATTGCTGCCGCCGAGTTGGGTGAGGACGCCGGTGGCTTCGCGTTTGAGCTCGACGATCGCGTTCGTCGGATAGGAGGTCGCATACACGTCCTTTCCATCCGGACTGATCGCCAGGTCCTCGGAACCCTGCAGCGCTTTGACTTTGGCGCACACGACGATCTTTTCGCTGACACAGCCTTCTTCGCCGGCCAGCTGTTCCAGCACCCCGCCGGCACCGCGTTTGAAGGACGCCACGTCTCCTTCTTCGCCTTTCGCGCCGGCGGCCACGTAGACGTCTTTGCCGTCGGGGCTCACGACGACGCCGATCGCGTTCGCGACACCGATCGCCGTGTTTTCCGGGCAACCGCTTCCCGGGCCCCCGATGCATTCGTGCCCGGCGATCGCTTCGAGCGTGCCCGTGGAGGTGTCGCGCGCGAGCTCGGCGACCGATTCGCTGCCGAGGCTCGCGACATAGACGGTTTCTTCGTCGAGGCTCACTGCGATGCCGTACGGGTTGCTCAGTCCGATGGCGTTTGTGTGTTCACACAGCGACGCTTCCTCGGTGATGCATTCCGGTTCGCCTCCCGCCCCTTTCATGACCGCGAGCAGGCCCGTTTCCGTATCGCGGCTGAGCTCGACGACCATGTTCTTGCCCTGATCGAGGACGTAGACGTTCTTGCCGTTCGGGCTGATCGCGATCGCGCCGAGGCTTTCGACGACGGTGACGCCGTACTGGGCGTTCGTCGGCGCGCAGGAGTCGGTCGGTGACGAGGTGAGGCCGGTTATGCAGCCGATCACCGCGAGAGCGCCGCTGGCGGGGTTCCGCGAGTACTCGATCAGCGCCCCTCCGTGGGCGACGGAGTAGACGTTGGCGCCGTCGGGGCTGACGGCTGTCTGGTAGGTGAGCTGGAGCCCGCTGCCGACGCCGGTGCCGCACAGCGCCATCACTCCTTCTTCGGTGTCGCCGACGCAGTTCGCCGGCGACGGAAGCTGCGAGAGCGCGCCGCTTTCCACCGAGGCGCTCGCCTGGACGGGAAACGACAACCACACCCCGGCGAGCACGAGCACGAGCACGACGACCGGCAACAGGCCGCCGACTCTCCCGCCGGTGCGACCACCGACTCCCGCCGTCGAGATGCTTGCCGCTGAGCTCATTCTGGGCACCCCAGGGCGACGAGGACGCTCACGCCGAGACCGACCACCCCGCCCGAATGTCGGACTTTACATACGGCGAGCCGGCATGGTGGCGCGCGCGACGCCGGCATACGCCGCTGGCGCGTAGCCGGCCCGCCTCGCTGTCATGGCCTCCAATACGATCGGCGCGCCTATGAGCGCTCAATTGAGATCGAGGCCATGACATGGGCGGGGCGCACAGACAGCGGCGCAAGGTCGTGGCGCTGCTGGCGGTCGCCGCGGTTGCAGGCGGCATCGGCGTGCTCGCGTACGCAACTCATCTGCTGAGGCGCACCGAACTGCAGACGATCGACGCACGGTTCTCGATCCGGGGCAGCCACAAGCCGCCGTCGAACATCGTCTTCGTGGCGATCAGCCTGGCCGCCGAACAGGAACTCGAAGCGCACCACCTCAAGTCTCGGTCTCCTCTGCCACGCAGGTACGACGCGGAAGTTGTCGACCGACTCAGGGGGGCCGGCGCACGAGCGATCGCGATGGACATGGAATTCACCCACGAAACGACGCCTGAACAGGACGACGCGCTGATCGAAGCGATCGGCCGTGCCCATGGCAAAGTGATCCTTGGCACTGTCAACGTCACCAGAGACGGCGGCACAGCCATCTTTGGTGGCGCGCCGGCGCTTCTCCGGGAAATCGGCGTAAGGCCGTCGGAGGTGCGACTCACGCTCGACACGGACGGCTCTGTTCGGCGCGTTGCCCGTGAGTACAACCACTTGGGCAGCTTGCCGGTGGTGGCAGCCGAAGCGATGACTGGGCACAAGATCGCCGCCTCGACATTCGAACACGGCACCCTCCCCATCGACTATGCGGGACCCTCCGAAACCTTCAGGTCGATCTCCTACGCGAGGGTCTTGAAAGGTGAATTCCCAGCGAGCCTCTTTCGCGGCAAGCTCGCCATCGTCGGGGCGTCTTCGCCGATCCTCCAAGACCTCCACGCCACCCCCACGAGCGGTGGCACCATGCCCGGCCCGGAAATCTGGGCCAACGCGGCGGCGACGCTGCTGCAGGGTGTACCGCTCCGAGGCGTTCCGGGATGGCTCGACATCGGCTTGATCGCTCTGCTGGGGTGCGCGGTCCCACTCGGCAGCATGCGCGTGCGCCGGTGGCGCTCGCTGCTCGACGCCGCCGGGCTCGCAATCGTCTTCACGGTCGCCACCCAGATCGCCTTCGACAGCGGCAGGATCCTGGCGTTCGTCTATCCGCTCCTGGCCCTGGCCCTCGGGACCCTGGGCACGCTCGCCGTCCTCTATGTGGGCGAGACGATCGAACGGGCGCGTGTGCACGACCTGTTCGCGCGCTTCGTCCCCGCGGACGTCGTCGACCAGGTGGTCGCCAGCGCCGGTGACAACCTCAGGCTGGGGGCCGTGGAACGCGACTGCTCGGTGCTGTTCTCCGACCTGCGCGGGTTCACCAGCTTCTCCGAGACACAGCCGGCGCCACGGGTGATCGAGGTCGTCAACTGCTACCTCAACGAGATGACCGAGGCGATCCTCGGCGCGGGCGGCACCCTGATCTCATACATGGGCGACGGCATCATGGCCGTCTTCGGCGCTCCGCTCGCGCAGTCCGACCACGCCGACCGGGCGCTGGCCGCCGCCACCGAGATGATCGGGCCAAGGCTCGAGCGCTTCAACTCGTGGCTGGCCGAGCAGGGCCACGACCACGCCTTCGTGATGGGCGTGGGAATCAACAGCGGCCCGGTCATGGCCGGCAACATCGGCTCAGAGCAGCGCGTCGAGTACACCGCCCTGGGCGACACCACAAACACCGCCTCGCGCCTGGAGGGCATGACCAAGGGCAGCGGACACATGCTCTTCATCGCCGACAGCACCCGTGAGCGGCTGCACGACCCGCCCGACACCCTCACGCTCGTCGGCGAGCTCGAGGTTCGCGGGCGCGTCGCCCCTGTCCCCGTGTGGACCGTCGTGGAGCCAGAGAGCGCCCGGGGCGAGCCTGCCGATACGCCTTCCGGGCGCATGCCCTCCGCGCCGGCTCCGGCCGCGGAACCCGCGGAACCCGAGCCTCAGGCCGGCTCGGGGGTGTAGGGGCCCGGCTTGGGCCAAGCGCAAGTAGCGCCGCTCACCCCTCGCGCGACGAGCATCCCCGCGGCCCGCGCTCAGCGCCGAAGCACGCGCGCCATCCGCTCCTCGGCCAGCGCCAGGCGCGCTGCAGCATGCCCGGGCACGCCGTGCACGGCCCCACCCGGGAACGTGGCCGCGCTTCCGATGTACAGGCCGCGCACCGGCGTGCGGTAGGGCGCCGGTGAGCGCACCGGGCGGAAGATCACCTGCTCGAGCGTGTAGCTGCCGCCGCCCACGTCTCCGCCCACGAGATTGGCGTTGCGCGCCTGCAGATCGGCCGGGCCGAGCACGTGGCGCGCGAGTATGCGCTCGCGAAATCCCGGCGCGAAGCGCTCGACCTGCGCCTCCATGCGCTCCACGTGGCGCTCACGTTCGCTCGCCCAGCTCACCGCGTGTGGTCCGTGGGTGTAGGCCCAGGCGGTGTGCTTGCCCGCGGGCGCGCGGGTCGGGTCGGCGATCGACTGCTGACCGAGCAGCATGAACGGACGCTCCGGCAGCCCGCCTGTCATGGCGGTCGTGCGCAGCACCTCCTCGGCGGAACCGCCCACGTGAACGGTGCCGGCCTCGCGCGCCTCGGGCGCCGTCCAGGGGATCTGCCCCTCCAGAGCCCAGTCGACCTTCAGCGTGGCCGGGCCCATCCGGAAGCGGCGCAGCGCCCGCGCATAGCGCGCCGGAAGCGCGTCGCCCACGAGCGTTGCCAGCGCCCCGGGCATCACATCAGCGATCACCAGCCGTGCCGATATCCGCTCCCCGCCCGCGAGCTGCACCCCCACCACGCCTCCGCGCTCCACGGCCACCCCGGTCACTCGCGCCTGCGTGCGCACCTCGCCACCCAGCAGGCGCAGGTATGAGAGCAGCGCCTCCGCGAGCCGTCCCGCCCCGCCCTCCGGGCTCGGCCATCCGACGCCATGGCCCAGCAGGTTCAGGTAGACCGCCGCGATCGCGCTCCCGGAGCGGGCCGGCGGCACGTCGGAGTGCATCGCCGATCCATACAGCCACGCGCGCGTTCCCTCGCCCTGGAAGAGCTCCTCGCCGAGCTTCTGGGCGGCCATGAGCAGCAGCCGCGTGAAGCCCAGGGCCCCGCGTGCTCCCAGCCCGACCGCCAGCCCCAACGGACCCCGCACCGGGGGAAAGCCGCCCAGCATCGTCCGCCGCAGCGCCCCGAAGTGATCGACGAACGGCGCGGCGAACTCCTGCCAGCGCGCGCCGTCCCCGGCGTGGATCGCGTCGAGGCTCGCCGCCGTCTGCTCGAGGTCGCGATACAGCGCCGCCGCCCTGCCGTCGGGCAGCGGGTGCGCAAGGCACACCCGTGGGTGGATCCAGCGCAGCCCGTGATCGTGCAGCGGCATGGCAGCGAACACGGGGGAGGCCGCGCCGGCCGGATAGACCGACGAGTAGGGGTCGTGCACGAAGCCCGGGAGCGTGAGCTCCTCGCTGGCCACCGCCCCCCCGGCGCGTGTGGCAGCCTCGAGCACGAGCACTCGCTTCCCAGCCCGCGCCAGGGTGATCGCCGCCGCGAGGCCGTTGGGGCCGGACCCGACCACAAGCGCCTCGTAGCCCATGCGCGCAGGATACGTACGCGCCCGCCTCGCCATTCTTTACACCAGGCCACAGGTGGCACATAATGGGCGCCTTGCGCCACCAGAGCTCGATCACGTCGCTTTCGTGGATCCCCTCAGAGGCGGTCGAAGGATCGACGCGGCTCGCCTTCGAGGCCGGCCTCGCCCACTACGACGAGCCGCCGCCCGAAGCGATCGAGGATCTCGAGGAGCTGCGCGCTCAGGATCGCTTCCGCTTCGCCAACGTGCTGAGCGCCTGGGTCGAGGTCGACGACGCGGGGAGCATCACCGGCTTCGGCCGCGACGGCGGCGGCCTGATGGGGGCCACGTCGGTCAAGGTCGGCCCGCTGACGCGCACGTTCGAGGCGATCGGGCTGCCCGACCTCGCGCCCGACCCCGTGCAGGGCGACGGTTGGGTCCGCTTCACCCAGACCGCCGGGGGGCGCACGGGCGTGCCCGCCCCGCGGCGGGTGCGGCGCAAGCCCTTCGTGCAGTGGCAGGCTCCGCTCGTGTGGACCACGCTCTCGCTCACGATCCACGCCGACGGCAGGGTCAAGGGCGCGCTGACCGGCGCGAGCCGCTTTCCCCGCCACTGGATCTACGACCATGCCGGCGAGCTCTCGCACAAGTCCGGACTGGCCGACTTCAAGGACTGGTATCGCAAGTCCTTCGGACGTCACACCCCCTGGGGGGACACCGACTCGGCGGCGCTCGTCACCGCCGTGGAGAGTGCGCTCGAGCGCACGCTCTCGGCGCAGATCATGCAGGGCGGGGCGAAGCCCGCGATCCGCAAGATCAAGGCCGGCACGGCCCTGGTCAACCAGGGCGAAGCCGGCTCCGAGGTCTTTCTGCTGCTCGACGGGGTGCTGCGCGTGGAGGAGGACGGCCGCAGGCTCGCCGAGTACGGTCCCGGCGCCCTGCTGGGCGAGAGGGCGCACCTCGACGGCAGGGGACGCACCTCCACGCTCGTGGCGGTCACTCCCTGCAGGGTGGCCGCCGTGGAGGCCGACCAGCTCGACCGCTCCTCGCTACAGGAGCTCTCCAAGGACCACCGCCGGACCGAGCCCGACCGGGGCTGAGCCGCTTGCAGGTGCATTTCTGCGGGGTGCGGGGATCGACCCCGGCGCCAGGAATCGACTTCGTCCGCTACGGCGGTCACACCCCGTGCCTGGCTCTCACGCGCGCCGAGGCCACGAGCCCTGCTCTGATCCTCGACGCCGGAGTCGGCCTCACGAAGGCCACCGCGCTGCTCGGCGGCGCGGCCTTCGGGGGCGCCATCCTGCTCACCCACCTGCATTGGGACCACGTGCTCGGCCTGCCCTTCTTCGCCGCCGGCGACCGCGAGGACGCGCACGTGGAGGTGCTTCTGCCCGAGCAGCCTGGAGGTGAGGACGCCGAGGAGATCCTGGGCGCGATCATGCGCCCGCCCTACTTTCCGATCGGACCCGGCGATCTGCGCGGGACCTGGCGCTTCGGGCTGATCGCCCCGGGCGAGCGCTCGATCGAGGGGTTCAGCGTGCTCGCCCGCGAGATCCCCCACAAGGGCGGGCGCACGTTCGGCTACCGCATCAGCGACGGCCGCTCCACGCTCGCATACCTACCCGACCACTGTCCCACCGCCCTCGGTCCCGGCGAGGACGGGTTCGGCGAGTACCACGCGGCCGCGATCGAGCTCGTGAGCGGCGCAGACCTGCTCGTGCACGACGCCCAGCTGTTCCCCGAGGAGCTCGCCGCCGACGCCGCCTTCGGCCACGCTGTCGCCGACTACGCGGTCGCGCTGGCCGAGCGCGCCGGGGTGCGCTCGGTCGCCCTCTTCCATCACCGCCCCGACCGCAGCGACGAGGCGCTCGACGGGCTGGCGCGCCGGTTCGCGCACACCGCCACCCCCGTGAGCGTCGCATCCGAGGGCACCACCGTGGAGCTCTGAGCGCACACGGGCGCACAGGCCTCACCGGGCCGACCATCGCGCGGCCGGCAGACGGTCAGGGCGGCGGAAGGACCTGCCAGACTCACCCCGTGCGCCGCGTGAACCTCTTCGACGACGACTACGAGTGGGACGAGACCGATCCCGACGGCTTCCGCGGCGCAGCGATCCGCATCACCAAAGCCGTCGGCGCCGAGGCGCTGGCGGACCTGAGGGCGCGCACAAGGTCAGCAACCACAGCGAGCAGGACGCGCGGCTGGTGATGTTCTCGAGCGCCCGCGAGCCGTCGGTGGCGCTGTATCCAGACAGCGACAAGATCGGCGTCTGGCCGGGCAACGACGCCGACACGCTCATGCTCCGCCGCGCCGACGGGCACGTCGACTACTACGACGGCGAGAGCTCGGACTGAGGGGGTCGGACCTCGAGCGCCAGCCCCGTCGGGCTCGCGAGCAGCCGCTCTCCCGTGACGTGGCCGGGTTGGTGAGGAGCAGGGGCTGAGCGCACGAAGCTCGCCGGCTTGGCCCTCAGCTCGGCGGGCGTCGCCTCGCGCTCGCAATGCGGGCAGCGCACCTCTACGTGGACCTCGCTGCCGCACTGCTCGTGCACGACGCGCACCGGGCCCTCCCCTCCCGGCCACTTCCAGCGGTCGCCCCACTGCATCAGCGCGAGCAGTGCCGGGATCAACTCGCTGCCCTTCTCGCTCAGCACGTACTCGCTGCGCCGGGGTCGCTCCTGGTAGACGTGCGTCTCGAGGATCCCCTCCCCCACGAGCGCCTCGAGACGGTCCGCGAGGACGTTGGCCGAGATGCCGAGGTCCTCCTGGATCTCGCCGAAGCGACGGACGCCGTAGGCCACGTCACGCAGGATCAGCGGCGTCCACCACTCGCCGATCACGTCAAGCGTGCGGGCGATCGAGCAGGGATGGGTGTCGAGTGCCGTGCGCTTCATCCGCCCAAGTGTATCGCTTGCATAAGGAGAGTTACGAGTGTAGGGTCTATCTCTGGTCACTTTTATGAGAAGAGTGACCATCAATCAAGCGACTCCGGCGATCGGCCGGAAGGAGGAGCGACCATGCCAATGCTCGACGCCCACATCCCCGCCGGAGCGCTTTCGCCGACGTCCGAGGAGCAGCTGCTGGCGCGGCTGACCGACATGCTGATCCGCAACGAGGGAGCCGATCCGTCCAACCCGCAGGTCCGCTCGATCGCCTGGCTGTTCGTACACCGCCCCGAGGCCGTGTACGTCGCCGGCGAGCTTGCCCGCGCGCCCCACTACCGCTTCGTGGCCTCCGTGCCCGAGGGCCAGTACGAGCCCGAGCGCCGCCAGGCGATGGTGCGCGACATCACCGAGGCGGTCCTCGACGCCGAGCAGGGCGCCCACGATCGCGACCCCCGACGGGTGTGGGTGTTCACGCCGGAGATCCCCGACGGCACCTGGGGCGCGCTCGGGACGATCGTGACGCTCGCCGACATCGCGACCTTCGCCACCGGCGATGCCGAGCGCGGCAGGCGCTATGCCGAGGAGCGCCTGGCCGGGCGCGGGGCCGCCGTGGTCGGCGCCTGATCTGCCGGGCGCCCCGGCGGGGCCACGGTCGGCCGATCCGCCTGGCAATGCCCCGCCCCGCGGGCCAACCTGGCCAGCGGGGGGCGCCCGTGGCCATTGCGCTGCGTCAAGCTGGCAGGCGGGATGGCCAACCTCTCCGAGATCAGACGGGTCCTCGCCCACCGCGACTTCCGCTTCCTGTGGCTCGCACAGTCGGCGAGCGTGGTCGGGGACAACATCGTGCTGGTCGCGCTCGCCCTGTTCGTGGTCGGGCTGACCGGCAGCGCCACCGACCTCGGCCTCGTCCTGGCCGCGCATGCGCTCTCGCTCGTCACGTTCCTGCTCATCGGCGGGGTGTGGGCCGACCGGCTGCCCCGCCACCGCGTGATGATCGCCACCGATCTCGTGCGCTTCACCCTGCATGCGCTGCTGGCGATCCTGATCCTCTCGGGCTCCGTGCGGATCTGGGAGGTCGTCGTGATCGAGGTGCTGTTCGGCGGCGCCGAGGCCTTCTTCCGTCCAGCCGCCAACGGCCTGCTGCCCCAAACGGTGCCCGAGCCGGACATCCAACAGGCCACCGCCGTGGTCAGCATGTCCAACAACGTCGCCGAATTCGCCGGCCCCGCGCTCGCCACCGCGCTGGTGCTCGGAGCGGGAGCCGGATGGGCGTTCGCGCTCGACGCAGCCACGTTCGCCGCCAGCGCGGCCTTCCTGACGCGCGTGCGCCCACGTGAACGCACGGTCACCGCGGGCCAGCAGGCGCTCGAGCCCGAGACACCGACGAGCGTGTGGAAGGGGATCGGCGTCGGCCTGCGCGAGGTTCGCGCCCGAGTCTGGGTGTGGGCGACGCTCCTGTCCTTCTGCGTGGCCCTCTTCTGCGGGCTGGCGCCGTGGTTCGTCCTGGGACCGCTGGTGGCCCGCCAGCAGTACGGCCATATCGCGGTATACGGGTGGGTGGAGGCCGCGCTCGGCTTCGGCACCATCCTCGGCTCGCTCCTGGGCGTGGTTTGGCGCCCCCGCTACCCGATGCGCCTGGCGATGCTCGCCATGTCCATCTGGCCGCTCTCCTCGATCCTCTATGCGAACGGCATCACGCTCTTCATCGTCGTCCCGTCCTCCGCCGTGGCAGGAGTCGGGATCGCGCTGTTCGACATCTGGTGGCTGACCGCGCTGGCCGAGCGCATCCCACCGGGGTCGCTCTCGCGCGTGACCTCCTATGACTGGATGGTCTCCTACGCACTGCTGCCGCTCGGATACATCATCGCCGGGCCGCTCGCCGGCGCGCTCAGCCCCGTGGAGGTACTCGTGGGCGGCTCGGCGCTCGCCTTCCTCGCCTTCCTGCTCGGGCTGGCGCCTCGCCAGACGCGCATGCTCGAGCGCCTGCACGCCGAGGGGCCCGGACCACCGGTCGATGAGCCGCTACGAAGCCTGGCCCACCGCTCCTGATCCGTTGGCCGTGGGGAGCTCCGCGAGCTCCCAGGCACGAGCGGCTGCCGTCGAGCGGTCGCCCACGCCGAGCTTGCGAAAGCCGTGCTCGAGATGCTTGCCAACGGTGCGATAGCTGATTCCCAGCGCCGAGGCGATGTGCTGGTTGGATCCGCCCAGGGCCACCATCCGCACGACTTCGGCCTCACGGCGCGTCAGACCGGCGGTGCTCAGCCCTGCGACGATCCGCTCGGTGCGGTCATCACCGTCGGGCGTGCGCGCCGACTCGAACGCGATCGCGTTGAGATAGGCCTGGATCAGGAACGGACGCGCGCGGTTGGCGAAGTCGCGCTCGGCGTCGCTGTAGTCACTCCCACCGCGGCTGAGCGCGATCGCGAGCACCCGACCCGGACTGCCGGGAAGCGTGAACGCCAGCTGGTGCTCCACCCCCATCGGCGCATACAGCTCGCGGTACAGGGGAAGCTCGTGCAGCCGCTCGCCGCCAGGCACGTCCGAGAAGCGCAGCGCGCCCCCGTCGCCGGTGCGTTGGTAGTGGCACAGGATCGGGTTTTCGTGGGCGTGTCTCGCCCACAGATCGTGGGAGTCCTCGGGCTGCCCGGGCGAGATGATCGACACGACAGCGTCGGGGGTGGGGCCCACGTCGTTCAAGGACACGTAGTCGGAGGGCAGCACCCGATGCAGCGCCTCCAGCAGTCCCCAGCGGAGCTCCTCGATGTGGAGCAGACCGAACGTGTCGCCGATCAGCTCGAGCAGCCGGCCTTCCTCCCCGCGATCCTGACCGTGCACCGATGCCATACGTCATACGGACGTATAGCGAGATCGCGCGAGCGAGGCGTTCACCTCGGGCAAGCGGCGCGGGCAGGGGTCGTGTAAGAAGAGCGGATGCCCAGCGCTCGCCCAACGCAGAGCCTGGCCGCCCTGGGGATCCTGCTGGCGCTCGCCGCCTGGGCATTCCCGGATTCGACGGTGCCCAGCGCAGCCGCGGCGCGGCGCCGCACGAACGGCGCGCTCGCGCCGTTCGGCCATCCCTGCTCGCTCGAACATGGTGTCCGCTTCTGCCCGACCGCCACCCTCGCCCAGCGCATGCCCTCCTTCGACGGCGTGCCCCTCGATGTCGACGTGACGCTTCCCGCGAGCGGGCGTGGCCCGTTCCCGACGATCGTGATGCTGCACGGGGCCGGCCAGAACAAGACCGCCTTCGAGGCAGGCGCACCGGCGGGCGACGACAACGAGACCTACGCCTACAACAACGTCTACTACGCCCGCCACGGCTTCGCCGTCGTCAACTACTCGGCCCGCGGCTCGGGAAGCTCCTGCGGCGCCCTCGCCTCGCGCGCCGATCCAGCCTGCGCGGAAGGCTTCGGGCGTCTCGCCGACCAACGCTACGAAGCGCGTGACACGCAGTTCCTGCTCGGCGAGCTGGCGGACGAGCGCATCACCGAGGCGGGGCGCCTGGGAGTCACCGGAGAGTCCTACGGCGGTGCCCAGAGCGTCGAGCTCGCATACCTGCGCAACCGGATCCGGCTGCCCGACGGCAGCTTCGCCCGCTGGCGCAGCCCGGCTGGAAGGCCGCTCGAAATCGACGCGGCGTGGGCGCGCTGGCCATGGTCTGACCTGATGGAAGCGCTGTGGCCGAACGGGCGCTTCCTGGATGGCGAGGTTGCACCGATCGGGCAGAGCGCCCAACCGATCGGGGTCGAGCTCGAAGAATGGATCTCCGGCCTCACCCACTTCGAGATGGAAGTCGGCGCCTTCATGGCGCCCCCCGCCCTCGATCCGCAGGACAGCCTGGGCGGCCTGAGCGCGATCGGCGAGAGCAACCTCTCAGACACGGCCCCGGTCAGCGAACTGGTCACGCAGCTCACCACCTATCACCAGGGCTACGGCCTGCCGGGAAGGCCTGCGCCCCTGCTGCTCGAGAGCGGCTGGACGGACAGCATTCTCCCACCCGCGCAGTCACTGCGGATCTACAACGCCGTTCGCGCCCAGGGTGGCCAGGTCGCGCTGCAGCTCGGAGACCTCGGCCACCTGCCCGCGTCAAACAAGGCGAACACCAATCGAGCCTTCAACATGCAGGGCGCTCGCTTCTTCGCGGCAAGGCTCAGGCACGTGGGCACTGCTCCGCGCAACTACAGCGTGAGCGCCTTCACGCTCACGTGCCCCACGGCCGAACCGGCCGGCGGCCCGTACACGGCCCGCTCCTGGGCCGCCCTGCATCCGCACCGGCTCGACTTCGGCTCGCCCGCCACCCAGGCCTTCACCTCGGCCGGAGGCGATCCCGAGCTCGCGACCGCGCTCAACCCCGTCGGCAGCGGAGAAGCCTGCAAGACCGTGCCCGCCGAGAGCGAGCCCAACAGCGCCACCTACACCACCACCAGCTCCGGCATGACCGTGCTGGGGATGCCGACGATCACGGCCACCATCCGCGCCCACGGCCCCTCCGGCGAGCTCGCTGCCCGCCTGTGGGACGTGATGCCCGACGGACAGCAGCGCCTGGTCGACCGCGGCGTGTATCGACTGACCGACGATCAACAGGGCTTCGTCGCATTTCAGCTGCACGGCGACGGTTACCGGTTCGCCCCCGGGGACACCGTCGAGCTCGAGCTGCTCGGCCGCGACGCCCCCTACTACCGCCCCAGCGAAGGCGCCGTCAGCGTCGAAGTGAGCGACCTGCGGATATGGCTGCCCACCAGCTGAGAGACCACCGCGCAGGGCCGCGGCGGCGTGGCGGAGCGGCGGAGCGGCGGAGCGGCGGCGCGACGGTCAGTCGCCCACCTTCAACACGAGCTTGCCCGTGTTCTGGCCTCGGAACAGTCGCAGCAGCGTCTCCGGGAAGCTCTCGAACCCGGCCGCAACGTCCTCGCGCGAGACCAGCTTGCCGGCCGCATACCAGGCGCCCATCTCCTGCGCGGCCTCGCCCAGGCGGGCGCCGTAGTCGGAGACCACGAAGCCGGTCATGCTCGCGTGGTTGACGAGCAGCGAGAGGTAGTTCGACGGCCCCCGCACGGCCTCGGTGGCGTTGTACTGGGAGATCGCGCCACAGATGATCACGCGCGCGTGACGCGCGAGGCGCGCCAGGGCCGCATCGAGGATCTCACCCCCCACGTTGTCGAAGTAGACGTCGATGCCCTTGGGGCAGTGCTCGCCCAGCCCCACGTCCAGGCCTTGAGCCTTGTAGTCGATGCAGGCGTCGAAGCCGAGCTCCTGCACCACGTAGGCGCACTTCTCGGCACCGCCCGCGATCCCGACGGCGCGAGCGCCCTTCAGCTTGGCGATCTGACCGACGATCCCGCCGACGGCGCCCGCCGCCCCCGAGACCACCACCGTCTCGCCCTCCTGCGGGCGCCCGATGTCGAGCAGCCCGAAGTAGGCGGTCATGCCGGTCATGCCGAGCGTGCCCAGGTAGACCGAAAGCGGCGCCACGGCGGTGTCCACCTTCATCACCGCGGCGCCGTTGGCCACGGCGTACTCCTGGACGCCGAGCAGGCCGGTCACGTGATCGCCCACCGCCACGTCGGGGTGCTTGGACGCGATCACCTCGCCGGCTCCCAGCGCCCTCATCACCTCGCCGATGCCCACCGGCGGAATGTAGGAGCGAGTGTCGTTCATCCATCCGCGCATGGCCGGATCCAACGAGAGGTAGAGCACCTTCACCAGCACCTCGCCGTCGCCGATCTCGGGGACGGGCGCCTCGGTGTGCTCCCAATCGCTCGGCTTGGGCAGGCCGACAGGGCGCGCGGCGAGCTTGAACTGGTGGTTGACGGCGTCCATTGAGTTGCCTTTCATCGTCGGGCTGACACGGCCTCTGCGGTGCGGGCGACACCATATACGGGGTCTACAGATACCAAGTCGACGTCGCTGTTTCGTGGACAGCGGTTGCGGGCACATCGACCACAGAGCACGCCCTTCGTGAGAGACTGCGCTCCTCGACGGCGAGCGCCGGCCGAGGCGCCAAACACACCGAGCACACAAGGAGCAGCACATGCCCGACATCGAGTTCCCCACCAGCGGCGGCACCTCGCCCGGCTATCTGGCCGTCCCGGCCGCAGAGCATGGCCCGGCCACGATCGTCCTGCAGGAGTGGTGGGGCCTGGACGAGCACATCCGCTCCATCTGCGACCGCCTCGCGGGCGAGGGCTTCTTCGCGCTGGCCCCGGACCTGTTCCGCGGAGAGACCACGACCCAGCCGAGCGAGGCCGAACAGAAGATGATGGCGCTCTCGATGGACCAGGTCGAGAAGGACATGTGCGGAGCGGCCGAGCACCTGAAGTCCCAGCCTGGAGTCGAGGGCTCGGGCGTTGGCTCGCTCGGCTTCTGCCTCGGCGGCGGGCTGTCGGTGTGGGCCGCGGCAACCTGCCCTGAGATCACGGCGGCGGTCAGCTACTACTACGTGATGCCACACGGCAAGCCCGACTTCACCAAGATCAAAGGCCCGATCCTCGGGCACTTCGGAACCAACGATGAATTCGTCCCAGTCGAGGACGCCAAGAAGCTCGAATCCGAGCTGCGCGACGCGGGCGCAGAGGTGACCTTCCACTTCTACGAGGGTGGCGGCCACGCTTTCTTCAACGACACCAATCGCCTGGGGACCTACGACGAGGCGCTGGCCACGGAGTCCTGGGGACGTACGGTGGACTTCCTGCGCTCGGCGCTGAGCTCCTGAGCCTGGCGCGCGGCCCTCGCCGGCCACGGCCGCCGGGGCTGTCGAAGCTCCTCGCCATCCTCGCGGCAGCAGCCGTCCTTGCGGCAGCAGCCGTCCTCACGACAGCAGCCGTCCTCGTCGGACCGGCGCGGGCTCTCGCGAGCCCAGCGCCGTGGTCTGCTCCCGCCCGCCTGGAACAGTGCGCGGCGCTCGAAGGCGCGAGAGCCCTCTTCCCGAGCAACGGGCCCGACCACCCGACCGGCCCGGGCGCCGTGGTGTGGAGGGCATCGCCCGCCTGCCCCGGCGGCGAAGGACCGCGCGTGGCGACCATCGGGGCGGGCGAGACGCCAGGCCCCCCAGCCGTCCCCGTCTCAGTCCAGGGGCGCGCGATCGGGCCCCATGGCGCGCTCGCGGTGAGCGCGGCGCCGCACGGGCAGATCCTGATCGCGGGCGCGGGCGCCGGCCCTCCGATCCAGGGGATGGCCGGTGGCCCGTTCGTGCCGCTCGGCGGACTGCCGAGCACACCTGGCCCGCTGGCGATCACGGGCGCCTACCTCGGCGACGTGGCGCTCGCGTCCTCCCCCGGGAGCGCCCTGCGGGTCGACGTCGAGCGCTACTTCGCGCACAGCATCGATCGCAGCGAGGCGGCCGGGGCCGGCGGGCCCGTCCAGGCGCTCACCCTCGCAATGGACTTCCGCACCGACGTCGTGGCCGCATGGGCACACGCGGGCTCGATCTACGCCCGCGAGATGCCCGCCTCGGGCCCTGCCCACGCCGTTCAGCGGCTCGCACGGGGCGCGGGCCGTGTGCGGATCGCGGCCCTGCTGAGCGATGACGATCGCGCGATCCTCGCCTGGACCGTCGAAGCGGGGGGCGAAACGTCCGTATACGTCGAGCGCTCGGGCGTGGGGGTGCGCTTTGGCTCGCCCACGCTGCTCGAGCGCTTCCACGACCCCGACGGCCTGCCTTCGCCGTCCGCCTCCCCCCGCCTCGTGCGGCTCAGCTCCGAGAGCGTGATGATGGCCTGGGACGGCGTCGCGGAAGGGCACTGGGTGGTGCGCAGCGCCGCCATCGACCTCCGGGGCGTGGGCGCGCCCACGACGATCGCCGCCCCGGGCGCAGACGCGCTGCTCGACGATCTCGCGCCGGGCCCGGACGGCGATGCGCTCGTGCTGTGGAGCGAGCCCCAGCCCTCGCCGAGCGGTGCACCCGATCTCCTCGATCAGTCGATCTTCGCGGCGCGCGGGTTCGACGCCTACCCGAGGAGGACGCTCTTCGGCCGGCCCGAAGAGGTGGCGCCGCCGGGACCCAACAGCGACGCCTCGGTCGCGCTGGACCCCGCCGACGACGGCGCCCTGGCGCTCTGGAGGGGCGAAAACGGGGCGATCGAGTACTCGATCCACGCCGCCGCGAGCGCGCCCTGACGCCTGCACGAGGCAAGGCGCACCGCGTGGAGGTGCTCCTTTAGGAAAAGATGCTCCCCGAATGGATAGGGACTACGAGCTCCAAACCCACCAGGCGGAGGACCAACACTGGTGGTACCGAGGGCGGCGCACCGTGCTCGATGTGGTGATCGCGAGACTGGGCCTGCCCCAGCGCGCGCGGATCCTCGACGCGGGCTGCGGCAGCGGTCGCAACATGGTCGAGCTGGCGCGCCGCGGGACCGTGACCGGCATCGAGCTCTCCGAGACCAGCGTGGCCCTGGCTCGCCAGCGCGACGCCGGCGAGGTCGTGGCCGGGTCGGTGCTCGAGATGCCCTTCGCCGAGGACAGCTTCGACCTGGCCGTGAGCCTCGACGTGATCGAGCACCTCGAGGACGACCTCGGGGCGCTGCGTGAGCTGCGCCGGACGGTCGCCCCCGGCGGATCGCTGCTCGTGACCGTGCCCGCCTATCAGTGGCTGTGGAGCGGCCACGACGAGATCAACCACCACCACCGCCGCTACACGCGCCGCTCGCTGCAGCGCGTGGCCGAGCAGGCAGGCTGGCGCCAGGCGCGCACCACCTACTTCAACTCGCTGCTGCTGCCCGTGGCGATCGTGCTGCGCGTGCTCGACCGCGTCAGCACCAAGACGACCGAGTCCAGTCTCGACCTGTGGGTTCCGCCCGAACCGCTCAACTGGCTGCTCGAGCGCCCGCTCGCGCTGGAGGCCGCGTTGATCAAGCGCGGCGGGCGCATCCCGGCCGGGCTCTCGCTGCTGGCCGTCTTCCGTTAGAGGCCGGTCATCTCACCGGGCACGGGCGGCTGCATGCGAAACGTCCAGGCGCGGTTGGCGAAGAAGGTGCTCAGGGTGACCACGACGGTCGCCAGCGCCTGCGCGAGCAGCTTGTCCACTCGTCCGTCGTGGACGAGCAGGTAGAGCAGCCCCTCGTTGATCCCCAGGCCGCAGCCCTGCACCACAGCCCAGCGCACCGGCGTGAGCGTGTCGCCCACGTGCTCGCGGAACGTCCAGCGCCGGTTCAGCAGAAAGCCGTTGGTGGCGCCCACCGCGAAGCCGAGAGCGGAGGCCGCCAGGTACCAGACGCCGAACACCTTCAGCAGCAGCGTGTACACGATGAACGTGAGCAGCGTGTTGGACACGCCCACGATGCCGAACTTGACGAACTGGACGAGGACCGGCCTGTTCGTCGCGCTCAGCTTGCGCGCCAACGACCGTGCGATGGAGCTCCGCTCCGGCGGCTCTGTGTGCTCGGGATGCATCCACACACAGGATGAACGATAAATTGAGCAATGGCTTAAGGCTCTCATCGAAGATGGTGAGCAGCGATCCTCCAGGCAGCGCCCGCCGGGAAGGCAGAGACATGTCGGACACAACACTTCGCACACCAACCCTGCTCAGCCTCGTGGCGCCGGTCTACGACGAGGAGGAGCTGATCGAGCAGTTCATCGGCCGCGCCACCGCCGCGCTCGCCGACTACGAGTTCGAGCTCGTGCTGGTCAACGACGGCAGCAGCGACCGCACGCCGGAGCTGCTCGACGCCGCCGCCGCCGGCGACCCGCGGGTGCGGGTGATCCACCTGTCGCGCAACTTCGGCCACCAGGCCGCCCTCACGGCCGGCCTCGAGCACGCCGTGGGCGACGTGGTGGCGATGATCGACGCAGACCTGCAGGACCCGCCCGAGCTGATCCCCGACATGATCGCCCGCTGGAGCCAGGGGGCCGACGTGGTCTATGCCGTGCGCAAGGAGCGGGAGGGGGAGACCGCGTTCAAGCTGGCCACCGCGTCCTGGTTCTACAAGCTCTTCAACAAGCTCGCCCAGGTTGACCTCGAGCCCAACTCCGGCGACTTCCGGCTGCTCGACCGTCGCGCGCTGGACGCGCTGCTGGCCATGACCGAGCGCTCACGCTTCCTGCGCGGCATGACCGTGTGGGTCGGCTTCAACCAGACCGCCATCTCATATCAGCGCGACGCTCGCCATGCCGGCGAGACGAAGTACACGTTGCGCAAGATGCTGCGCTTCTCCCTCGACGCGATCGCGTCCTTCTCGCACCTGCCGCTGCAGCTCGCCACCTATGTGGGGCTGCTCTCGGCCGGCGTCGCCTTCATCGCGATCCCCGTCGTGATCGTGCTGCGGATCGTCGACTCCTATCTGCCCGGCTTCAGCTCGATCACGATCGCGATCCTGCTGCTCGGAGGCATCCAGCTGATCGCCCTCGGCGTGATCGGCGAGTACGTGGGACGCATCTACGACGAGGTCAAGCACCGGCCGCTGTACATCGTGCGCGACGAGCGCAACCGCCCCACCGGGGCGGGCCACAGCCCGGCCCCGGCCGCCCGCGCCGGGCTCTCCGCGGCGCGCCACCGCGAGCCGATCGGCTGAGCCCTGGCGCGATGCACGCCGCGCGCCAGCTCAGAAGCTCGAGTGTGGAGTGTGGAGTGTGGTTGGCCGCCGCGCAACCCCTTACCCGCCGCGGCGGGTGTATCACCATGGTTATACACCCGCTGCGATGACCATATGAGCTCGTGAAGCGCTGGAGAGCGACCGCACCGAGTGGCTTTGGATGGTGTTCCTATCGAGCAATGGGCCTCCTCGCATCTCCTTGGTTGCGGCTGACCTGCGGGCTGCGCGTGGCGCTGCGCGCCGCGACCGGCGCCCTCGCCGCCGTCGCCCTCGCTGCCGCCGCCCTCCTGACCCCCACCGTCACATCCGCGGCGTCCGCCGCCCCCTGCCCCGGCGCGAACAGCTGCCCGTATGCGGCCGCCCAGGTGATCGGCAACCGCGCCGAGGGGGTCCTGCGCTTCCCCGAGGCCGTCGCCGTGGACACGCAGGGCGACGTATACGTGGCCGATCAGCTCAGCTACGTGGTCCAGAAGTTCAGCGCGAGCGGCGTGTTCGAGAACGAGTGGGGCTCCTTCGGCGGCGGGCACGGGCAGTTCGGCCCGATCGCCGGGCTCGCCACGGATGCGGCCGGGGACGTGTACGTGGTCGACTCGAGTCACAACCGCATCGAGAAGTTCGACCCAAACGGGAACTTCCTGACATCGTGGGGCCATCACGGCTCGGAACTCGGCGAGTTCTCCTTCGGCTCCTCCCAGAACTACACCCAGCCCCCGGGGGGCGGAATCGCGGTGGCGGGCAACTACGTCTATGTGGCCGACAGCGGCAACAACCGAATCGAGCGCTTCAACCTCGAAGGCACAGAAGCGATGGCATGGGGCGAAAAGGGCAGCGGGCTCGGCCAGTTCTCCTACCCCCGCGGGGTGGCCGCCAACGAAGGCGAGGTGATCGTCAGCGACGACGACAACCACCGCATCGAGAAGTTCGCCCCGGAAGGCGCCTTTGAGGCCGCGGTCGGGACGAACGGCACCGGCCCCGGCCAGTTCGGCTACCCCTACGGCGTCGCGCTGGACGCGGCCGGCGAGGTGTACGTGGCCGACGACATCAACCACCGCGTGGTCAAGCTGACCCCGCAGCTGGCCTTCGCCGGCGCCTGGGGCGGCTTTGGCTCCAAACCGGGACAGCTCGCCTTTCCCCGGGCGGTCGCGAGCGACCCCGCCGGCGACGCCTACGTCGCCGACACGGCCAACGATCGAGTCGAGGTGTATGACCCTGCCGGCAACTACCTGCGCACGATCGGGAGCTCCGCCCGCGGCCCCGGCGAGCTCACGGCTCCGCGCGGGCTGGCGATCGACCCCACCGGCAGGCTGCTGATCTCCGACACTGTCGGCAATCGCATCGAGCTCTTCGCGCCAGGTAGCGACGCCTACCTCGGACAGTGGACCGCCGCGGGAGGACACGCTGCGGGATTCAACGCGCCTGCCGGCATCGCGGTCGACCCCCGCGGCTCGGTGTACGTCGCCGACACCGCCAACGCACGACTTGCCCACCTGTGGGGCGACGGCACGTTCCTGGGCGAACTGGGCGGCCCCGGCGACCTCGGAGGAGCCCAGCTCAGCGGAGCAGGATCGACGGCCGTGGCCGACGGCCCGGACGAGACCTACGTGGCCGACACAGCCCATAACCGCCTGCTCGTCTACGGGCCCGAAGGGACCCTGCGCGCCAAGCTGGGCGCAGGCGGCGGAGACGGCGCGGCCGGGAGCGGCTCGGGCGAATTCAGCCATCCGGCCGCGGTCGCGGTCGATGGCGCCGGCAACGCCTACGTGGCGGACACCGGCAACAACCGCGTGGTCAAGCTGTCACCCAACGGCGCGGTGTTGACCGAATGGGGCTCGCGGGGCACCGCCGACGGGCGCTTTCTCTCGCCCACGGGAGTGGCCGTCGATGGGGGCGGGAACGTGTACGTCCTCGACAGCGAAAACAACCGCGTCGAGGTCTTCGACCAGGAAGGCCACTTCCTCTACAGATGGGGCGTGCGCGGTCCGGGCATCGGCGACTTCTCACAGCCGAGCGCCATCGCTGTCGATTGCGCGGGCGAGGTGTATGTGGCCGACACCGACAACAACCGCGTGGAGCGCTTCAACATGATCTCGCCCAACGGCAGCGGCTGCATCGCGGCCGGATCGTGGCCGCCTCCGCTCGACGTGGCACCCGTGCTGAGGGTGAGCCTCCCGCATAGCGGCGGCGTGCTCGCCCGACGCGCCCTGGCCCTGTCCATCGGCTGCCAACGAGGGTGCAAGGTACTCGTCTCGGGCACGCTCGCGCCGATCGGACGCGGGCGAGGAGCCCCGCTGATCGCCTCCGCGCGGGGCCTGCCGCCGACCCGCAGCGGCCATGTGCGCCTGCGCGTGGGACCGGCCGCTCTGCGCCGGCTGCGCCGCGAGCTGGGAGGCCACACGGCGATGCGCGCGAGCGTGACGATCGTCGCCGCGGGCCCCACGGGGCGGCGCACGATGGTCACGAGGACCTACACGGTGGCCCGCTGAACGATAATGAGCCGATGAGCGACAGCGAGCCCTTCGCCGAGGCCGACCAGCCGGGCATGGACCACCGCAGAGAGCGGATCAGGATCGAGACCGAGCGCCACCGCATCGAGGGCGTGCTGACACTCGCCCGCGACGGGTATCGCAGCCGCGTCTCAGACGTGCTGAACGCTTCCGAGCGCGACTTCATCACGCTCACCGACGTGACCGTGGCGCCGCTCGAGGGCGGCCCACTCGAACTGCACGCCTACCTCACGGTGGCGCGGCGGCACATCGTCTTCGCGGTGGCCGCCCCGGAGAGCCCGGAGGGCTGAACCGCCTCAGTCGCCGCGGACGTATCCGATCCGCGCCACCTGCACGTACAGCGCCTCGCCGGTCACCATGGCAGTGAGGTTGACCCAGCCGGCGGGCGCGATGATGGCGCCGCTTCCCAGCCGCAGCCCGTCGCGCGAATTGACGATCCGGTTCAGGATCTCCTCCACGTCCTCGGACACGTCGATCTCGGTCGCGTCGAGCAGGATCCGCGGCATTCGATTCCTTTCCTAGTGGGGCCAGTCGGCCGGATTTGACACCTAACAACTGAAGAACCTTAGACGGCGCGAGCGCGCGTCGCGGTCTCCCGCCGCCGCGGCTAGGGAGCTGGAGGCACGGCCAGCGCTGCCTCGCTGCTGATCGCAGAGATGCTCAGGGCGACCTTGACCTTGTTGCCGAGGAGCACACCGCCCGCGTCCAGGCCCTGGTTCCAGCTGAGGCCGAAGTCGCGACGGTCGAGCTCGCCGTGCAGCTCGAGTGTCATCCGCTCACCGGCAGCGTCCTCGCGAGCTCGCTTCTCGAGGCGCGCCGACAGCTCGATCTCATGCGTCGTCCCACGCATGCTGATAGCGCCGACGATGCGCAGGCTTCCGTCTGGCAGCTGCTCGATCCGGGTCGAGCTGAACTCGATGTAGGGGTATCGCTCCACGTCGAAGAAGTCGGGGGAGCTCCGCAGGTGCTCATCGCGCACCGAGTCCCCCGTCTCGACCGACGCGGCCCGCACCCGTCCCTCGGCCTGTCCCGTGCCGGACGCGATCGCCAGCGTGCCCTCGAAGTCATCGAAGCTGCCCCTCACCGTCGCCATCAGCATGTGCTTGAGCGCGAAGGTGACGCTCGAGCGCGACGGATCGACCGACCACTCGCCATCTGGGGAAATCTGCCCATCCCGGTCAGCCGAAGACATCAAGGCTCCCTTCTGAAGGCTGCCAAAGCCAAGAGCCTGGCGCCCGAGCGGGTCCGGAGCATCGGTAGAGCCCCGCTCGGGCTGTGCGGGTTTCTCCGCTGCGTCACGACGCGAGCCGGCCGACGTGGCGGGCTATGCCGCCACCGGCGCCCACAGAGCGTCGATCTCGCGCTCGGCGGCAGCCAGGCTCTCGGCCGCCAGCCCTCGCAGCTCTGCCATCTGCGGCACGGTGTCCGCGAGCGTCAGTTCGGCGGTGATGAAGCGCGGCTCCAGGCCGATCGTGCTCAATGCGTGCGGCAACCACGGTTCGGCGTGGTCCCATCCCTCGCGGGGGGTGCCGGGTAGGTAGCCGCCGCCGCGCGATGCCAGGACCAGCAGCTCGCGCCCGCCGAGCAGTCCTGTCTGGGTCTCCGGGTCCGTCGAGAGTCCCGGAGCGATCAGGTGATCGACCCACGCCTTCACCGTGCTGGGAGGCCCGAAGTTGTACAGGGGCAGCCCGAGCAGGATCGTGTCCGCCTCGAGCACCTCGCCCACCAGCTGCTTGGTGAGCTCCCATGAAGCGGCCTGCGCCGGCGTGTGCTGGTCGCCGGGCACCATCCGGGCGAGCCCCGTCGCGGCGTCGAGGTGGGGGAGCGGATCGACCCCGAAGTCCCTGTAGGTCACGGTGCCGCCCGGATGAGCCGTGCGCCATACATCCGCCGCACGCGCCGTCAGCGAGCGGCTGACAGAGGCGTCGCCCTTGATCGATGAGTCGATGTGCAGCAGATGAGCCATAGTAGATGTCGTACTTTGCAACTCGGTTGTGATTCCTAAACTAGTTGTAGCACACGACATAGTTGTCGGGTGTCATAGACTTGTGTTCATGGCCACAACCGCCAATCGCCATCGATCCTCGGCCCTGCTCGACCACCTCGCCCGTCTGACACGGCTGCGGGCCGAGTCCGCGCTCGCGCCCCTCGGCCTGCGTCCCCGCCATCTGGTGGCGCTGACCGTGCTGCGCGACCATGGCAGCCCGACCCAGCAGACGCTGGCCTCGGCGCTGCGCACCGACCGCACCAATCTGATCGGGCTGCTCAACGAACTCGAGAGCGAGCATCTGATCCTGCGCAGGCGCTCCAGCGAGGACAGGCGCCGCCACATCGTCGAGCTGACCGATGAGGGAGCTGCACGACTGGCCGAGGCGGAGTCCGCCCTGGCCGCAGCCGAGGACGAGGTGTTGAGTGCGCTCGACGCCGAGCAGCGGGAGCTGCTCTACAGCCTGCTTCAGCAGGCGACCACGAGCCATGTCGTGGACTGCGCCGCCGCGGCTGCGGCCGACTGCCCGGCAGCCGCCGAGGAAGCCGAGCAGGGCTGCGAGTGAGCATGGCGCTGCTCGACGCCCGTCGAGCTTGACGGGACCGGCACGGGAAGGCGCGGTCCGGTCTACGTAGTCGTCCTCGGCGGGCGCCCGTCCTTAGCCCGGAGGTGGCGAGGCGCCTCCGGGGGATAGCTTGGCGCCATGAGGCCATTCGCGCCAGCCGGGCAGCTCGCCACCGTGCTCGCGGTCGGAGCCATCTTCGCGGCCACGCTTGCGCCGCCAGCCGGCGCGGCATGGTCGGCGCCGGCGACCGTGTCGGCGCCCCACAGCCAGATCGGCGACGTGCAACTCGCGTCCGGCCCCGGCGGGGAGATGCTGAGCTGGACGTCCTGGGACCTCATGCTCCCCCGGGGCATCTTCGGTCCTCCGAGCGCGCACTACGCGCTCGCGCCGGCGGGTGGAGCGTTCGGACGCGAACAGCCGCTGCCGGCCAGCGATGCGTCCAACCCGATCGTGAACCTGGGCGGCGGGCACCTGGCGCACCTGCTGCTGACACGTACGAGCAAGAGCACGAGCACGGAGAAGCCAGAGGTCGCCCTGGGCACGACCAATGGCCGCTTCGGCTCACCGCTGCAGATCAGGGGCGCCACGGTGGGCTGGGGACAGCCGAGCCTTGCCGGCAACGCGCGGGGAGCGCTCCTGCTCGCGTGGATTGCCATCGACGCCCACCGGCACCGCGTGGTGTGGGCCAGCATTCGCCTGCCCGGCGGAAGCTTCGGCCGTCCGCAGGTCATGGCCGGTCGCGCCCAGGCCGAGCAGGTGAGCGCCGCTGTCGGGAGCAACGGCGACATGGTCGTGACGTTCCCGAACAAATGGGGAAGCCTGCTCGCGCGGGTGCGCCGTCACGGCCAGCAGTGGGGGCCGCTGCAGAACCTCGGCCCGGCTGCTGGTGGCAACGAGAACGACCTGACACCGTTCATCGCCGGCTCGGGCAACGTGCTCGTGGCCTGGTATGAGACCCAGCTCTGCGAGGGTGGCTGCTCCGACCCCGGCTTCACGCGGGTCGCCGTGCAGCCGGCGGGCGCGTCGCACTTCCGCCGCGCACAGCTGCTCGAGCGCGACGCCACAGGACTGGTGGGCCCCGCAGGCGCCAGGGGCCTTGCCCCGATCGTCCTCCCGGTGGGCGCCCAGGCGCCGATGGTGATCTTCCTCGCCCGCGGGGCGCCACCACAGCAGGGCTCGGCGCTGACCCCGGCCGCCGTCAGGGTCGCCTCCCCTCGCGGTCTCGGCTTCTCAGCGCCGCAGACGATCTCGCCAGCGGACGAGCAGGCCGGCGAAGTGGCCGCGGCCGCCGGACCGAGCGGGACGATCGTGAGCTGGATTCGAGACGAACCGCCCTCCTACTTCGGCGGCTCCCTGTTCGCTGCGCTGCGCGGCACGAGCGGTGGGTTCGGAGCGCCCGAGCAGGTCTCTCCGAACGAACACGTGTTCACCGCACTGCCCGTGCTCAACCTCGCCAGCCGTTGGCCGGGCAACTCGATCGCCCCGTGGACGCTGGCCTGGACCAGCCGTCCGCTCAGCGAAGCGAGCACCGTCGTACGTGTCTCTTCGCCCCTGTGCCCTGATCCCGCCTGCGTCGGCGCGTAGGCGGCTGGGAGGCGTCCGCTCGCCGATCGGGCGCTCAGCGCAGCTTGGCGGCGTGAGCGAGCGGGACGAGCAGCGAGTTGCCCAATCCCCAGCCCGATGCCGGCAGATCCCGGATCGGGGTCGCACTCCAGGTATATACCGAAACGAGCCGGCTCGTTTCGATATGCTCGGGACCACCGAGACAGCCCGACAGGGCGCGCGACAGGAGGAAGACCATGAACAGGACGCAGCTTGCAACCACCGAGCTCGGCTCCACCGGGCTCGACATCACCCGCGTCGGCTTCGGCGCCTGGGCGATTGGGGGCGGAGACTGGAAGTTCGGCTGGGGGCCGCAGGAGGACGAGGAGTCGATCGCCGCGATCCACCGCGCGCTCGAGCTCGGCGTCAACTGGATAGACACGGCGGCCGCCTACGGCTTCGGGCGCTCCGAGGAGGTCGTGGGCCGAGCACTGGAGGGCATACGGGAGCGACCCCTCGTGTTCACGAAGTGCTCGCTGCTCGAGGGGCCCGGGCGAGAGGTGCTCCACAGCCTCGAGCGCGACTCGATCCACCGCGAGGCCGAGGCCAGCCTCGCCCGCCTCGGCGTGGACGCGATCGACCTCTATCAGATTCACTGGCCGGTCCCGGCGCAGGACGTCGAGGAGGGCTGGTCGGCGATGAGCGAGCTCAAGGAGCAGGGGCTCGTGCGACACATCGGCGTCTCGAACTTCAGCGCGGAGCAGATACGCCGGATCTCCTCGATCGCCCCCGTCGAGACTCTGCAACCGCCCTACTCGCTGATCGAACGTGGGGTCGAGACGGACATCCTTCCCTTCGCTGCGAGCGAGGGGATCGGCGTTATCGTCTACTCGCCGATGGGCTCGGGGCTGCTCACCGGCAAGATGACGCGCGAGCGCATCGCGAGCCTGCCGGCCAACGATTGGCGCCACGACGACGAGCGCTTTCGCGAGCCCAAGCTCACAGAGCACCTCGCGGCAGCCGAGCGCGTGCGCGCCGTGGCCGAGCGCCTGGGGGTCTCCCCCGGCGCTGTGGCGATCGCGTGGGCACTGCACAATCCGGCGGTGCACGGCGCGATCGTCGGCCTGCGCCGGGCAGAGCAGGTCGACGAGCTGCTGGACGGAGCAGCGCTGGACCTCGACGAGCAGGACGTGGCGGAGCTCGAGGCAGAGTAGGTGTCCGACACCGAGGCTCTGCAGGAGGCGCCACGCCGGGGGCGTCCGCGCAGCGAGCGCTCGCGCAAAGCGATCCTCGCGGCCGCGAGCGAGCTGCTGCTGGACGGCGGGCTGGACTCGACGAGCATGGATGCGGTGGCCGAGCGCGCGGGCACGAGCAAGGCCACCATCTACCGCTGGTGGCCTTCCAAGGAGCTGCTCGCGCTCGAGGTGCTCTTCGCGGAATGGGATGCCCAGCGACCGGCCAGCTCGGACACGGGCGCGCTCGCCGGCGATCTGCTGGCGTTGATCAGACCCTGGGCCCGCCAGCTCGGCGCAAGGCCCTACGGGCGCGTGATCGCGGGCCTGCTCGCCAGAGCGCAGAGCGACCCCGGCTTCGCCGAGGAGTACCGCGCCCGCTTCGTCGAGCCCCGCCGCGACCAGGCGCGAGAGATCTTCGCTCGCGCGATCGAGCGCGGTGAGATCGCGAAGCGCACTGATGTGGAGAGCGCCCTCGACCTCCTCTATGGCGCCTTCTACCAGCGTCTTCTGCACGGCCATGCTCCGCTCACCGACCGCTTCGCCCGCACCGTGGTGGGCTATGTCGTGGCGGGCGTCTCACAGACGCCCATCTGAGCTCCGGCGGCGCTCTACCTCGCGCTCGCGGCTCGCGCTCGCCGCCGGCGCGGCGGCCTCGCTGCGCGCGAGCGAGCGAGGACCCGGCTAGATGGCGCGCGTGCGGTTGTTGCGGGGATTGTGCTCGAGCTCTGCCAGCCCGAGTGCCTCGAGCAGGGGCGGCATGTACATGCCAAAACGCCCGCGCAGGCCCTTCTTGGTCCCATACCAACCGCCGACCGGGTTCGACGGCGAGCGCGCCCACGCCTCCACGGTGCCCTCTGTGGCGGCCTTCTGCTCGTCAGCGCTGCCCAGCGCCATCCAGTCTCCGTGCGCCTCGAGCATCGCGTGCAGATCCTCGATCGCACGCAGCTGATAACCCAGCTTGGTCTTGCCCACCACACATACGATGGTGGCGCTCTCCTCATCGCGGTACATCGAATACTCGGATGTACCGGGAGGCGTTTTCAGCACCCAGGGGTTCTGCTGCGTTCCTTCTCCCACCACGCTCTCGCTCACCCGATTCACCCCGCGTCTCTACGCTCTCGTCCCCGGCCGCTGGCCGGCTGAGGACGCGTTCAGTGCCACGGCGGCGCGAATGAGCGCCTTCAACGCCTTTTCATCAATCTTCTCGCCCTCATGGAAATCGATGGCACGCCTGGTGTTGCCTTCGAGGCTGGAGTTGAAGAGGCCTGAAGGGTCCTCCAACGAGGCGCCCTTGGCGAAGGTCATCTTCACGACACTCTTGTACGTCTCACCGGTGCAGATCATTCCGGCGTGCGACCACACCGGAACCCCCCTCCACTTCCACTCCTCGACCACTTCGGGGTCGGCCTGCCTGATGAGAATCCGGACCCGAGCGAGCATCTCGCCTCGCCAATCACCCAGCTCCTTGATTCTCGCATCTATCAGCTGAGAGGGAGAGTCGCCTCCTTTTCCCTCTTTCGAGCCGCTCTTCCTCTTCTCCATGGTTGTTGTCGCCTGTTGTCGCTCGCCCGTCACTTGAGTATCCTCGCACACCCGCTCCGGAATCAGGTGGGGACCCCGGGCACGCTCCTACACTGGCATCGTGACGCCGGAGGAGCTCGCCAACCTCGCGCACCTGCGCCGCGCCCGCGACGCGGCGAATCGAGCGGGCGAAGGCGCTGCTGCGCCGCGGCGAAGTGTCGGTCACCGAAGTCTGCATTGCGGTCGGGTGTACGTCGCTCGGCTCGTTCAGCGCCCGCTTCACCCAGCTGGTGGGCGAGACGCCGACGGCCTACCGGGCCCGTGACCACAGCGCGCTCGCGAGCGTGCCGGGCTGCATCGCCAAGGACCTCACCCGCCCGAGCCGCAAGCCGAGCAGGATCGAAGAAACGCGCGGGGCCCTGGCTCCCTAGGGTTGGGGGAATGAACCTGACTCTTTCCCAATGCTTCGTCCTAGTCCATGACCCCGACCTCGCGCTGGCCTTCTACCGCGACACACTCGGCCTCGAACTGCGCAACGACGTCGCCCGCGAAGACTTCCGCTGGATCACCGTCGGCGCCGCCTCCCAGCCCGGCGTCGCGATCGTCCTCACGAACTACCTGGCCGGCAGCCCCGCCGACGGCGACGCGCTCGCCGCCCTTCTCGCCAAGGGCGCCCTCAATGGCGTCCACTTCCACACCGACGACCTCGACGCCACCTTCGAGAAGCTACGCGCCTCGGGCGCCGAGATCGTGCAGGAGCCGACCGACCAGCCGTGGGGCACGCGAGACTGCGCCGTGCGTGACCCGTCCGGCAACCTGGTGCGCATCGACCAGCCACCCGCTGCGTAGTCGTGACACGGCCTACACCGCGAACGGTTCGCCTCGGGGGCGCCCCCTTTCCGCGTGTGCCGGGTACGGCTCGACCATCGGTTGCGCGATGGTCGTGCGGTCAGCCAATGCTGTTCAGCTCGGTGAGCTCGTCCTCGGAGAGGGCGAGCTCAGCGCCGTTGATGTTGTCGCGCAGGTGCGCGACGGATGAGGTGCCGGGGATCAGCAGGACGTTCGGGGAGCGCTGTGGCAGCCAGGCCAGCGCGACGGCCATCGGTGTGGTGTCCAGACGGGTGGCGACCGATTCGAGTGCGTCGGACTGCAGTGGGGTGAAGCCGCCGAGCGGGAAGTAGGGCACGTAGGCGATGTCCTGTGCGGCAAGGGACTCGATCAGCTCGTCGTCGACCCGGTGGGCGAGGTTGTAGAAGTTCTGCACGCACACGATCGGCGCGATCGACCGGGCCTCGGCGATCTGCTCCGCGGAGACGGTGCTGATGCCGAGATGCTTGATCAGTCCTTCCTGCTGCATCTCCGCGAGCGCGGTGAACGGCTCGGCGATCGAGCCGGGCGTGGCGCTGTCGAACCCCCCGACGCGTAGGTTGACGATGTCGAGTGCTTCGAGGCCGAGGTGAATGAGCAGCGCAGCTACTGGTCCACCGGAGCTGGATCAATCAGATATGCCGAGGCCAGCTCGGACGCCGGGGGGCCAACCGACGCCCCTGCGGCACTTCGACCGCGCTTCCGCTTCCGAGGAACAGCGAGCGCGCCTCCGCAGAGCGAGAGCGGCGGTCCCGGCGCCCGCACCCCAGCTGTTTGAACTTCGCTCAAACAGCCCTTTGCGGCGTCGTCGACGGTTTGGCGCCATGGAGCCACGAATGGCTCCGCCTTCCACGCAAGACGGGGATGGCGGGCGCCAAGTTGAACTCTGACCCGGCTTGGCAGCGCATCCGCGAACTACACGAGCAGCGCTTTGGCTTGTACAGCACCCACGGCATGTAGTGTATTTCGCGCTACACTTGCGCCATGGCATCTGCCCCCCACCCTCTGTCTCTGCGCCTTGGTCGGGACGGTCTTAGCGCCTTGGACGAGATCG